>JAEYQO010000116.1 GCA_023409975.1 Bacteroidota bacterium | reverse complement strand
CGTTAAGACTGCTTCAAAAGTGAAACGCGTGATTCTTTGCTCCGGTAAGATATACTTTGAACTGAGCGACAGGCAAATGGCAGACAAACGTACAGATGTTGCGGTTGTCCGTCTGGAACAGATTCATCCCCTGCCGTTGAAACAGTTAAATGCGCTAAAGAGCAAGTATAAGAATGCCGAGTGGATCTGGGTACAGGAAGAGCCAAGGAATAAGGGTGCTGTAGGTTTTCTTAAACTAAATCTCTGGGATGAGTTCCCAATGAAATTTATCTGCCGTCCACCTAGTGCCGCTTCCGCGACCGGATTCAGCAAAATGCACGCCGTAGAACAACAAAGGATAATTGACGAAGCATTTAATTAAGTTTCAGACCTATTGTTTAAAGCTGCCTCGTGACAGGCAGCTTTTTTTTTGGGGGGGGCTGCCGTATCAGAAGGAAAGGGCTTCATTCAGATCAGTTTAGACGGACATCTTCCTGCACCTGCTTGAAAATCCTGTTGTCAGTAGCACTTAGTATCACAAGTGTGAACAAACCCAGAACGATTAAGAGTGCGATTTCCAGAATAGAGAGGATCAAACTGTGAGATACTATGGAGTGCGTGTCATTCCTCAATTGGCTTCCTTCTTCGATTTGTATACTACTAAGCGCATTGAGATCCTGAAGTACCTGATCGAACCGCCGGCTCAGTAATGCCTCGGCGTTGGAATTCTGGCTACCCTGAACATCATCCGTCTGGTTATATGCTATCAGATGCGCCTTGAACGCTTCCCACTGTTTTTCCTCGTTCGCCGTAAGGTACGTGGTCTCATACTGGGTCATGAGTGACAGGATCGCACTATCGTGCTGTTGAACCTCCTCCGCAACCCTGCTCGTTTCTACGAGATAATCATCTGTCTGAATCAGTCTCTTCTGATAAAGATGATTACTGATCTCATAAATATAGGCTGACACTTTCAGGCGGTCATCGTACATGGAAGTCATCGTTTTATCGAGACTTGAAAACCGCTCCCGCATGAAAAAATTTCCGGAAATAATTATGACAAGAATGACAGCCAGAACAGTCGCAGCCTTCATCTTATCCTTTATTTTAAACGCCCATTTCATTACCCCATCATTGTACCTAAAAGTTACGAAATTTCTATGAAACGGCTGCAACCGAATCCATTAGGCTCGTGTAACAGCCGTGACAGGCAAACGCCATTGACACATATATAGAAGTATGCCATCGGTCTAAACCTGAAACATAGAAAATATTCCATATATTGCTTAGAGTGAGGCTGGCATTGTCCTTGCATGCGGATTCTGCTGTTCCGAAGTCAAACAAAGGGTTGTCAGATATCACAACAAAATCAACTCTATGAAGCAGATTTTACGTCACTTTAAACAGGATGCTTCTGCCGGTCTGGTAGTTTTCTTTGTCGCCTTACCTCTCTGTCTTGGAATTGCGCTGGCATCAGGTGCTCCCTTGTTCGCGGGTCTGATTGCAGGCATAGTGGGGGGTATCATTGTTGGTGCCGCGAGTAAATCGCAGGTTGGCGTGAGCGGTCCTGCAGCAGGTCTTGCTGTTATCGTCCTGAATGCTATTGAAGATCTCGGGTCCTGGAACGTGTTTCTGCTTGCTGTGGCGCTGGCGGGTGTGCTACAGCTACTGATGGGATTCCTCCGTCTGGGGGTTATCGCTTACTATTTTCCGTCTAGCGTGATCAAGGGCATGTTGACCGGTATTGGTATCATTATCATCCTCAAACAGATTCCGCATGCACTGGGGTATGATGCTGAATTTGAAGGTAGTGAATCCTTCACGCTACCAGGCGGCGAGAATACCTTTACCATGCTTGAACAGGCATTTCAGCTATTTACCCCGGGTGCGATAATTATTGCAGCGATTTCAATGGCTATTCTGTTGTTGTGGGATACCTATCTGAGTTCCAGACACAGGATCTTTCAGATATTACAAGGTCCACTTGTGGTTGTGCTGATGGGTATCGGATTAACCTGGTTATTCCAGAGTCAATGGCCTTCGCTACAGTTAGCTGCCTCTCAGATGGTTCAGATTCCTACGGCCAGTTCTGCAGCGGAATTTGCAGCTCAGTTCACGATGCCTGATCTCAGCGCATTCAGTAATCCTGAAGTCTATATTGTTGCCGCAACAATAGCAGTAGTGGCCAGCCTGGAAACGCTGTTATGTGTGGAAGCTACAGACAAACTGGATCCATTACACAGGATTACCCCTACAAACAGAGAGCTGAAGGCTCAGGGGCTTGGAAATATGATTTCAGGAATGATAGGTGGTCTACCGATCACGCAGGTGATCGTCAGAAGTTCGGCAAATATCTCTTTTGGAGCCAGGACTCAGGTTTCAGCGGTCGTTCATGGATTTCTTTTACTGTTTTGCGTCATTGCCATACCGACT
Source organism: Bacteroidota bacterium (assembly GCA_023409975.1). Taxonomy (GTDB): domain Bacteria; phylum Bacteroidota; class Bacteroidia; order Chitinophagales; family Chitinophagaceae; genus JAFIGV01. The sequence goes on along the minus strand of JAEYQO010000116.1, from coordinate 40,936 downwards.
GTACTCAACCTGATCCCCCTTGCCTCGCTGGCCTGCATACTGATAATTGTAGGTTATAAACTTGCGAAACCGACCGTCTTCAAACAGATGTACAGATTAGGCTGGAGTCAGTTTGTACCCTTTATGGCCACTGTTGCAGGGGTTGTGTTTACAGATCTGCTCAGAGGTATTGGAATAGGGCTTGTAGTTGCAGTATTCTTCATTCTGAGAAATAACTACAGGAATTCCTATTACATTACAGAGAATAGAAGAGTGGCCGGTAAGGAGCTTGAATATAATGTGGTCCTTGCGGAGGAGGTATCATTCCTCAATAAAGCCAGCTTTCTGCAGATGCTCAATCACGTTCCGGAAAATGCAACGATTGTAATAGACGGCACACGGTCGAGGGTGATCGACCATGATATTATTGAGGTAATAGACAATTTCAGGACCCAGGCTGAGCTCAAAAATATCCGTCTTGACCTTGTTGGCCTTGATAAAGAGAAACTGGTTTAGGACGTTCCCGAAGATTCAATAGCAATGCAGAACCATTAAGTATCAATTGCTGTTTTTCAGCTTTTTACTAAAGACCTTCTGAAACTTTTCCAGTTTAGGTTTTACAACGAACATGCAGTAAGGTTCAGACTTGTTCAGACTGTAATAGTCCTGATGATAGTCTTCTGCCTTATAAAAAACGGTAAATGGGCTTACTTCCGTAACAATTTTAGAGCTGTATGCTTTTTCCTGGTCGAGTTTATCAATGTAATAGTTCGCCTTTTCTTTTTGTTCTTCGGAATGATAAAACACGACACTGCGATACTGGGTACCAACATCATTACCTTGTCTATTAAGCTGGGTAGGGTCATGGGAGATAAAAAAAGCTTCCAGTAGCTCATCAAAACTGATCACGGAAGGGTCGTACCGGATCTGAGTTACTTCGGCATGTCCTGTAGTTCCTGAGCAGACTGCTTTGTAGGTAGGATTTTCTACGTGCCCGCCACTGTACCCTGATTCTACTGTAACCACTCCTTTCAGTTGCTGAAACTGAGCTTCCGTACACCAGAAGCAACCCGCCCCGAAAGTTGCTATTGCCAGTCCCTGTTCGTTAGAATCGTTATTCATTTCTGTCATACCACCGAAAACGTTTGAAACCTTAGTATTAGTTGCTTCTGGTCCTGCGCAGGAACTTCCCCATAATAAAAGAGACATTAACCAAATGGATATCCTGTTAGGTACCATATAGCAAAATTAGGGAGGCAGCATTTCCTGAGCAGGAGAAAAAATTGTTAAAGAAAGAGTTCTTTGGCATATTAAAAAAGGCTCCTTCCGGAGCCTTTACAATTTATGAAATCTACCAGAACAGATATTCTTATCCTACTGGCTCTTTCTTCAATACTGCTGCCATGGTTTTGCCAATATCTGCGGGGCTGGCCACTACATGAATACCACATTCTTCCATGATCTTCATTTTAGCTTCCGCTGTATCGTCAGCACCGCCGATGATAGCACCTGCGTGGCCCATACGGCGTCCCGGAGGGGCTGTTTGTCCTGCGATGAAACCAACAACCGGCTTGCGCATATTATCTTTCAACCAATTGGCTGCTTCTGCTTCCATATTACCACCGATCTCCCCGATCATGATGATCCCTTCAGTTTCAGGATCATTCATCAATAATTCAACAGCTTCCCTGGTAGTAGTGCCGATAATCGGGTCGCCGCCGATACCGATGGCTGTAGTGATACCGAGTCCTGCTTTCACCACCTGATCTGCAGCTTCGTATGTCAATGTACCTGATTTAGACACGATACCAATAGTACCTTTCTTAAACACAAAACCTGGCATAATGCCAACTTTTGCTTCGTCTGCCGTGATGACGCCCGGACAGTTTGGCCCGATCAGACGACAGTTCTTTCCCTTGATAAAGTCGCGGGCTTTCACCATGTCCTGCACCGGAATACCTTCGGTAATACAGATAATCACTTTGATACCTGCATCTGATGCTTCCATGATCGCGTCAGCAGCAAATGCCGGGGGTACAAATATGATAGAAACATCAGCACCTGTATTGTCTACGGCATCTTTTACCGTATTGAATACCGGACGATCCAGGTGGGTACTTCCACCTTTACCTGGAGTAACGCCACCAACAACGTTAGTACCGTATTCCATCATCTGTCCTGCGTGGAAGGTTCCTTCTGTGCCCGTAAAGCCTTGAACAATTACCCGGGAGCTTTTATTTACTAGTACCGCCATGAGTTTCTTAATTAATTGTAAAATGTGGCCGCAAAATTAAACGAATTGGGTGCAATAGCAAATTACTTCTTAGCTTTGCCCTGTCCAGATAACGAATTGAGGGTTGTTAGAAAAGTGAGGTTCTTCAGATAGCAAACCAACGTTTATCCCGCACTTCGCGTCTATATCTGTAACAAACAAGAAATTAAGGTTTCGTCAGAAGGTAAGAGGAAGCCGCAACCATATAAAATGAAAATGTGCCGTCGAAACAGCACATTTGTAGTGAAAGAGATTAAGATTGTAATGGGTAATCAATTCTAGATTAGAAGGCCGGTTTCTACCGGCTTTTTTCATTCTTGTGAATACTAAGTTAAACTTCCTTTTTAAGAAAACAAAATTTTATGTAATAATTTTTCCCCTTAACTGGGAAACTTCACAATATTATTGAGTTCCCGGACGTTGCCCCCGAACTTTTTCTGCTTCCAGCCGACTGACTTCCTTTGCTTTTGCCAGGAAATCCGAAGCGAAGATGAAATTATTCAGATCATCATCATCACTGAATATGATGTCCTTGCTGGATCCCTCCCATTTCTTTCTCCCCTTGTGCATGTAGATAATATGATCTCCACTTTCCATGACCGTGTTCATGTCATGGGTATTGATAATTGTCGTGATATTATACTCTATCGTCAGTTCCTTGATCAGTTTATCAATAACCATTGCGGTCTGAGGGTCAAGCCCTGAATTGGGCTCATCACAAAAAAGGTATTTAGGATTCAGGACCAATGCTCTGGCTAGTGCCACCCTTTTTTTCATCCCTCCACTGATCTCTGCAGGGTATTTTTTGTTAGCGCCTTCCAGATTAACCCGTGACAATACTTCGTTAACCCTTCTGTATTTTTCCTTCCTTGTGTCGCGTGTAAACATATCGAGGGGGAAACGTACGTTGTTCTCGACCGTCATACTATCAAATAAAGCAGACCCCTGAAACAACATCCCGATCTGCTGGCGGATTTCTTTGAGGTCATCCGGATCAATGTTCAGAATATCCTTTCCCTCATAAAGGATGTTCCCCGTGTCCGGTTTCATGAGTCCCACCATGCATTTCATAAACACCGTCTTACCACTACCACTTGCGCCGATGATCAAATGGGTTTTGCCGGGTTCCATGGTAGCGGAAACGCCATCCAGCACAACTTTTTCTCCAAAGCTTTTATGTATGTTCCTGACTTCGATCATCAGATATATCTTGAATTTGCCAACCCGGTATTAGGTTATCAGCAAAATTATGCCTTATCGTTTGGACAGCTAAGTTAACTATTGAAGCCATTTCTCAGAGAATTGCCCGTAGCGACATCCTGCCTGTATGAATAATCTCGGTATCACCGGGTTTACGTCCCTCGTACTCCAATGAAAGTTCAATTCCTTTTCCGATACGACGCTCCCAGTTCAGATACCAGGTATAGTTACTGCCTCGCTGCAAAGCATCCAGCATCACGAAAGCTACCGGATCAGTGACGACACCATTAAATTCTATTTCCGTAAGCCCCAGCCTGGCCTGGATAACCCCTGTCGTCGGTCGGGAATACCGTAATTCAAAATTCAGGCTCTTCAAACCGGCATGTTCGCCACCATAAACCACAGCATTTTCCCTCTGTTCCTGTTTATAGCTAAGGGTCAGGCGAAGTAGTGAACGATGAATCCAGGTTATCGCGGGTTCTGCCGACCAGGTTTGAACCTCATAAGTCCTCTTGTCTTCAATAGCTGACTGGTAGGACCTCGTGCCATGTCTGCCGGATAATAACACAGTCAATGGACGAACGATATTCCACCTTGCGCGGTAGAGATGTTGTTGCTGACTATTTCCCTCTACCCCATATACCAGTAACTGCTTTCCGGTATTGAAAATCTGATTATAGTCCAGGCCCCAACGGGAATTATTCCTGTTAAAATAGATATTGTTACTGAGAGCGCTATTCGTAAGAATAATGCTCGCGTCACGAAGCACATCCAGAAAGGGGTTATACGCTCTGAGCCCCTCGTCTGCCAGGAGTCTGTTAGAGATCTGTAGCTGTGTCTGAGAAGTAAATCTTGACAAAAACTTTTGCCAGCGTAAAGGTTCCTTACCCTGCCAGAAATAGCCGGGATCAATTCCCACACTAAGATTGTAACTGACATAATTCACCTTTACGTATTCGTTGGTTGGGGTGAAGACCTTTACGAAACGCTTCTGATCCTGATAGATTGCCACCTCAAACTCGTTTGCCTGCTGGACATTATCCCCGTTGTAGTCATTCCAGGTGTACATACCCTGACCCGCAGGAACCTCTACATAGGTATACGACTGCTTTTGCTCCTGCCCTGAGCCGAACTCATAAAGCGTATTAAGTGAGACCACATTGCCCAGTAAAGAACCAGTGTATTCTAGCCGGCCAAGAAGTGTCTCCTCCGGCCTCAGATTGCTGATCGAGGTATCATCTACGACCAGTTGTCTCCAGGTTCCGGTAAAGTTTAGCTGGTGATTCTTCCACTGGTAGAACCCGAGTCTTAGGTCAATGTTGTTACTATGGTTCTGTTGATGGAACTGATCATTCCTTACAGCCCTGTCCCGTCTGGTAAACCAGGATAAAGTCCAGGTGGTCTTCTGTTGTTCGGGTGTACGCAGGTAGGCCGTCAGGACATCAAATGAAAAAGCATTCGGCAGTAGCTGACCGCCTTCCTTATTTCTGATTTCGTTATGCTCCAGCTCGTACCGTCCACCGAGGTAGGTATTTCGCAAGGCAGGAATCTGATACTCTGCAAACGCAACGGGTCTGAAAAATCCCGAACGCTGAAAAGTATCCTCTGCCTGAAGCAGATTCCCCAGAATCCCGCCACGGATGCGCTTTCGGTTGTAGTCGTAACTGAAAATATTCCGAACACCCCTGTAATCGGCCCCTCTTTGATACCAGGAAAAATTATATCCCATCGAACCTGCCCGGTCATTACTCAACTTTGTAGTAGCGTATACCAGGTGCTCATCTGGCCTGGGGCCCTCGAAAGGCACATTCCAGTCCCTGTTGAACTCTACATTCCTGAAAGGGGCAATAGCTTTGAACCGGTCCTGCACAAATTCATAGGAGATTTGATTATTCCATTTCCACCTGGCCAGACCGGAACTGTCCTTCTCTCCCAAACTCCTTGATTCAGCATACTGAATTTTGGAAGCCATACCCCAGTGCGCTTGCTGGTCGCGATCGGAGAAGAGATTGGAATCCGTGTTGCTTGTGGCCAGCTCCACGTTCAACACCTTAGATGAGTCTATCTGGTATTGAGCGGCCAGTGTAAAGACCTGTTGCATCTTAGGTGTGACAAGTAACTGAACAGGCTCAAAGTTTCCCTGCCGGATACCATTGATGGGGGCTATCCATTCATATACCCTGCCGTTAGCATTTGCCGAAGAAATGCGGTAATTACCCTGACCCTCCCCCACGAACGAAAACGACAGCGAATAACGGGCGCTATCGGGATGAATTGAATAGACAAAAACAGAATCATAGGTGATTCCGGAAACGGTAGTATCCGTCAACCGATATAAAATCTTGTTGGGAGCAAACGTGTCTGTGACCACATTCGGATAGAAGGCCTGATGTACAGAGTCCCCAATACCTGCAAGAAAGCGCTTTTGTTCTCCACTCAGATTCTGTAGAAAAGGTTGGTTTTTCGCATCCTGATTTGAATACAAATCAAACCGGATTTTCCATTTCTGACCGACCTGAAGTTCATCATAGGCATAGATGAGCGAATTGAGGTAGTTTCTGTCCTGATATTCAAACTCCACCTGAATTCTCGAATCTTTGGTGATCATTCTCCTCGGCATAAAACGCACCTCGCCCGTATTGTAATTGATTACGTAATCCGCGTTCTCCCCCCTTTCCATGAGAATATTGTCGACGTAAACCCTTTCTGTAGCCGCCAGGACAATGAAGAATTGTTCGCCATTATTTCCTGTTAGTTTATAAGGTCCCTGGTTTCCTTCCTGGCCCTGAAAAATATTTCGGGCAAACTGCCCTTTGGCAACTGAACCGCTCACCCCCACCCGATTAGTGGCACCCGTTCCCATATTGAATTCCGTCTGGTAGTAAATCCCCTGAACCCTTTTGAAATAACGTAGAAAATAGCCCGGAGGATTCTCCAGATTGTAGTCTCCAAGTTGCAAAAGATGCCTGTTTTTGGAGAGCTTGATATATATCTGGTCAAACTCCTGTAAACGTTGTGTATTCCCTTCCGGCTGGAAAGGGATCGTATTATCGGTAATGGCAGCTTCCAGCCGTACACTATCCAGAATGTATCCATTGGCCTGCAGGTTAAACTGCGAATTAAGAACCACATCCTGATTGTTCCCCAGTGAAATACTTCGTCCATAGCTACCATTATACTCAAGCTGACTGAAGGATGTGAACGCTTCAGGATTTGCATCCGTAGCCCGGTAAATCCGGGAAACGATCGTGGAATCAATTAAACTGTAAGGTTTTTTATGAAACACTTTAGTGAGCGAATATGGTAAAACCCGGTATCTGACAGCTACAGAATCCTGTGTGGGCTTTTTCAACCACACCAGTAGCGCTTGTTCAGGATCGAAAACGTACTGGCTATCCGGAACCCCATGGATGGAAAAACTACCTCGCGCTATCGAGACTGTATCAACTAAAAGGGAATCCTGTACCGGGACTGATTTATAACGCAGGTTAGAGAAAGGAGAAGCCGGCTGGCCCTGTGCCTGAGCACCATGCCAGCAAAGCAGTAAGATTAATATGCAGAAACGCCCTCTGATTTCCAGCCGCAACCCTTGATTTTTAACTTTCTAACTCGTCGAAAGATACATTATAACGGCAATAGGCGTTGTTTTCGTGCCTTCTCCCACTAGAACCAAAAGGGGGAACTTCTAAAATTGAAGTCCCCCCCTTTAATTCAGAAAAAAAGGAAATTTATCTCTTATAGGTCAGGCCCATATTATAAAGCATAAAGGCCCATTTATCCGTTTGCTCATCGATGATCATTGAAGTCGGTTTTCCGGCACCATGCCCTGCCTTTGTCTCAATCCTGATAAGCGCCGGGTTGGTGCAGCCCTGAGCTTCCTGGAGTGCTGCGGCAAACTTGAAGGAATGAGCTGGAACAACTCTGTCGTCATGATCAGCGGTCGTGATCATAGTAGATGGATAGCAGGCACCCTTCTTCAGGTTGTGGACAGGAGAATACTTCAACAGATATCCGAACATATCCACATTATCATCTGCCGTTCCATAATCATAGGCCCAGCCTGCACCAGCAGTAAACTTATGATAACGCAGCATATCGAGAACGCCAACAGCCGGAAATGCCACGCGGAACAGATCCGGGCGCTGTAACATACAGGCGGCAACCAGAAGTCCGCCGTTAGAACCACCGGAAATCGCCAGTCTTTCTGAAGAAGTATATTTCTGCTCTATCAGATACTCTGCTGCAGCAATGAAATCATTGAATACATTCTGTTTCTGCATTTTTGTTCCCTGATCATGCCATTGATCTCCGTATTCACCGCCACCCCGGATGTTAGCCACTGCGTAAACACCGCCATTTTCCATAAATACCAGATTACTGATACTAAAAGAAGGTGTCAGACTCACGTTAAAACCGCCGTATCCATACAACATCGTCGGATTCTTTCCATCCAGTTTCAGCCCCTTCTTATAGGTAATGATTATGGGTATGGAAGTTCCGTCATTCTGGGTATAAAACACCTGTTTGCTTTCATAAGCAGCAGGATCGAAATTCACTTCTGGTTTCTTGTATAATTCCGACTTGCCATCAGAGAGTTTGTACCGGAAGATTGTTGTCGGGTATACATAAGAAGTGAAACTGTAGTACAGATCCTTCTCTTCTTTTTTCCCGCTGAAACCTGAAGCCGTTCCCAGGCCGGGTAGCTCGATAGTTCGCTCCAGTTTTCCGTCAAGACTGTACTGTCGCACTTCTGATACGGCATCTTTAAGATACCTGGCGAATAGTTTGCCTCCTGAGGTTGAAACTGTAAGCGGAAAATCCGTTTGGGGAATAAGCACCTTCCAGTTTGCGGGCACAGGATTGGCGGCATCGACAGTGACCAGTTTTCTGTTTGGCGCCCCCTGGTTGGTAAGTATGAATAATGTTCCCTGGTCGGAATAAACCACGTCCTGCTCATGCTCAAACCCGGTTACTACCGGAATAATCGGAGCTTTGGACATGGTCAGGTTTTGAATATACAGCTCATTGCCATAGGTGGCATTGGCTGCGGATATTACAAGGAAATTCTGATCTTCGGTCACATAGCCTCCGACATAACGCCTTGGTGTTGCCGCACCGCCAAACACCAATACATCTTCTGACTGCGGCGTACCGAGTTTGTGGTAATAAAGTTTGTGCTCCTGGGTTTTGCCGGAAAGCTGGCTGCCTTCTTTAGGCTTATCGTAACTGCTATAGTAAAATCCTTCGTTCCCCTTCCAGGAAAGACCGCTGAACTTCACATCAACTAGCGTGTCATCAAGGCGTTGCTTATTATCTGTTTTGATAATAATCACCTTTCTCCAGTCGCTCCCACCTTCTGAAACCTGAAATGCCGCCAATGAGCCGTCTTTTGAGAAATCTATACCCGCCAATGATGTTGTCCCGTCTGGCGAAAACGTATTAGGATCGAGGAAAACCTCAGGCTGACCTCCTTCTCTCTGGCGATAAAGCACTGCCTGGTTCTGAAGCCCGTCATTCTTGAAGAAATAGGTCCAGGAGCCCTCACGGAAAGGAGCGGAAAATTTCTCATAGTTCCAGAGCTCTGTGAGTCTGGCTCTGATTTTATCCCTGAATGGAATCTGGTCGAGGTAAGCAAAAGTCACCTCGTTCTGGCGGCGAACCCAGTCTGCAGTTTCTGCGGAAAGATCATCTTCCAGCCAGCGATAGGGATCAGCGACTACGGTTCCATAAAAAGTATCCACCTGGTTGACTTTAGCGGTTTCAGGGTATTTTCCGGTAAAGGCGCCAGGTTTTTGTGCGTTTGCTGACATAGTTAGTAAAAAGGCCGAAGCAAAAATTGTAGCAAATTTCATTTTTAAGATGGATTGAAATGCAAGTCGAAAATACTATCGTTTGTTCAAACTGTCCTTAGAGAGTAGGATAAATACTGTTTTACAAGAGTTCATTAACAAATGTTCCCATAAGAAGTAAAGTTCAGGAGCTATTTTTGTAAGGCTAATCAACAGAGGAACTTCAACTGCGACGCACGCTAAACATATTCCGAAACTTATTGCTCACAGTTTTGGGGCTGATCATCTTTACGGGCATTTTGGTCAATCTGACACCAGTGCAGAATTTCCTTGCCCGCAAGGCTGCTGACTACCTGTCTGAAAGGCTTGAGACAAAAGTGAGCATCGACCACCTACGCGTCGACTTTCTCAACCACTTATTAATCAGAGGGCTATATGTTGCCGACCAGAAGGGCGACACGCTGCTTTATGCAGGAGAGGCCAGGGTGAGAATTACCGACTGGTTCATCCTTCGCAATGAAGTACCCGTCGTCCGTTACCTCGGCCTGAAGAATACCTATGGCCATCTCTACAGAACCCCGGACTCAGCCGTCTGGAACTACCAGTTTGTAGTTGATGCTTTTGATACCGGACCCCGCGATACGACAAAGAAAGAGAACGCATTTGAACTGGATCTGAAAAAACTGGAACTGGAAAACGTACGTTTCCACATGAATGATGGCTGGGTAGGCAGTGATTTAAATATTGATGCTGGTGAAGTGAGCATCGATATCGATGAGTTTGACCTTAAAAAGAGACTAGTTGCGGTTGAAAGCATAGATATTTCCGGCTCCCGGGTTTCCATCAGTGACTATGAAGGAGGGCGACCGCCTCAGCCTCCACGTGAGCGTATTATCGATACTACGGCCTTCAACCCGGGGTTGTGGTCGGTTCGTGTAACTGAACTGAACCTTACAGGCAATCGCTTCGATCTCAATTCTGCTCCCGACCGTGAAGCATATGAAGGGGAGTTCGATCCTCAGCACATGGACATTACCGGTATCGACCTACGGGCAAAAAATATTCGAATAACCGGCGACACACTAACCGGTAAGATTGAACAGCTGGCGGCTCAGGAACGCAGCGGTGTAAGGATCAAAAAAATGAGTGCGGACGTCTCTGTCTCACCCAATGCCTCCATTGCTGATAATCTTTATCTGGAAACAAATAATAGTAAGCTGCAGCATTACTATGCAATGCATTATGAACGCTTTCCTGACTTCACCGACTACATTAACAAAGTTGTCATGGTTGCGGACATCAGCAACTCGAGAATCGACTCCAGAGATGTAGCTTTTTTCGCACCAGCATTGAAGAAATATCCGGCGGTCATCAATGCCGCAGGTCATATCGAGGGGACGGTAACTCGACTGAAAAGTAACGATCTATTCATCACAGATGGCGAAACAACTATCAGTGGAGATCTGGCCATGACGGGATTACCGGACATTAACTCTACTTTTATTGATCTGAGGAACGGAAACATATTCCTTACCAACCAGACAGTTTTCAGGTATGCACCTCATCTGAGGCAGCACGCAACAATTGCGTTTGAGAAGCTAACCTACGCACATTATAAAGGCGACTTCGCCGGTTTCATTGAACATTTTGCTGCCAACGGTCAGCTTACCACGAATCTGGGAACTGTACATTCAAATGTGAAGCTGAAGATTCCCGGGTTCAATCCCCAGTCAGCCGTCTATTCCGGAGCTCTGACCTCCAGTGGATTTGACATAGGGCTTTTGTTCCGTCAATCTAAACTGGGCAGGATCAGTTTCCGGGCAGGGATCAGCGGGGCTGCATTCGACCCGAAAGTAGCCCGGATGAATCTCAATGCTGAGATCAGCCGATTTGACGTAAATGGCTATCCATACTCAGGAATAAGTGCGCATGGTATTCTTGCCCAAAGGAGATTCGATGGGAATCTGATGGTTGACGACCCCAATCTTGCACTTGCTTTCACAGGTAGCATTGACTTCAACGGTGATATTCTGGACATTGACGCAAGAGGTAATCTACTGAACAGTGACCTGCAGGAACTAAAGCTTACCAACGACTCCGTTGTAGCTTCGGGCGACTTCGATCTGAATTTCGTTGGAACAACTATTGATGACTTCATTGGCTATGCCAAGCTTTACAATATTGATGTTACCCGCAATGTTCACAGGCTGGATCTTGACTCGGTCTATATCAACAGTACCACTGCTGACGGCCTGAAACTACTTTCGGTGGCCGCCAATGGAGTGACTGCTGAATTGAGCGGAAATTTCCAGCTCTCCAATCTGCACCACTCGCTTCAGTTTTACCTGTCGGGGTATATGCCCAATTATATACATGCGCCTACACAATATGCACCGAGGCAGGAGATTACGTTTTCAGTGATGACGGACGAGATTGATAGCTTGTTAGGCGTCTTCCTTCCTGAAATGAAGGGCTTCAACAACAGTACGGTAAAAGGCTCTATCAATACCGAAAATCAGCATCTGGAACTTAACGTATTCGTCCCCTTTGGCAGTTATGGAAACATCCACCTGAAGAATGCAGCGTTGCGGGGCTCAGGGAACTATCAGGAGCTGGCATTGAGAACCAGGATCGAAAATATCGGGCTTGGCGAAGATCTGATCTCTGCCGCGATGGACCTGGAAGCACATATCGGTAATGACTCGGTGAGCTTCAGTGTCCAGACGAAGTCTCCCGATAATATCGGCAATTCCAATATCAACGGAGAAGCGTACGCACACGGAGACTCGCTTTATCTGCGACTACAACCTTCAGAGTTTTTTATTCATAATTATCAGTGGAATATCCCATCTGGCAACGAAGTGATCTTTGCCAGGAACTTTCTCCAGATCAGAAATCTTCAGCTCACTTCGGGCACTCAGACCATCAGGATCAGAACTGAAGACGAAAAAGTTTCTCAGCGCCTGTTAGCTGAGGTCGACAATCTGGATGTAGATATGCTGGGAAAGCTGGCCGGGATTGCGGACTACCGGCCAGACGGTGAGGTAGATGCACTCTTCCGTATTGACCACCTCTATAATGGCTTGACCCTGACAGGGAACGTACATGCCACTGAGGTGACCATCGGCGATGAGCTCATTGGCACGATCCGCCTGGCCGGAAGCTTTGATGCCCGGAAACAAATTATTACGCTCGATCCCCAGTCTGGTGTTTTTCTGGGAGCTTCTTCCATTCGAACTGCAGGCAGTATGTCTTTTGACTCCACCAGCATGCAACAGTTGAACGGCTACATTGCATTCAACGAAGCAAGAGTCGCATGGATCGCTCCACTGGTTTCGGACTTTCTGGGTGAGATGAGCGGACGGCTTAATGGCACTATCAACATTGGAGGATCTGCTGCGCAGCCTGACGTTCAGGGCGACGTAGTCCTGAATACTGCTGCTACCAGAGTGACAATACTGGGTTCTTATTATAAAATTCCATTTGCCCGGTTACAGATTACCAACACAGGCATCGATTTCGGGCAAATAGCCATCTATGATTCCAGAAACAATATCGCTCAGCTCACTGGAGGCATAGCACACGATCGATTCCGGAATATGCGTTTCAACAGGGTTAGCCTTACCGCACCTGATTTTGAGGTACTAAACCTGAAAGAACATGAGAATTCCGATTTCTATGGTAACCTGACGGCCAATGTAAAATCCCTGACGGTAAGCGGAACTATGGACGATGTTTCGATGACCATCAATGCTACCCCCTCCGGCAGGTCGCACATATACATTCCGGTAAAAACGACTGCTGACATCAATACCTACAGTTATGTAAGTTTCAAAGACTATGATGAGGAAGAGGTAAATTTTATTCAAAAGAAACGGAATAAATTTTCGCTGACCATCAATGCCGAAATGAATCCACTTGCCGAGATGACCCTTGTGATGGATCCTTCAACAGGGGATATGATCAATGCGCGCGGATACGGTACTATTCAGCTCCACATGCCAGCGGACGATGAGATGAAGATGTATGGCAACTACCAGATAGAAGAGGGGGACTATACTTTCACCTTAAGGCAGCTCGCATTCAGGAGAAACTTTATCATCAATTCTGGCAGTAACATTGCCTTCAATGGTGCTCTTGCGAATACCAACCTCGATATCAACGCTATTTATACCCGAAGGGCGAGGCTGATCGACCTGCTGAATGAACGAGAGAAAGAATCGATTCGCGGAACAAACGAAGAGAGAGACGCCAAAGCTGCGCAGGATGTACATGTACTGCTACATATGGCCGGCTCCCTCAATGAGCCAAAACTGAGCTTTGGAATCGATCTGGCAGAAAAGCGGGAAGGGGCGCTCGCCTATCAGAAACTGAAACAGATCAACCTGAATGACCGGGACCTGTTCGACCAGGTTGCCGCCTTACTGCTCGTGGGCACTTTTATTCCTCAGGAAGGTTGGGGTGGAACAACAGCCAATACCGTGGGTTCCGGCGCGATCAACAACATCAGTGATATCTTTTCCAGCACAGCCTCTACCCAGCTCACCAATATCGTAAACAAGCTGCTGGGTGATCCTGATCTGTCGATAGAACTAAAGTATAAAAACTACAATCTTAGCGACCCTTCCTCAGCAGCAAGTGGTATCAACAGAAATGAGGTATCGTTTGGTGTTCGCAAGAACCTGTTCGACGACAGACTGGTGGTGGAACTTGGGAGCGCCTACGACTGGGGACGGCCTACTTCTACGAATACCAATACCAGCAATCTCAATCTGGCAGGGGATTTCCGGGTACAGTATCTCCTTACAGAAGATGGAAGGGTGCGGCTCAATGCATTCAGGACAAATAACTGGGATGTACTGGTCGATAGAAATATCTGGCGTGGCGGCTTGGGTATATCTTACCGGAGAAGTTTCGATAACCTCGGAGAATTCCTGGGCCGGCACAAAGCTCCGCAAGCGCCGCGGGTTCCTTCAGATACAGGACGCAGAACTACTCCGCAAGTTCCTTCACCTCCACAAGATACTGTTCAAGTTGCAGGGCAAGGGCATCCCAGTCAAAACGAGAGCGAATAACCTCCAGGCCTTTCTGACCAACTTCCTGTCTGTAGGTTGCTGATTCCAGTAGCTGGCAGACCGCTTCAGCGAATGATGTTGGATCCGTTCGCATGATAGCTCCCTCACCAGATTGTATCCCTAATCCCTTAAACCCTATATTGGAACAAACGACGGGGACTCCCATCGCCATTGCTTCAAGAACTTTATTCTGTGTGCCTGCGCCAAACCGAAGCGGCGCAACAACGACGCTGGCTGTATCATAAACGGCTGCCAGATCCTTTACAAATCCGGTTACTTCCACCCGCTCCCCTGCCAGCTCCTGCACCTTCGGAACCGGACGCTGACCGGCAATAACAAACCTGGTCTGCGGAAACTTTTTCTGAATAATCGGGAGAATCTCCCCGGCGAAGTAGATAACGGCGTCTACGTTGGGCGCATAATCCATATTACCTGTAAAGAGCAGCGTATGATTATGGCTATAATCATGATCCTGAAAGCGGAAAGTACTCAAATCGACCCCATTTGGCAGCAATTTGATATTCTCTGCATTGTGATGCTTTTTGAGGTAATCCAGATCTTCCTGTGAGCAAACCAAAGACAACTGGAATTTCTTCAGGACAGATTCAAAACGAAACAGACGCCGCTGTTCCATATTCTCCAGGATGGACTGAGCGAAGCCCCGCTTCAGTTGTTTTCTGCGTTCCCAGTAGAGCGAAAAAGCATCTGGCAGATCCAGGATCCTCGGCAGGTCGGATCGGTGTGATAAATAAGGTGCCATTCTCAGGTGCTGAACATGAATCGCATCAAAACAATGCTTTTGCAGCAACCGATCTACAGCCCTTTGCATTTCGACTGACTGGAAATACAATATCTGAGCAGGGAGATTCCTCCATAGTGCCTGGACACAATTAAGAGCAGACTTCCATTTCGGCAGGTGCACCAGGTGTACTTCCTTAAAAACCTCTTCTAGGGGTGCACGGTACTGCTTGTCTTCCTCAGTCTCAGTGAAGGTGAGTAAATACAACTCGTGTTTATGCGAAAGTCGTTTCGCAAGATTATAAATCTTCAGTTTGTCGCCCCGATAAGGTGGGTACGGTATCCGATTGGCTAAAAAAAGCAGCTTCAAGGTGAGGCTTTGGTTTTACTTCAGGATTTCGTGTCCCAGTTTGTCACGCTTTGTTTGAAGATAGAACTCATTGAATGGATTAGGTTCTATTTCTATGGCGACATTGTCCACAATTTCAAGACCATACCCGTAAAGTCCGGCACGCTTACGGGGGTTGTTTGTCATCAGACGGATCTTTGAGACGCCCAGGTGGCGAAGGATCTGAGCTCCTACCCCATAATCCCGTTCATCATTCTTAAAGCCCAGGGCAAGATTTGCCTCTACAGTATCCTTGCCTTCTTCCTGTAACTTGTAAGCCTTGAGTTTATTGAGAAGTCCGATCCCACGGCCTTCCTGATTCATATAGAGCACTACGCCTTTACCTGCGTCTTCCACCATTTGCATGGCCTTTTGCAACTGTTCACCGCAGTCGCAGCGAAGAGAATGCAGGATATCGCCTGTAAAACACGAACTGTGTACCCGCACAAGTACCGGTTCATCAGGTTCCCAGTCACCTTTCTTTAAAGCAAGATGATGTTCCCCTGTATTTGTTTGCCGGAAGGCTATCAATTCAAACTCACCATGCCGGGTAGGCATTTGAACACGCACGTCTTCTACCACAAGGGATTCAGTCCGTAGCCGGTAGGCAATAAGGTCTTTTATTGAAATAATCTTAAGGTCGAACTTTTTTGCAATCTCAAATAGCTGAGGCATCCTGGCCATAGTGCCGTCATCATTCATGATCTCTACCAGCACACCGGCTGGTTCAAACCCTGCAAGTCTGGCCAGATCCACCGTTGCTTCGGTATGTCCGGTTCTTCTCAGAACACCTTCATTCTTTGCGCGAAGGGGGAAAATATGACCGGGGCGACCGAGGTCCTCTGGTCTGGTCTCCGGATTGATCAGAGCCTGTATAGTCCTGGCACGATCATGAGCTGAAATACCCGTAGTACAACCCTGCCCGATCAGATCTACGGAAACAGTAAACGGTGTTTGATGGAGTACAGTATTGTTCTCCACCATCAGGTTCAGCTTCAACTCCTCACAACGCTGTTCAGTAAGCGGCGCGCAGATGAGTCCGCGGCCGTGTTTCGACATGAAATTGATGATCTCGGGAGTAACATTTCGCGCTGCAGTTACGAAGTCGCCCTCATTCTCACGATCCTCATCATCAACTACGATCAGCAACTTGCCGTTTCGCAGATCCTCCAACGCAGACTCAATAGTATCAAGCATATACAGGGCCAATGGCCAGATAAAATTCGCTGCAAAGTTACAGCCTATCAGACGTAAAAACAGGAACTTTAAGAAAATGGAAGCAGCCGCACTAAATATTCATATTCCGGTCGACCCTTATTTGTTGTAGTCCGTTTACAATCCTGTCCATAATCTTCTCCTGATCATAGAATTCCAGCACCACTTCCGAAGCTGTTCCCGCCATTGCCTGTGCCTCTTCCTTATGCTTCAGAACCCAGTTTACTGCAGCGATAAATTCCTCTGTTGTTTCTGCCTGAAGATAATGTTTGCCGGCTTGTACACCATCTATCCCCTGCATGCCAATCGATGTACTGATCACCAGTTTGCCGGCCGCCATTGCTTCCAGGATCTTTATACGTACTCCGCCACCGGAATGGAGCGGTACTATCAGGATCTTCTTGTCTGCAATGAAGTCGTCAGCATCCGCTACCTCCCCGGCACAAGTAACGCCATCATGTTCATACTTCTGGAATGATCCCGGCATATTCCTTCCTGCAAAATGGAACTGAAATCCTGGCTGCTGTTTATGTAGCTCGGGCCAAACCTCCTCCAGAAACCAGGTGATAGCTTCAGCGTTGGGGATCCAGTCCATTGCCCCTATGTGATATCCAACCCATTGTTCTTTGGATGTGGCCCGTTTCTGACTACGTCGGATGCCAAATGGCGCTACAATCAGAGGTTTGTCTACACCAGTTGCCCTTACGATCTCTGCATCCGACTGGGTAATTGGAAGCAACACATCCGCCTGCTTCCAGGCATACTGCTCAAACTTCCGGATGCGTGCCGCTAGATCCTTAAGGTAGAATTTCTTGAAGGATGTGGAGAGATCGCCGGAAAGCCTCTCCCAGATCTGATATTCGATATTGTGGAGGCGGAGCGTGACTGTAGCCTGAGCCTGCTCTCTGATCACAGGAATGTATGTTGCCAGATACAAACTTTCCAATTGCACGAAATCGGGTTCGAACATGGACAACACGGACTGTAGTTTGCTGGCGAAGTTCTTATCGTAGAAACGGTCAACATGATTGGGTTTCCTGCTAAAAAAGAAATTACGCAGGGTGGGCATTAATCTTACATTGGTATCAATGTCAAATGTGTCAAAACCTATTTGTCTATATAAGGGTGGCAACTCGTTCACCGGAGCATAGTGCCTTGAAGTATTCATCGAAAAAAAATAAACTTCCCACCCTGCTTTATGGTACCCTTCCAGCATCGCATGGATAGCCAGCGATCCACCGTCGTTCAGGGGATAGGGAACCCTGTTGGAGACGATCAAAATTCTTTGCTTGCCCATTAACAGGGGCAAAGTTAACAAGGCTGCTGGTAATCGCTTATTTTTACGTCCGATACTGTCTCCCTCCTGAATGAAGAAGCCCCGTATTGTATGCACTGTTACCAATGATCTGAATTTCGACCAACGCATGATCAGGATCTGTACCTCTCTGGTTCAGGCTGGTTATGATGTTACCCTTATCGGATTCAAAAGAAAGAACAGTAAGCCTCTGGCATCAAGACCTTTTAAACAAAAACGCATACCCATCATCGCGGAGCAGGGTAAACTGCTATATATCGATTACTGGGTGAAGCTGTTTTTCACCTTAATGTTCCGAAAAGCAGATATTATTTGTGCTATCGATCTGGATACTATCCTGCCTGTCTATTATGCGAGCGTTTTAAGAAGAAAGAAACGGGTGTATGATGCCCATGAACTGTTCACGGAACTTCAGGAGGTGGTAACAAGACCTTCCATCTACCGGATGTGGAGAAAGATAGAGGCATTTGCTGTGCCACGTTTTCCGGTCGGGTATACGGTGGGTGGTTATATCGCTGATGTATTCAGGGAGCGATATGGTGTTAATTACCATCTGGTACGGAATATGACCGTGCTGCGACCACTGGTGATCCCTGAAAAAAAGGAGAAGTATATTCTATACCAGGGTGCTGTTAACGTTGGAAGATGCTTTGAATTCCTGATCCCTGCGATGAAGCTGGTGGATGCCAGGCTGATCATTTGTGGCGAAGGGAATTTTTTCAAAGAGGCGGTTGGGCTTGCCCGGGAACTCGACCTCGGACATAAAATCGAGTTTAAGGGCTATGTAGAGCCAGAGTTGCTGAGAGATTATACATTGAACGCATGGATTGGCATCACGCTTTTCGAGGCTGTTGGACCGAGTAATAAGATGTCACTGGCGAACAGGTTTTTTGATTATATGCACAACGGTGTCCCGCAGTTATGCATGAAATATCCGGAGTATGAAAGAATCAACAAGGAATTTGAGATCGCACATTTAATAGAAGAACATACACCCGAACAAATCGCTGCTGGTTTGAATATGCTTCTGAATAATCGGGACTATCACCAGAAACTTCAGAACAATTGTCTCAAAGCCAGGGAGCAATACTGCTGGCAGCACGAAGAAAAAACCTTATTAAAAGTGTACGCTGATCTTGCTCAGGACTAAGCTGCATATCGTTGCGTTTGACATCCCCTACCCTCCGGATTATGGAGGGGCCATTGACGTGTTCCATAAGATCAGGAGTCTCGCTGGCGCAGGGGTTGAGATCTACCTGCATTGCCCGGTGTATGGGGACAGACAACCTTCAAAAACACTGGAAACCTTGTGTGCAAAGGTTTGGTACTACCCGAGAAAGACGGGTATCTATGGGATCTCATTTAGTCTACCGTACATGGTGGCTTCCAGGAGACATCCGGAATTGCTCCGAAATCTGTTATCAGTCGATGCACCGATATTGTTTGATGGCGTCAGTACCAGCTATTATCTGGCTCATCCCCAATTAAAGGACAGGATAAAGATCCTTCGAAATCAGAATGTAGAAGCAGATTACTACGAGCAATTGGGACAGCGGGAAAACAATATTCTGAAAAAAGGATACTATTTCATCGAGTCAGTTCTTCTGAAGCGTTACGAACGGCGATTGACGACTGTCGACGCATTCTTCACTGTCGCGCTCCATGATCATGATCATTTCAAAGCCTTATACCCTTCGGCCATACACGAGTACATCCCCTCATTCCAACCGTTTGATGTCGTAGAAACAGAATTGGGGCTGGGACAGTTTTGTCTTTACCATGGAAATCTTGCCCTGGCAGAAAACAGACAGGCAGTCCTGTTTCTGCTTAAAGAGGTGATACCCTTTATGGGTGTCAGATTTGTCATTGCAGGCCGGAACCCTGACGAAGAATTGAAGGAACTAATCAGCCGGCAGGAACACTGCGAACTGGTTGTGAATCCAACTATGGAAGGAATGGACCAATTGGTAAAAGATGCCCATATTCATGTCTTGCCGACGTTTCAGAATACGGGTTTAAAGCTGAAGTTGTTACATGCCCTGTTCAGAGGTCGCCACGTTCTCGTCAATGAAGCGATGGTTCACGGAACGGGATTGGATTCCTTGTGTACCGTTTGCAAATCAGGTCGGGAGTTTCCTAAAGCTATAGAAACGCTTATGCTGCAGGAGTTCACCGAGGAATTGAAAAACAAGCGTTCAGAAACACTGTCTCGCCATTACAGTAACAGGAAGAATGCGGACCGTATCATCAGATACCTGCAACAGACACTTCCTTAACCGCCCCTTGTTCTATCCTTACAACTCTTGCCGGGTATTTTTGAATGATGGAATAATCATGTGTGGCCATAATGAAAGCAGTTTGATAGTCTCTGCAGATGTTAAACAGTAGCTGCATGATTTCATCCGTTGTATCGGGGTCCAGATTACCCGTAGGCTCATCTGCGAGAATAAGTTTTGGATTATTTAGCAACGCCCGGGCGATATCAACACGCTGTTGTTCACCTCCGGACATTTCATAGGTCATTTTAAAGCCTTTATTTCTCAGACCTACCTTTGAGAGTACGTTTTCAATCTTCTCCTTCATCAAAGCTTTGTCCTTCCAACCGGTAGCCTTGAGTACAAATTCCAGGTTATCATACACATTCCGGTCCGTCAACAGTCTGAAATCCTGAAACACGATTCCCAGATTCCGTCGCAGTAAAGGAATATTCTGCCATTTAAGTTTCTTCAGATCGAATCCTGCAACATGCCCTTCTCCTTCTTTCAGATAGATATCACCGTACAAGGTTTTCAGCAGACTTGATTTGCCCGTTCCGGTTTTACCGATCAGATACACAAACTCACCACGCTGTACTTCAAAGTTCACGTTCGACAGGATGAGGTTCTTTCCCTGGTAGATATTTGCGCTTCTAAGAGACAAAATGGTTTTCTCATTCATAGTATCACCGGATTTCAAACAAATATAGTGTTTGGTATAAAAAAAGCGCCCGGTAAAACCGGGCGCCCTAAATCTATTCTGGTTTACTAATTAATAAACAACCAGCTTTTCTGTGAACTTAGTCGTTCCGGTATTCACCTGTACGAGGTAGACACCTTTCACTTTGACTGCGTTCTCTGGAATCTCGATACTTGTGAAAGTACCATTCAGTGCTGCTGTCTTTGTGAAAACAACCTTTCCAGTGATGTCAGTAACCTGAATCTGTGCAGTGGCACTCTTAGAATCCTTTACGATTACGTTTGTTGAACCGGTTGTTGGGTTTGGTGCTAATACGATACCTGTTTCCTTCTGCTCAAGTTCAGTTACATCAGTTGTCCAGTTAGACAAGTGAATTCTGTCGAGATAAAAATGGTGTCCGGTACCTGTCTGGTAATTCAGGGTCGATTTGTTTAGGTCAACTCCGGGCTTAAAGCGGAAACGGAAATACACCTTACCATCAGCGTTGGCCGGAACATTTTTAATCTCAATGCTCTGACCCTTCCAATCCCAGAATCCACCAGGAACAAACTCGACATCTGCATTTCTGCTACCCAGATTCCCAACATCAAGACGGGTCAGTGTTTTTACAGTAGTCCAGCTGGAAATTGAGTTGTTATTACAATATGCCATGGCTATCTCCAGAGTATCATTCATATTCGTCAGCACATTGGTACGGAAAGCACCAGAGCTGAAGAAGTTCAGATACACAGGAGCACCGCTCAACTGATCCAGATCGAAAGCAGGGGTGAAGAAATCATCGAAATCACCACGAGGTGTACCAATCTGGTTAATTGGATAAACGCGGGTATCGAAGTTTCTGTAACGAATAGAAGTGTTATCCATGTACCCAACGTTATCCAACACCTCCCACTTTGTATTGTTATTGAAGTAGTTGAAAATCGGGTACCTGCTCAGATCACCGTTCTGATTAAATTCCTGGAAATAACCAACTGGGTTCACAGGATTTGGATCAGCTACATAAACCAGGTCAGACTTTGTAATAGTGTTTGTACCACCATTTACAACTCCGTTCAGATCACTTGTTGCCTTCAGAGAAATAGTAGCCCATCCTGGATCGTAGAATCTGTTAAACAACTGAGTAAACATATTAGAAGTTGGATTCTGTGCGGTGCTGGGGAACGTCCACTCTACTGACTTGATAGTATCATTCCAACTCCTGTTGGAGAAAGTTACCATTTGACCAGGACAAACAAACGAAGAAGCGATCGGTACAGAGAAATCAGCAATTGGAGCCAGATCCGGGAATGGATCCAGAGCACCTGTTGCCTGTAAATTCTGTGGTGTACTTAGATTACTTCTATTAGCGGTTGTACTCGATAGAGCAGCACGCATATGCACCGCCTGGAGATATGTGAACATCTTTGAGCAATACGTATAATCCATCACATTCTGTGAATTAACCGTATCGGGATAATTTACAGTAATGACTGAGGGACTGGTCAGCGTATCATCAAAAAGCGCATTATATACAGCTACAGGATAGTCCTTCTTATAATCCCCGTAGCTGAAATGCCAGTTATAGAAGTAGTTGTAATAACCATTAGTATCTTTGGCGTCATTCAAATGGATAGCTCCGAACAGGAAGGAATCCGCCGGCATCAGCGTAGCCGCATCCCTGCGGGCTCCTGGGTTCTGAGAGAATTCCAGTGAGTAGCTGCTGGTATCCGGATCAGCTTCAAATCTGAAGTTCAGCTTTGCTACCTGTGCATAATCATAGGTTTCAACATTCCAGCGGAAGAAGTAGTTATACTTACCGGTTGAAACCTGATTGAGAATTTTTACAAGTTTGAATGAAGTATCTAGATTACCAAAAACCGAATCACGATATACACCGGGGTTCACAGCAAACTCAATGCTGAAAGTATCTGTAGTGTCACCCTGCGGAATACCAAAATTAACCGGTGCTTCAGTCCAGTTCAGATTAGCGGCAGTATCCCTAAAGGTTACACCCGAATAACTGTTAATGATGGAACCATTATGCTTCAACACGATCTGATAGGCTTCGCCGCTATCTACAGGACGGAACATCAGTGAATTGATGTTAATGGTGTCTCTGGTCTGAAAGCTAATACCTGTATTATTCAGATTGTCTGAATAGCCATAAGAAGGAAGGTATTGTGTCGTATCTCTTCCCATGATCCGCAGATTGTGGGAACCAGTTGTAATACCACTATGCGAATTGACAACGGTACCGTTATGCCTCAATACAATAGTATATGGTTGATTGGCAGCGGTTGGGTAGAAATAAACCGAATCCAGGAAAATCTTATCTAATGCTGCAAACTTGATACCTACACCAGTAAGGGCATCTGCGATATCGGTAGTCTGATCCAGCGTATCCAGACCGATAGTTGCTGCAGTATAAATACAACGGGTGTCGTACAGGTTACCTGGAGTACAGCCGTTACCTCCTCCTGGAGGTGGGTGTCCATAGGTTGGTGGCGTATCATCAATATTGTCGTCACCACAAGCTACGCCTGGGCTATTGGTTCCTCCCCATGGATGATCCAGGTTAAGTGTATGCCCTAACTCATGCGCAAGGGTGTTATCATAGTTGATCTGGGTATTTTGCTGTAACTTACCAATTACACCATCGGCCCAGGGACGAAAATCCGCAACAGGTGGTTTGTATGCATAAGCAGCCGCACCAGCGTGATCCGGACCAAAGTCTCTAACGATCCATATATTCATGTAGGATTGGTTAGGCCATCCATCCAATTTCGCCTGATCACTACCTGCGTAAGTATGATGTGTTCTCCTACGGGTGATACCGTGGGTAGGATTACCCTGAGGATCTTTCGTCGCTAATTTGAAGATAATCCTTGAACGGGCTTTGTAATTCTTCTTAGTACCGGGAATATTCCCTGCGTAAGGAGCTATGATATTGGTAGTATCGTCATTCCAGCTATTGAACATCTCATTGATCTCGCGTACGGCGCGGTAGATCATTGTATCTGTGGAATATTCATTACCATAATCGTGAACGATGTGAAATACCAAAGGCACGTACATGGTATCTGAGAAGTTTGTAGTTTTAAACTTCGACAGGTTCATGTTCAGCAACTGCGCCTGAATCTCAGCCTTGAGCTGCTGCTCCCTGAGAGCAATTTCAGGATGCCACTTCAGCATTTCCTGATGCACCTCGTCGGCATGGCAGCGAAGCTCTGTCTGCGCTTGCGCCGTACCAGCCAGACAGGCTGAGGCTGACAAAAGTAAAAGTGCTTTTTTCACCATTTTTATTGTTTGTAAAAAATTTAGAAGATGTCAAATCCAAAGATAGACATTCCTGTTAAAACAATGCAAACATAATTGTCACAGTAAATTAAATTCACACTGATGGGACAAGGCTTTCAGCCGGTTTTTGGAATGACAAACCCATGACGAAAAAACCGTGATCGATAAAGAAAAGTAAGTCGCTATCGGAAACAAGAACGGTCATCAGGAAAGATGACCGTGAAAAAGTGCCCCAGGCGGGACTTGAACCCGCACTTGCATTGCTGCAAACAGGATTTTAAGTCCTGCGCGTCTACCAATTTCGCCACCAGGGCAGCACAACAACATCCTGAAAAACCAATGTTGCCGCAAACAAAAAATTCCATCCTGAAGATGGAATTTTAATGAGCGGAAGACGAGACTCGAACCCGCGACCCTCACCTTGGCAAGGTGATGCTCTACCAACTGAGCTACTTCCGCTTGTGTTTAAGAACTTTGGGACTGCAAAGATAGAGGGCTGCCGGAATTTTACAAACTCTCTTTCAAAAATTTTTCTTCACCATGGGTCGGCATTCCCAAGTGCCTCACAAGAACTATTTTTACCACCGTGAATCCAACTGCTGTTGCTACCCTCGTAAAGAAAGACCTGCTCATCGAATGGCGTCAGAAACATACCCTGTTCGGCGTACTCCTTTACGTCGGCGCAACAGTGTTTGTCATCTACATGATGAGCGGACAACCGGAAGCCAAAACCTGGAATACCCTGTTCTGGCTCACACAGCTCTTTGTAGCCATCAACGCAGTGGCCAAAAGCTTTCTGCAGGAACATAATGCCCGGTTTCGCTACTACTTCACCATCGTAAGCCCCGTCAATTTCCTGCTTGCAAAAATGATCTATAGCATTCTCCTGCTTTTAGCGATGAGCATGGTGAGCCTGCTGCTTTACTCTGTACTCCTGGGATTCCCGGTACTCCAAACCGGACTTTTCATCATGGTTACCGCCGTCGGCAGCATCAGCCTTTCTGCACTGTTCACTTTTCTTTCGGCGATCGCAGCAAGAGCCAATCAGAATGCCGCACTGATGGCCATCCTCGGCTTCCCACTCGCAACGCCGGTCCTGATGATGCTCAGCAACCTCGCACTCAAAGCGGTGGCCCCGGTGTACCAGCCCGGTTGGCTAACCCTGGCCGGTGTCTTATTGTTGCTTGATATTCTGATCATTATCCTCGGAGTGATCCTGTTCCCCTTTCTCTGGCAGGAGTAACACTCCAGAATCGTTTGCCAATTATAATTACTTTTCATTTACATTTGCACCCTGTCAGGGTTTCCGAACTTTCGGAATGAAAAGGGAATCCGGTGTAAATCCGGAACATTACCCGATGCTGTGAGCTTCACAAGTATCTTTTGATCCCCACGCCACTGTTCTTCGAACGGGAAGGCCCAAAAGATGAAGCGAGTCAGAAGACCTGCCCCGGCAAAAAAACAATACTTAGCTGCTTTCGGGAATAAAAGCACAGGTAGACGAAGCTTCAGCTTTTTCTCTCTGAAACTATTTTCCGCCGCAGTATAGATAGGTTCTAAATAACCAAAATATATGCGCAAACTTTTACTGACTGCATTTACTGCAATCATCGCCTGCACTGCACAGGCACAGATCATTGCCGACACGGCAAAATTTGAATCGCTTCCGCTGTCCGGCCCCGACACTTTCTACGTCAATTACACAAATCCCGGCTCAGATGTCGGATTCCTTGACGCTCATGTATGGTTCCCCTCAGTCTATGACACGGGATGGGGTATGCAATTCTGGGCCTCAGGCTTTGCCTATTCCAATTTGACCGACACAGTCACCAGCGGAATTGTCAATCAGTATGCGGCAAAGGCAGGATCTGGCCAGCAAAGTGATCAATATGCCGTAGCATACGGTAGCACGAATTACACCAAGATTGGTCTAACGGCCAGAAATTTTATCGGCCTCTTTATCACGAATTCAACCTACGCATACAATTCCATGAGAGATGGGGATGCCTTCTCCAAGAAGTTTGGCGGCACTACAGGTGACGACCCAGATTGGTTTAAACTTACAATACGTCCGTTCTTCTCTGGCGCACCTGCCGCCAATCCTGTAGAAGTCTATCTTGCCGATTTCCGTGACTCGAATAATGCAAATGATTTTATCCTGAAAGACTGGAAATGGGTTGAACTCCCCTACAACCTTACCGACAGTATCGTTTTTGAACTTTCCTCCTCCGACACAGGTCAGTTTGGGATGAACACACCCGCTTACTTCTGCCTCGACAACTTTGTAACGGCGATTACAACTAATGTCAACGAAACTTCGGGTTCCTTCGACATGAAAATGTACCCTAATCCTGCTTCTTCAGAACTATATCTGAACTTCAGAAGTGCCCACCAACGGAACTTCAGGATCGTCTCCCTATCTGGCCAGCTGGTTGGCACACATACCTCCTCCGATGCCAATGTTCAGATCCCGGTTCAGCACCTGCCCACTGGCGATTATATCATCACTGTTACTGATCAGCAGCGAAAAGCTTCTGTCCGATTCCAAAAATTATAAGCATGAAAGTATTGTTCACCATCGCTTTAAGCACACTGTCTTTAAACGCTTTTTCACAATACACACCCCAGGCCGGTGTCTCCGGCAGCACGGCCATTCACAAATCCAGCCCTTTATTCGTAAACTGGGCTACATATTGCAGTCTTCAAAGAGGATGGCTGGATATTGCGCAACCAGGACTTGGTCTGGTGAGCGCAGGAGACAGTAGCCTCGCCATCGGTGCAGCAGACAATTTCGTAGTCAGTCTTGGAGACAGCGGCGTTGCTACCTTAACGTTCCAGCATCCGGTCATGAACGGACCGGGTGCTGATTTCGCTATTTTCGAGAATGGCTTCCCGGATCCCGCTGATCCTGAGAATGCCTTCCTTGAGCTGGCCTTCGTCGAAGTCAGTTCTGACGGGGTGAATTTCTTTCGTTTCCCTTCCAGCTCTCTTACCCCTACCGATACACAGATTGCCGGAGCGGGTGTTTATATGGATGCCAGGAATATCGACCAGCTCGCCGGTAAATATATTGGCAACTATGGAACGCCGTTCGACCTGGACGTGCTTTCCGGAACGACAGGTTTAGACCTCAATGCGATCACCCATATCAGGATCATCGATGTTGTGGGTTCCATAGACAAACATTCCAGCAGGGATGCCGCCAACAATATCATCAATGATCCCTACCCCACCCCGTTTGCCGTTGGAGGCTTCGATCTGGATGCTGTCGGAGTGATCCATCAGAACGCTTCAAACAACGTGTCAGCAATGGCGCCTTCGCAGTTTTCAGTTTTCCCAAATCCGGCCAGTGACTATCTGTACATCAAATCGGACCGGGTACTGAACTATGGTCTTTACTCCGTAACCGGAACCTTACTATTGCAGGGGACAGTGAACAAGGAGACGCAGCTCAACATAGCGTCACTTAGCACCGGTATTTACGTATTAAGACTCAGCAACCCAGAAAACCAAATGCAATGGTCTCAGCGCGTATCCATACAATAGCTCTCCTGGCATTCGCCTTCTTCACATCATGTGAAAAAGAGCCAGCGGCACCGGGTGTCCCACCGGTCACAGACGAAAGAAAGGTATTCATCGTCTGTGAGGGTAGTCTGAACAATGGCAACAGTCAACTCGATCTTTATCTACCGGAAAAAGATTCCTTGTTCAACGATATCTATAAAGCAGCTAATGGCAGTGGCCTCGGTGATGTGCTTCAGAGTATGATCCGGGTGAACGACAATTACTATCTCAGTGTTAATAATTCTGACAGGATCACGATCGTGAATGCCGGTGATTTCAGGTTGAAGCAACACATTGAGCTCTCCAAACCCCGGTATATCATCCCAGCCGGTCCGGGTCTGCTGTATGTTTCATCCCTGTTTCAGAACAAGGTCTATCTGATCGACACCACGGGCAACAACCTCGGCACCATCAGCTTCAAAGGCAACAATCCCGAGGGAATGCTCCTCTATCAGAACCATGTATATGTCTGCCCCTGGGACACCGCCGTAAACTATATCTATAAGGTCGGGACGCACAGCAATAGCATCAGCGACTCCATTTCTGTTGCAGGTTTTGCACCACAGGAGATCCTTCTGGACCGTGAGCAGAAGTTATGGATCCTTTCAGGGAATATCGCTCAGGGAAAGCCGTACGCATTCACCCGGATCGATCCGGCTAATGGAGCGATCCTGAAGTCCTATTCGTTCACTTCACCCGCTGAAGTGGTCCGGCCTGCCATGAATCCTGCTAGAGATTCTATCTACTTCATTCAGATCAATTACAATGGCGGCACCGAAAACAACGGGATCTACCGTATGTCTCTACACGATCCCGAGCTTCCGGAGGCTGCATTCATCCAGGCACAGCCTTTCCAGTATTTCTGGGCATTGGGTATCGAACCGGAAACCGGAAATATCTATGTAGGCGACCCCAGAGGCTTTGTACAGAAGGGACAGGTGACAGTGTATGATCCCGCTGGCAATTCTCTTAAACAGTTCAGTACCGGCGTAGGTCCCGGTCATTTCTTTTTCGACTGATGCAGACCCGCCTCGACCAAAGATCCGGAATCCCGGCAGCAGGCTTTAGCCTGCTGCTGTTTTTGTCATTGATGCTATGGGCACCTTATTGTATCGGGCAGATCAGCGATACCCTTTCCGGCGTGGAGGTCAGGAGTCAGCGAAATTCGCTGCATGACGTCCGGAGCACCCAGTTCTCGCCCGGTCAGAAACTACAGGAAATTGACAGCGCTACGATGGATCAATACCAGTTTCAGGACCTGTCTCAATTACTGACGCAACAATCGCCTGTATTCCTGAGAAGTTATGGACTAAACGGATTAGCAACCCTCAATTTCAGAGGATCCTCAGCATCTCAATCATTGGTACTCTGGAACAATATTCCCATTCAGAATGCAGCCCTCGGCATCTCGGACATTTCCCTGTTCCCTGTTTCCATGGCTGGAAATGTCAGGTTACTGTACGGTGGACAAGGTGCTCTGTGGGGCAGCGGTTCCATGGGAGGTGCCTTGCTCATAGAGTCGCCGCCACCGGCATTCGACCGGCAGACCCATGCAACAATCGGCATGGGATTCGGTAGCTATCAGCAGCAGCAGGTGCAGGGTCGTGCCGGATGGAGCAGTAATAAACTGGATGTATCCACCAGTGTTTTCCTGCAGACAGCTAAAAACGATTTCCCGTTCCGGCGTGAGGACGGCACCGCTTCCAGAACCCGTCATGCAGGATTGAACGGTGCTACCCTTCAGTCGCAAATTGCCTATAGATCCGGCATAGGTTTGTTTCGGATTGCAGGATGGTACCAGCAGTCGCACCGCGAAATACCCGCTGCTTTATTCGAATCCTACTCAACAAAGCAGAGAAGCGATCAGACCCTCCGGCTTATGGGTGACTGGAATCGTACCCGGGGGAACGTATCGATGCATGCCAGAACTGCCTTTATCAGTGACCGGATGGCATTCGACGACGATACGATCCATCTACATACGGATGTACAGTCCAACCAATTCTTTGCTGAAGCCGGATTACGTTACCGGAAGAAGCGATCTGAATGGCTTTTTTTCGCCCCTGTTCAATACTTATGGATGGGTTCAGCCGAAGGGGGAGATCAGCTCCGTTTAGCACTGGCAGGAGCCTATCGACTTCATCTTCAGCGACTGTTCATTACGGTGTCCGCGAGGGGCGAAAGAATAGATGCCAGGAGTGTATTGCTTCCGGGATTAAGTGCTTCTTATGATCTGCAGCCGTGGATGAAGCTCAAAATGAATCTTCAGCGCACCTACAGAGCCCCAACGCTGAATGAACTCTATTATGAACCGGGCGGCAATATTAATCTTCAACCAGAGCATGGCTGGGGTGCTGAAGCAGGAACTTTGGTTTCCCTTGGTAAAAATGACAGATGGGAAGTGAACCAGGAGCTGACGTTGTATAGCCGTCTTATCAGGAACTGGATCTACTGGATGGGCGGATCGATCTGGACGCCACACAATCTCGCAAAAGTTCATTCAAGGGGCGTTGAATCAATCACACAGGGGCAAATGAAACTGGGAGGCTGGCTACTGCACGGCGGACTGAATATAGCCTATACCCGTTCCACAACTGTGGAAAGTTATATCCCCAATGACGGCAGTACCGGCAAACAGATCCCATACACCCCGCGGGTCAACGGCCAGTATAATCTCGGGTTCACTGTTTCGGGCTTCCGGTTCAATTTCAATCACTGCTTCACCAGCGGCCGCTATTTCAATGCAGATGAAACCGGCTATATCAGACCCTACCAGCTTCTCAACCTGCAACTGAGCTACACACGACTTGTTTTCAGGCGCAAGCTGATTGCGACGTTTCAGTTAAACAACCTTACTGGAAAAGAATATCAGATCATGCAGGGACGACCGATGCCGGGTCGCAATGTCCTTGGGGGATTCCAGTACGACCTCTTCACGAATGCCAGGTGATCTCAGTACCTGTATTTATCCTTCCAACAATGCCTCAGATATTCTTTCATTCTCAACTCAGCAGCGCTCTCACCCGGTTCGTAGAGTTTTGTACCGCTTAACGGCTCCGGTAAATACTCCTGATGCACGAAGTTTCCGGGAAAGTCGTGTGCGTACTGGTATCCCTTACCATAGTCCAGCTTCTTCATCAATCCTGTGGGTGCATTGCGCAAATGCAGGGGCACCGACATATTTCCTGTCTTCCGCACCAGCGATTCTGCCTGGTTGATGGCCATATAGGAAGCATTGCTTTTTACCGAGCTGGCAAGATAGGTCGCACATTGTGAGAGAATGATCCTGCTTTCCGGGAACCCGATCATCTCCACTGCCTGAAAGGTTGTGGTAGCCATCAGTAGCGCATTAGGATTTGCATTCCCGATGTCTTCACTGGCGAGTATGACCATCCGCCTCGCAATGAACCTGGCATCCTCTCCCCCCTCGATCATTCTCGCGAGCCAATAGACGGCGCCATTCGGATCACTACCCCTGATTGACTTGATAAAGGCTGAAATGATGTCGTAATGTTGTTCGCCGGTTTTATCATACAGTGCCATGCGCGTCTGAACGATCTCCTGAACGGACTGATTGTCCAGGACTTTCCTTCCCTCCGGTAGCGCACCCACCACCAGTTCCAGCAGATTCAGCAGCCTTCTGGCATCTCCCCCACTCAGTTGCAGCAGCGCTTCCCACTCCTTAATCTCAGGCTTCTGCTGTTGAAGCCAGGCGTCTTTGGCCAAAGCCTGAGTAATCAGTGTGCGGAGGTCCTCTTCTGTAAGAGATTTCAATATATACACCTGACAGCGACTCAACAGGGCGCTGATGACTTCAAATGAAGGATTCTCGGTAGTTGCGCCAATTAAAGTAATGACACCTTTTTCCACCGCGCCCAGCAAACTGTCCTGCTGCGACTTGTTAAACCGGTGTATTTCGTCGATGAACAATACTGCGTGACCGGCAATGCGTGCCTTCTCAATTACGGAGCGCACTTCCTTCACTCCGCTGTCAATAGCACTCAGCGTATAAAACGGCAGGTCGAGGGCATTTGCGATAATCTGGGCGAGGGTGGTTTTCCCCACGCCGGGAGGTCCCCAGAGGATCATGGAATGGGCCTTTCGCTGTTCTACCATCTGGTGAATCACACGTCCGGGAGCCACCAGATGGTCCTGACCGATAAATGCTTCCAGGTTCCGCGGTCTCAGTCGCTCGGCCAATGGTATGTGTTGGTTGTCCGTCATGGCTTTAGCAATTGTTTTGATGCGATTTCTCTAACTTAGCGAGGATGCGACGCAAATTATTAATTGTAGGACTTCTTTCCGTTTCTATGCTGGCTACTCAGGCGCAGGATCGCAGAAAAGTCACTAAACCCGGAAATCATACCGAAAATACCATCAACTGGAAAGAAATAGGCGCTCCATTGCCGGAAGATTTCAAGATCTACACGAACGACAGTACCTACATCCGTTACGATGATGTAAAGGGGAAAAGCGGGAACCTGTTACTGATGATGTTCAATCCGACCTGTGGACACTGCGAGGAACAGGCCATTCTCTTTAAAGACAATTTCAGCATGTTTAAGAATTCAAGGCTGATCATGCTGGCAGCACCTAATATGCTTCCGTATCTCGAGTACTTCACGAATACGACACGGATGACCAATTTTAAGGGGATTCCAATTGGTGTAGATAGCTTTAACTACATCGACAGGACCTATTTGTATGAGATGCTGCCCCAGATAAATATCTATGATAGGGATAGAAAACTGGTGAAGATGTTTTACGGTCCCACACCGCTCGATTCGCTGAAACAATACATCGACTAAATATCCTGACGGTCCCTGATGGTGCCGTTGGCAGGATTAAAAAAACCAGAGCGCAGCCTAGGCTGCGCTCTGGTTTTTAATGTAGTCTCTGATCTTTCTGATGTAGTCGAAGTATCCCGCCTCCATACGTACCCAGAATACCACGAATATGGCCAGGCTGATACCGAGCAAGGTATAGGTGAAGGAAAGATATTCATCCCTGCCTATGATAAAAAACAAGGCTGCAGCGATCAGCATGAACATGCAAAAGATCACGATCAGCAGCGGACCGCCAGAATCGATCTTTCGCATTTTTGAACTGATAACCACCTGTGTCTGATTACCCTTGCCTTTCAACTCCACATGCGTTATGGGAAGCGTCCGGATGCTCGTTTCCTGCTCAGCGTGCGGAATGATCCGAAGCATGCGATCCTTCTCGAATACCTCGAAATCCATGTTGTGGACTTTAACGTGCTTTCCAAGAAGACGGCTTTTGATATCATCTATCGGCATAGAAGATTTGTACCGGTAGGTTCTTGAGAATAACATAGGCAAAACGTTTTATGTTTTAAGAACGAATTAATATGAAAGTTAACTATAAATTTTCATACTGTCAAATATGAAAATCTTTACTGCACCCATCACATCCATTCATATATAATCCGCTGAATGACAGCATCAGGGAGTGGCTCCCTGCCCGATCCTTTGATAGTATTGCTGCACCATAGAACGATAATAGGGCTTAAGCTGGGCAGGAACCGTCCTGTATATCTCCATCAGGCTCTGACGGTCCCTGAGGTGTTGCTGGAGCGCAGGTGGTATCGGTCTGGCAAGGTCTTCAGGATTGCGGGACGATCGCTTATCATCCTGTTCCTGCTCCCGTATGGCGCGTTCGGCTTCCAGAAGCCTGGTCAGTATCTCTTTTTGCCTCGCAAGCAACTGACTGCTAAGTCTTTTATTGACCAGATCCGTTTCAGTCCTGTCCATTTGTTCCTGCAGTTCTTTCATCAGTTTGGCGTTACCCATTCCCTTGCTGTTCAGGAGACTTTGTAACTCCTGCAACTGTTTGCGGAGGGCAGCTTGTTGCTGAGCCATTCTCGCCAGTTGCTCCGAATTACCGTATTCACCCCCTTCGGTTCCGGATTCCGACTCTCCGGATTCACCGCCTTCCCCTTTCCTTTGCTGCATAGCGTTATGCATCTGCTCCATGGCATTGCCCAGTTCCTTCTGTTTGGTAATGATATCACTCATCTGATCGCCCGGCCCCGGTTTGGGAGTTTGTCCGCCAGGGTTCTGACAGCTACCCTGCTGCTGACCCTGCTGCTGCATGGCCTGGCTTTGCATCTGCATCAGGTTCGAGAGCATTTCATTCAGCATTAAAGCCAGGTTATTGGTTCTGGTCATGACAAATTGCTGTTTCGTAACCGCGTCGCCGACATTCCTGGCCTCGATCGATTCTTTGGCAAACTGCATATTCTTCTCCAGTTCGGTCGTCTCCTTGTTCACTGTCGCTGCCAGTTGAAACAGCCGCTTGCTCAGCACGAAAAGACTGTCACGTATCATCTGGGAATTCCTGTGCAGCCGGTTCTGCTCCAATTGGTTCGCGAGATAGGCCTGACTCGAGGGAGCTGTCTTGCTCACTTTGTCCATGAGCTGCTCCTGATCGAAAGAGAGACGCATCAGGTTCGACAGTATCTGGCGCACCGCCCGGATATCGATCTCGATCTGCTGCATGCTCATGCCTCCTGCCATCTGACGCATCTGGTTGGCCATCTGCTGCAGATTCTGAGCTGCCTTATCCTGCGCCTTACTGGCCTTGCTATTTTGCTTCTTCTGTAGCTCCTGACTGCTTTCCTGCATTTGCTTTCCGGCTTCCTTTGCCTGCTCATCTGCTTTATCCAGGTCCTGCTGCTGTTTGGATTGTTCGTTCAGCTCCTTCAGCTGCTTCATGTCCTCCTGCAGGGCCTTATCCAGATCCTTTTTCAGATCTTCCTGTTCCTTCGCCAGCGATTGCTGATCCTTGGTTTCATGGTCGGTTTCCTTCTTGATATCCAATTGTCTCTCAGCCAGTTTCTCCATCTTATTCGCCATATCCTCCATCCGCATCTGCATTTCCAGCTTCTTCATCAGCTCCTGCATCCGCTCCAGATCCATGTTGAACAACTTGTTCTGCTGTTCCAGTTGCTTCATCGTCTGAAAAGCATTTTCCTTGTTCAGTTTCGCCATCAGCTCCTGCAATTTCTTCATCTGCTCTTTGAGTTCCTCATCCAGCAGACGATCCATTTGGCTCTTCAGCTCCTCCTGCTTCTGCTGCAGATCCTCACTGAATTGCTTCTGTTTTGCCTGCTGCATCTGTTCCTCGAAGCGCTTCTTGATCTCCTCAAGATTCTGCGCCATCTGCTGCTGCTTCTGTGCTATCTCCATTAGCGATTGCTGCTGCTCCCAGTCCATCTTATCACTCTGCAGCATCTTGCTCTGCATCTCCTTCAGATCCTGCTGCATCTGCTTCGTCTGCTGCGAGCTGTTACTGAGTCCCGAATTGATCTGCTGAGAATTAGCATTCATGACCGAATCCAGTTGATCGGCGGTGTACATCAGGAAGCTCATGACATCCGAGCGGGTTGCCTTACTACCCTGCACCCCGTCATTATCCCAGACTTCCACAAACCAGCTCAGCTTCTGTCCCTGCTGCAGGTTCAGCACATCAATATCGAAATAATGCTGAAAGTTCGTTACCGTGCCGCCTTTATGACTGAGCGGAATTGCTTTTGAAAGCACCGGCTTGTTATCAGATCCGGAAACCTGGTAATGAAACAAGATTCTGCTGATCCCGTAGTCATCGCCTGCGGTACCAGTCAGCAGTATCTGTCTGCCGGTTAAGGAATCGCGCAGTTCCTGGAGTTGAACGATCGGATATTGATCAGGAATCACCTGAACCTGGTAATTGTATTTCGACTGGAGTCCTGACTTTCTGTTGCGCAACTCGACCGAATAGCTGGTATCTCTGACAAAACGTGCTTCATGATCGAAGTTCCCACGTGATCCATTTAGCTTCAAAGCAGTACCCGCACCAAAACGCATAAAAGCATCATCGGCAAATTCCGTAGTGAACTTCCAGGAAATCCGGGTACCGGCAGGAATCACCAGGTCGCCGAGACTGGTGCGGGTTTCGTCCTTCCTGTTGATATAGTCGGGATAGTCCAGCTTTAATTGAAACTGTTTGAGCAGGGGTTTACTGGCGACCTTGATCTCATAGGACGTAGAATGAAAACCGGCGGCCCGTAATCGGAAGCGAATCGGTTCTGTAACATTCCGGAATGTGTATTCAAAATGCTGTTTATCGGACTGCTGCATGATCAGCAGCTCATCGTCGTTGACGATCTCCATTCCCTCGGGCAATGCCTCCCCTTCGACCTTTACTTTGAGTGTAAAATCCGTGTTCCTTACGGCTTGTAGCGGATCAGTAAGGACGATAAACCGGAAGGGTGCGGGCTTTTCAAAAGATTTTGTGGGTTGGAGCAAACGTTCTGAGGCCTCTATAAAAACGCTTGGAGAAAACATCAGTATCAGGATCGTTACGGCTACCAGTGGGATGAGGTACCGCAGATAACGCTTGTTACGACGGAGATCGACCGCTCTGCTGATAGGAATGACCGAGAGCTGAGCCGCCTTTTGTTCGATACTTGCTTCCACCAGGTCGCGGCTGACAGAGCCGGACGATTCCCGGCGCAACTGGAGTATATTCAGGAGCTTATCACTGATTTCCGGAAAATGGCTGCCAATGATCCGGGCAGCCTGTTCATGGCTGATGATCTTCCCCAACCTTGACATCCTCGCAAGAGGAATAATTACCCAACCTATGAGGGCGGCGGCACCGAGAACTAAGAAGCACGTGACGAGCGATACACGCAGCCAGACCGGCAGATAGAGAAAGTATTCCCCCACGCTCACTGTAAGTACGTAGAGTATGGTACAGATCAAAAGAATCAGGGAACCCCGCAGTAGCTGATTGAGGTAATATTTGCGGATAAAAGCATCAAGTTTCGAGATCAGCCAGTCGTAGTGGTTCATGTGCAGCAATTTACAGGCTGGCGCCGGGCGCCTTACGCAATATAACGGAAAAATGCATCCCAGAGATTTAAGGCGGTGTTATTTCTGGTGCGGAAAAATTATCCAGGACCAGTGAAATAGCGCGTAAGGCATAATACAGAAATCCCAGGTAAAAAGGAATTTAATATGGGAATATTGACGTGCCCACATATGAAGTTACAAAATAGGGCACTGCGTTCTTTCAGATCATTAATAGGATATCGTCTTTACCAAGAATAAAGTATAAATATAGCTAAAACGAAAGAAAGCAGACTAAAAACTATATAAATTAAGACAGCAATGGTGCCGAGAAGTTTTCCTTTTCGGGTTTTTTCTTTGAACTCAATTAAATAATTGTCCCAGTTCTTATTATGCTTGTAAACCAGATAAATTATGCCGAAGAAAAAGAATTGAAAACCAATTACTAAAGCTTGATTTTCTAGATAATCCACCGGCAGTTGAAAAAAATAGGTAACAGAAATTAAAATAGTAGCTAGTTGACAAACATGCATTAGATATAACATTAGCAATACATTCAATACATGTGTCTCATCTTTCCATCGTTTGTTCCAGACGTACAGCTTATACACTACATACTTAAAAAATCTCATATTTCGTTAACAATTTAGAGTTACTACATCTTTGCACCGATATAGTAAACCATTTTTTCGGTCGGGTTAATAAATATGAGTTCGGTCGCTGTCGGTGAAATACCATGAAAATTGATACTCCACGGATAAACATAAAAGTCTTTTGTTCTTAAACTGTCCTCTGTCGGAAACCAGGGTATCTCATGTTGCCAACGACCAATAAATGATACCGCATCGTCCAAAAGTGTCGGAAGACTGTCCATACGATACCATGGTCCTGACCTATTATGGTTGCGATTTTTAAGCTCGTCAACTGTCACGTTTGTAATTTTTATTGCATAAGCATCCAGATAGTCCCCCGTAAACGAACGTGCAGAAGTGAAGCTTTTTAAAACCTTGTCGATTCTGTGGTCGCCAAGTCCACTCCAGTTTAAAACAAATCTAACATCCGACTTAGTCGCTTTACCTTCAACATTAGTGTTACCCAATGTCATGAAGTAAAGTAAAACGCTACCAATAGCAATTACTCCTAGCAGAGAAATTCCGCCCCAAATTGTCAGAAATAGTCTACTTACTTTAAATATCCTTTCTTTTAAACTCATGTCATTTTTATTGTTGGCTGGACGTCACAACATGGCACTTACCCAGAAATATACGCAACAAATGCTAACTGTCTTTAATTATTGTATTCTCACCTTATAAACATCCAGTCAAGGATTAAGTCCTGCTGCATTGCTCCTGGGTTAAATAGCTTTAACTCATAAATAGTGTATGTGCAAAATCTAATTTCATTCAAATCAAAACGAGATGAATACATAAAATTTTTTATGCTGAACAGAATTCATTCTTCTTAGGCAGTTTATGCATTTCCTCCCTGGTTAGCGCCAGCATTATAGCTGATGCTGCTTACAGCGGTTGTATTCAGCCCACGAACGTTGGTTAGGACCACGGAATAAAGCTGTCCGCTGCGTTCATAAGTAAATGTTGACATCCCTCCATCGGGTGTGGTCTGTGTTTTGGTTCTGCCGAGGGCATCATAGGTTTGCGAGGTGGTGTAAGAGGTGGCCTCCAGGGCTACGGTGCCGCCCCAGTTGGGATGAAGCTGCTCGTTGGTGGTATAGGTTCTGGTGCTGCTCAAGGGCAGTCCTTTGAAATCATAGCTGTTCATCACCACCCTGCCTGCTCCATCATGAATGCGGAATACCACGCCCCGCAGGTTCAGGTTCTTGTCGCTGGTCTGCCCTTCTCCGTAAGTCCATTGCTCCAGCACTTTCGTCGTACTGCCGTTCGCAGAGGTGTAGATGCGTTGCGACGGTCTGCGCAGCAGGTCATACTGCTGGTGGATCCTGTTATCGTTGGCATCCCATCCATACAAAAGCCCTACACTTAGAACATCCAGAGCTTGCCCGATGAAGATAAAGGGCACATTCTTTACACACTCGATAACCTACTGCAGAACGTCAGAACTAAAAGAGCTTTCACCAGTAAATAAAAACGCCAAGCTGCTAAGCCTGGCGTTCTGATAGTCATTCTCACCACAAGCTAATTCTCAGCTACCGTGACCAGCTTGTTAGATTGACACATGCTTTCAGGGGAGATTACTCGTTCCTTCAATGGAAGACAATTACCGTACCGTTCCTTTAACTTTTCAGTCACTATTGGATTAGCCAGATCAAAGCTGCTTAATGGCTGTAATTCTCCTGTTTCAACTCCTGCCGCCTGCCGGTATATCTTCCATACCAATTCTGAACAGTAGATTCGATCGTCTGACCACTCAAAGTAAATGTCATAGTCTTTCCCTGCAAACTGGCTAGCGACATAACATGTTGTAGAAGTCTAATTCTGGCACCAATGTTTGATCTATTTTATCCTATCAATGCCATGACTTGATCTCTTTGGATAGTATTTCAAAAGATTCGCTCAGGCGTATTCTGACTTCTCCAAAATAGCGCGTTTTTCTATATTTCAATTCGTCAAAGGCTGTTGTATGAAAAAAGATCCGAAAGCTCCCATCTTCAAACTCTTCAAAGTTGGCAATAAAGATATCACGGTAACATCCAGTGTTATAATCAAACGGAATTCCACCTAAATGCACGATATCATAAAGAAGGCCTTCCGAGTTAGCAATCCTAACCATTGACTTAACCAGTCGTCCACTGGTATCTATAATTCTTATCGGCGACTTATCAGTCTTACTGTCTAATTCTAAGAGCTGCCGTACTTCACTAAACTGGAACACCTGCTCCATTATTCTCCCTTCTTTTGTGTCTTTGAAAGCACTTAAGGTTTTAGGTCTATATTTTTGACATTCTAACCTCTCATATCGTTCTGAGATGATCGTACTTTCATTCGAGTCGGTTTGGACAATAAAGTCAAATCTGTAAACATTCTTTATTCTATTTCGGAACAGAAACTCAGGCGCCACTATGTTCATGGAGTATCGTTTTTCACCGAGATACCTAAAATTGTATATAATCAGGTCCCGGCACTCGCCGGAATTAAAATCAAACTGTTCCGTTCTGGTCGTGTAGGTTAGAAAGGGAGTCTCACTTAAGGGACTATACGCCATTAGTCTCATATCGGGGTCTTCCTGAAAAATATCCACTACGCGAATTCCAGCTCTTACTTCCGGCTTATCAAGATCTAACACTCTGCCAAGAGTTTCAGATTGCAGAACTCCAATTAGCACTCTTTCAAGGTTTGAACCCTGAGCAAGTACCTGTGATAGAAAGCAAAAGCTTGTTAGAATTAATGTGAATCTTTTCATCTCTTTTTACTAATTCGTTTATATGAGCTCGCTTCGATAAAAGCCAACAATGCGTACACTCCCCATTTGAACAGGTTCAATCCACTTTGCGTACTCGTCTTAGCTACAACTACTTCTACCGTATTTTGTAAAGGAACAAAATTTCTTCCTGGGTTAAAATTCGACCCTGCTAACACATTTCTATAAGATAAAGTAGAGATTCCCAAATTAATCCAGTCACCAGTATTCACTTCTACAGCGGTGATACCAAGACCTGACGCCGTTGCTGCCTTTGCAATGCCAATTCCGGGCATCAAATAGGTAAGACTTGTAACCAAATCGTTAGCGGCACTATCAGGCGGTGCAGCACGCCCAGTAGCCCAGGCAAACGGACTCAGAATAGACTGCTGTGACAGCCAGAATTTTGCACGTATCGGAAAGCTGTAGTCCTGAGTAGGCCCAATAGTTCCCGGATCAGGTAACGCATTGTTCTGGTACCAGGAGGCATACAGGGATAAAGCTACCACGATGGGGGAGTTAAACAGCCTGTTT
Organism: Bacteroidota bacterium; assembly: GCA_023409975.1. Lineage (GTDB taxonomy): Bacteria > Bacteroidota > Bacteroidia > Chitinophagales > Chitinophagaceae > JAFIGV01. Next base: position 406 of record JAEYQO010000116.1, on the reverse strand, counting down.
GAGAAGATGAAAAAAGTTGTACGCGGCTAAAAAACCTCCAGAATTCGCTTTCAAAACATAAGGTTTATAAGGGGTTTGAACGACACCAATAGGAAACCAGTACGACGTATGTCCGACATCGTTCCCTTGTCTTATGCAAGTTAGATGGAACCTACAAGGAAGGTTGAAGGAAGGTAGATGGGAGGTGGCTCAGTTTCAGATGGCAGATGGCAGATGGCAGATGGCAGATGTGAGATGGCAGATGTGAGATGTCAGATGACAGTGAAGAACGGGGCAAGGGTAAAAGCCAAGGCCAAAGCCTATTCAGAACGGGCCAAAGGCCAATCAGATGTCAGATTTCAGATGACAGTTGACAGATGACAGAGCGAGAGCGAGAGAGAGAGCGAGAGAGAGAGCGGGTTGGGGG
>JAEYQO010000112.1 GCA_023409975.1 Bacteroidota bacterium | reverse complement strand
CCGCGCAACAATTAGTAATTATATTTGGAGATCGAATGAAATTAAATATATAATATATTTCTTCAAGATGTTCCCGGCCCCGGGGCCGGGAACATCTTGAACTTGACACAGTTCAGCTTACACTTCCGGCATTTTCTACATAGACAAACATCCCTGCAGGCATGGGTGTCCAGGGTTCTTTGGTGTCGGCGAACATAATGATACTGTCGCCAATAACTACCTGTCCGTGTACGATACGACCATCGGGTTCATAATGCATATCGGCCTCTTTGGCGTCAAACACAGCTTTCGTGAATTCGAGAAATTTAGAAGCGCCCTGGAGAATGAGGTAGGGCATTACCTGATTGTAACCATTCGGAACGTGATCTGCCATAGTAACAATTTTCCATAAATATAGCAGTATTGGGCTACTTATAAGCAGTCACGTCCATAACACGCTTACAGAAATCATATTCCCTGGGGTCGTTAGAAGCCACTACAACCATACGTCCGGATGTATGATCTGCTATCCAGCGCCGGTACTGGTCAACCCCCTTCTGGTCTAAATTGGTGCAGGGTTCATCGAGCAGGAGTACCGGCGTGTCTGCGAAGATGGCCTGTGCCAGTTTCACCCGCTGCTTCATTCCGGAGGAATAGTCAGCGATAGGTCTCGACGCGGCTTCCTCCAGGCCGATCTCACGGATGAGATCTGGTATACTCCGGTTGCCCAGAGGACGTTTGAATTGAAAGTGAAAGCTGAAAAACTCCGTAAGTGTTAGTTCTTCGATGATTTCCATGCCTGGTGCGGCAAACGAAATGAAGGGAAACACCTTCATGGGCTCAATGGATCTGCCTTCCCGCTCATAGATCACCTTTCCTTTGCTGGGAGGTTGTATGGCCGCGATAATGCGGAGCAGAGTGCTTTTACCACTGCCATTGGGGCCCAGTAAAGCAATGCTGTCGGGAGTTTCCAATTGAAGCGTCAGCTCCTTAAGGATCCAGTGCCGTTGAAATTTTTTGCTGATATGTTCAAGCGAGATCCTCATTGCGGCGGGTATAGCCTTTCATGATGCCACGTCCGGTTTCGCGAATGAAGGTAATGATCTCGTCCCGCTCGTCAGATACGGGAATTTCAGTTTCTATGATGCTCAGTGCTTTCGAGACGTTATATCCCCTGACGAACAGTATCCTGTATATATCGAGGATATGATTGATCTTCTCCAGTGAAAAGCCTCTGCGTTTCAGTCCCACTGAGTTCACACCCACATAGGAAAGGGGCTCACGGGCAGCCTTCACGAATGGGGGGACATCTTTTCTTACCAGTGAGCCACCCGTTACAAACGCGAATGAACCGATCCTTACGAATTGTTGCACGGCAGTCAGACCCGCCAGGACCACGTTATCACCGACAGTGATATGACCGGCAAGCGTTGTATTGTTAGAGAAGATACAGTTATTGCCGATCTCGCAGTCGTGCGCGATGTGAGAATAGGCCATGATCAGGCAATTATTGCCGATTGAAGTCTGATTACGATCGCTTGTCCCCCTGTTGATGGTTACACACTCACGGATGGTCGTGTTATCGCCAATCAGCGTGTGTGTTTCTTCACCCCTGAACTTCAGATCCTGAGGAATTGCAGAAATTACGGAGCTAGGGAAGATCTTACAGTTCTTACCGATTCTGGCACCCTCCATTACAGTTACATTGGAACCAATCCAGGTGCCCTCACCGATCTCTACATTCCTGTGAATGGTGGTGAAGGGATCAATTTTTACATTCGGACCAATCTTTGCGTCCGGGTGTATATACGTAAGGGGGTGAATCATTTTTTGTCTTTTGGGATTATTTGGGCAACAAGCTCAGCCTCAGTTGCCAGTTTATTACCCACATAGGCAGTTCCCTTCATCTCACAGATCCCCCTGCGGATGGGGTTGAGCAGTTCCAGTTTCAGGATGAGTGTATCACCCGGAACTACTTTATGTTTGAATCTTGCTTTATCTATTTTAATAAAGTAGGTGTCGTAGTTCTGCGGATCGCTATAGTTGTTCAAAGCCAGGATGCCACCTGCCTGGGCTAACGCTTCGATCTGAAGCACGCCTGGCATCACCGGGTTTCCTGGAAAATGGCCCTGGAAATACTGCTCGTTGAAGGTGACATTCTTGATCCCTACCACATGACTATCACTCAGCTCGATGATCTTGTCAACGAGAAGGAAAGGGTATTTATGCGGCAGTGATTTTTCGATATGACTGATATCGTAGATCGCCTGCTGGTTCGGATCGTATTGAGGTACATCCGACAGGTGTTTGTTACGTTTGATATACTGCTTGATCCTTTTGGCAAACTCCACGTTTGAAGCATGTCCGGGACGGTTGGCGATAATATGTGCTTTGATTGGATGCCCTACCAGTGCCAGATCGCCTACCACATCCAGCAGTTTATGTCTGGCTGGTTCGTTGGGGAAGTGGAGTTGAATATTATTGAGGATGCCCTCGTGCTTTACCTCGATCTTTTGTTTGTTAAACACCTTAGCGAGGCGTTCCAGTTCCGGACCGCTCACCACTTTATCAACGACTACGATGGCATTACTGACATCGCCGCCTTTGATCAGGTTATTATCCAGCAGGTATTCCAGTTCATGAAGAAAGCAGAAAGTGCGACAGGGGGCTATTTCGTCGCGGAACTCAGAGATATGCTTCAGTGTGGCGTGCTGTGTTCCGAGAACGGGAGAGTTGAAGTCGATCAGCGTGGTGATCTGGTATTCACTTGAAGGAACAGCCAGCATCTCTACATTCTTGACAGGATCAAAATAGTGGATGTTCTGGTCGATGGCATAAACGATCCGTTTAGCCTCCTGTTCCTGTACACCTACACTATCGATGGCTTCGATAAATTCCTTTGCGCTGCCATCCATGATCGGAACTTCAGGGCCGTTCAGTTCAATGAGTACGTTATCTACACTCATTCCCACAAGTGCCGCCAGCAGGTGTTCGATGGTGCTGACCCTTGCTCCATTATATTCGAGGGTGGTTCCCCTTGATGTATCTGTAACGAGATCGGCATCTGCCTTCACGATAGGCTTTTCGGGCAGGTCGATCCGCTGAAAGCGGATACCATAGCCAGGGTTGGCTGGTTTCAGCGTCATGATCACCTCCCGACCGGTATGGAGTCCCACACCTGAGAGTGTCACAGTTCCTTTTAGCGTCTGTTGATTCTGGGCAGTCTGCTGCACGATGTCACAATTTTTTATCCTGGCTTCTGATTCAGGTAACGTAGCTATACTCACTTGTTGACTGAAATATTTTGGTTTAACAAAGCTGTAAGTTCCGCAATAGTCTCTTCCAGCTTCAGAAGACGCTGATGTAATTCGGGCAAATTTCTAAAAATTGCCTGACTTTTCAGAGAACTTTTATAATCGAATGCGGGAGTTCCATTCAGGGTAGAATTGGCTGAAGTTACAGATTTGGACAAACCACTCTGGGCATTGATCCTCGTGCCATCGGCGATATGGATATGTCCTACCATACCTACCTGACCTCCTATAATACAGTTTTTTCCGACTTTGGTGCTGCCCGAAACGCCAGTTTGGGCAGCGATAGCGGTGTTTTCTCCAACGTCGACATTATGTGCGATCTGGATCAGATTGTCCAGTTTCACACCGCGACGGATGAAAGTCGATCCCATCGTTGCGCGATCGATCGTTGTATTTGCTCCGATCTCTACATCGTCTTCTATGATCACATTCCCTATCTGAGGCACCTTTTTATAAGAGCCGTCCTTCTGTGGTGCAAATCCAAAACCATCTCCTCCGATCACGGCACCGGAGTGGATCACCACTCGGCAGCCGACGGAACAGCCATCATAGATCTTTACACCGGCATATAACCTGGAATCTTCATTAATAACGACATTATCGCCGATATAGCATCCGGGAAATATCCTGACGTTGTCACCGATGATCACATTCTCACCTATATAAGTAAAGGCGCCTATATAGACATCCTTACCCATTGATGCCGTTTTCGAGACATAGGATGGTTGTTCAATGCCGTGTTTGCCGCTCCGGGACATGATCTCATTATACTTCTCCAGCAGAAAAGCGAATGCACTGTAGGCATCTTTTACCCGTATCAAGGTGGTGGTAACCGGCTGTTCCAGTTGCAGTGATTCATTGACGATGATAATGGATGCCTTCGATTCGTAGAGGAATTCCTCATACTTTGGATTGGCCACAAAGCTGAGGCAACCATCCGTAGCCTCTTCGATTTTTGCGACCTGACTCACCTTTGCCTCCGGGTCTCCTTCTATTTTCCCCTTAATGAGCGTGGCTATTTGTAGCGCTGTGAACTGCATGTAATTGATGTATTACGGCTTTCTGCCCAAAAAGAGTGGTGAGTGCCCAAGGGATGGGCACCTCCCTCAGATCAGGGCTGAACGAAGCAAATGTAGTTTTTATGTACGGGTCTGGCAAGTGCCTGGTTTACCAGTGCATTCTCAACGGCTGATATATCGCAGGTTGTACCATTCTTCATAGCCAGGGTGATCCGTTCATCTTCCGTATCATAAGTATTGTTGGAAGTGGTACCGGTGAAGGCGAAGTAGGCAACCGACTCCCTGTCATAGCCGGCTTTGATCAAGGCCGTTCGCTTTTCTTCCAGCAGTTCTTCCAGTGGTCCGGAACTGATGACAGTTTTATAGAGCCTGCGGTTCATCAGCATCCTGCAAAGCATTGACAGCACCTTGTCTTCATGGTTTTGCCAAACCTTGATGCTTGCCAGCACATCGGAATCATCCAGTTTACAGAATTGCTCGAGGTGGTGCGGGTCCTGCTCAAAATCGATCGTGCTGATAGCACCGTAAAGAAAATATCCCAAAGCAGGAGTGCTGAAGAGGCTGGCTCCCGCAGCCGCCAGTTCCCGGGCTCTTTTCAGAATGTTTACAAGAAGCTGCTCCGCACCGAGGACGGTTTTGTGGAGATAGACCTGCCAGTACATCAGCCGTCTAGCGATGATAAACTTCTCCACGGAGTGTACGGCTTTCTCCTCCACCATCAACGATCCGTCAACTACCGTCAGCATTTGAAGAATACGATCATATCCAATAACCCCTTCTGATACACCGGTATAAAAACTGTCGCGATTGAGGTAGTCCATCCGGTCTACATCCAGTTGACTGGATACAAGCTGGTGCAGGTAGCGATGCGGGTATTCCTGGTCGAAGACATGTAGGGCATTTTCCAGTATCCCATTGAACTGGCGATTGAGCGCCCGCATGATCAAACCGGAGATTGTTTCGTGCTGTAATCCCTGAACCAGCGAGTGTTCCAGCGCGTGTGAAAAGGGACCGTGGCCGATATCGTGGAGCAGGATGGCGATCCGGGCCGCCAGGCAATCTTCTTTGGAAACATCAACGCCCTTAAGTTTCAGCACATCCAGCGCCTGTTCCATTAAATGACAGGCGCCAAGTGAGTGATGGAAACGTGTGTGAGTGGCTCCGGGATAAACGAGGTGGGCCATGCCCATCTGACGGATATGCCTGAGTCTTTGAAACCAGGGATGCTCTATGATCCGCATCAGTTCCGGTTCCGGAAACCTGATAAAACCATAGACCGGGTCGTTAATAATCTTCGCTTTTATCTTCATTCCAGTCTGCGGGACTTATTCCCATTCTTCATTCGGTATTACCGGCACCGGCTCGATGATGGATTCATCCGGCATGTTTTCCTCGATAGTGCCGTTCGGAATGGTTTCCGATCGTTCAAGGCTCACCGGATCGTAGAATTCACAGTCCCTGAAGCCTTCAGGTACATTGAAATTTGCGGAAGACTCAATGCCCAGTGTTTTATCGGCAAAAACTTTTTTCATGAAATAGGCCCAGACCGGGAGTGCGGCCGCTGAGCCCTGTCCCAGCCGCTGACTCCTGAAGCGCAGATAACGGTCGTCGCAGCCCACCCAGACACCAGCCAGCAACTGTGGTGTGTAACCGATAAACCAGGCATCTGCCTGATTATTGGTCGTACCCGTCTTACCAGCAATATCACCTTGCAGGCCATACATCCATTTCAACCGTCCTGCAGTACCATTGTCCACCACACCCTGCATCATCTTCACGACCTTGTAGGCTGTACGGGCGTTGATCAGCTCCTTTTGCTGGGGTACAAAACTCTTGATCAGGTTGCCGTTCTTATCTTCGATCTTGGTAATAAAAACCGGTTTGGTATTCATGCCCAGGGTGGGGAACATTGTATAAGACCAGAGCATTTCGTAGAGTGAAATATCAGAAACACCGAGGGCGATAGACGGTACTTTATCCATCTTGCTGGTGATGCCTGTTCGCTGCGCAAAATCTACAAAAGCATTGATGCCCACCTGGTTGAGAAGGTAGAGTGCTGCGTTGTTGATCGATTTTGCAAGCGCTGTACGCATGGGTATCGGGCCTTCCTCTGTTCCGCCGGCATCATACGGATCCGGCTTAAAGCCCGGGAACGACTGTGGTGAAGTGGACACCGAGCCGCAGGGATCGAAGCCACTGTCGATGGCGAGTGTATAGAGCAGTGGTTTTATGGTTGAGCCCACCTGCCTTTTTGTGCCGATGTTGACGTGGTCGAACTGGAAATAAGTGTGGTCGATACCACCCACCCATGCTTTTACGTCGCCGGTGAACGGATCCATAGCCATAAAGCCGGCCTGGAGAAACATTTTCATATACTTCAGGGAATCGATGGGGCTCATGGTGGTGTCGATTTCGCGCTTCTTGTTCCAGGCGAAAACTTCCATATCGACAGGCTTGTTCAGCTCCTTCATAATCTCTGTTTCGGAGAGTCCCTCTTCTTTCAGGGCCTTGTACCGACCTAATTGTTTGATCGCCCTGTTGAGTTCTGATTTATAAGGGTCTTTGTTCCAGATACTTCCGTCGTTATAGCCGGTTTGAGCTTTAAACTGCTTCTGCAGTTCTCTCAGGTGCTGTTCCACCGCCTGTTCTGCATACTGCTGCATTTTTGGATCAAGCGTGGTATATATCTTCAGACCATCTTTATAGATATCGTAGTTCTCATTGCTATTGGGCTTATCGATATCCTTGAGAATCTTTTTTACTTCCTGTTCAAGTTCCTGACGGAAGTAGGGGGCCATACCCTCGTGATAGTCGAGTTTGTGGTAGTCCAGTTTGATGGGTTTCTTCATCAGCTTGTCGGCCTCTGCTCCTGAGATGAAGCCATATTTAGACATCTGACTCAGCACAACATTTCTTCTTCTGGTGGCATTTTGAGGATTACGGCGCGGATTATAGTAGGTATTGGCCTTGAGCATGCCGATGAGCACTGCTGCCTCATCGATGGAAACCTCGGATGGCAGTTTGTTGTAGAACGTAAGCGAGGCATTCTTGATCCCGTACACATTATCGCCGAAGGGGACCGTATTGAGGTAAAGCGTAATGATCTCGTGTTTGGTCAGATTACGTTCCAGCTTTACGGCCAGCACCCATTCCTTCAGTTTGATGAAGGGTAGGGTAAAGATATTCTGGTTGCGACGCGGGAAGAGGTTTTTGGCCAATTGTTGGGTGATCGTGCTGCCACCCCCTTCCTTGCCAAGGAAGATGATCGCGCGCATGACCGCCTGACCGTCGATACCGGAGTGTTCATGAAACCGGACGTCCTCTGTGGCTAGAAGGGCATTAAAGATGTTCTGTGAAATTTCATCATACTTACTGTTGGAGCGGTCCTGTATATAGTACCTGCCGATGATGGTGCCGTCAGAGGCCAGCACTTCGGAGGAGAGTGCGCTGCTGGGGTTTTCGAGTTCCTTCATGGAAGGCATGTAGCCAAGGAGCCCGAAATTGATCATGATGATAATGAGATTGAAGGCGATGATGCCGATCCAGAACAGTCGCCACAGGATCTTGATGGATTTCCTTGTGGGTTTCCGTTTATGCTTATGTTCTCTTATATGTTGGAGCCTTGCGGATTCTTTATCTTCCCTTTGCTGAGCCATTGAACAAAGGTAATATTTAGTAGTTAGTCATGAGTGGTTAGTGGGTGTTTTATAAGGAGTTTTAGGATTTGGTTGATGGTTGGTAGTTAATTGTTGATGGTGCCCTGCATTTTGCAGCAGGTTAATCGTGCAGCCTTTTTTTTCGGCATTCTTTTGTGCGGACCCTATAGAGAGGTAGCAGCTATGACTCCGGAACAAGATGGGGTCAGTTGGAGTTCTGGGGTAGCTTGTGTAGTTTCCAATTCTTATGTCTCATATGAGGTGTTTCCTAATCTTACTGGTTCTACTGTTTGCTTGTGGTAACGGAAAAGTCAATTCGAACGGCCTTACAGTTGAAGAAACCAAGTCTGTTGTCGCCAGCAATGAGAGAACCATCCTGTATTTCTGGACCTCCTGGTGTTCTGCTTCCAGGAGCGTTTTATCGAGAGTTTATCGTCCAGCTCTTGACTCTATTCGGGCATCAGATCTTCCTTACAGGATTTTACTGGTGTACGCATCGGGGGTTAAACCCATTGACATCCCGGAATTCGATTCGTCTGAATTTTCTACGCTGAGACATCCTGGTACCGGGTTTCCGCTCGACGACAGAATGGAAATCAGAGCGTTCTTAATCGAATTGCTGGGTAAAGAAAAAACTAATGAGATTCTCAAAGGGAAATATTCATTCGGCGTGCCGGTTGAGATCATGCTTGATAAAGACTTGAATGTAGTAATTCCGGATGTGCCACAACACACCGAGCTGTTATTGAAGGCTTTAAGAGGCGAACTGGGGGAGGGGCTATCGGAGGAAGAATAGGTTGATGGTTGATGGTTCGCGTTACGCACTCACCAATGCTATTCCTGTCCTGAACATGTTAATATCGAAGAGCAGCTGACTCTTAATCAGCTGGTCGCGTTGGCGTCCAGAGGACCTGCAAAGGGTTCATCTACTGATTTCAGGCAACAAAATATTCAACTTTATCGTTGTAAAAATCATTAAAAAAGTTAGGTTTGCAACTATAACCGCTAACACTCTATCATGACGACCCCTGAAGAAGTCAGGCAGTTTCTGGAAGAATTCAAGATGAAAATGAGCGTGTTCCAGATTCTCTTCCGGGATGAGAGGGCTAAGAATACACAAGCCCTTTTAAATCTGGAACTGACCTGGGAGAAGAGAAGGAAAATAATAGAACGTTTGGAAGTAGTGGACTTTTGTCAAGGCCCGCTGGATGACAAACTCTTCGGTATCGCAAGCCTCTGGGTGTTTGGGAAACATGTGAAGGATGTTGAAATCTACATCAAGATATCTATGGGTTCGCCCAATTCCAGTGTAATCTGTATTTCTTTTCATGAAGCAGAACACCCGTTGAACTACCCATTTGCAAAATAATTATTGTATGAAAAGCCCGATAACAGGAAAAGAAATGGATCTGGTGAAGCAGCCAGGCGTGAAGCTGAGCTTTCGCAAAGAGGAGTTTGAAATTGTCTACCATTCTTATGTCTGTAAGGACAGCGGTGAGCAGTTTACCAATGAAACACTGGACCGGATTAACCTTACCCAGATTCATAATAAATATAGAGAGAAGTATGGCATACCCTTCCCGGAAGAGATCAAATCGATCCGCGAACAATATGGCACCTCCGCCAGTAAGATGTCTGAGATATTAGGGTTTGGGACAAACAGTTACCGCCTTTATGAATCGGGCGAAATCCCTTCTGTAGCCAATGGCAGATTGATACTGGCTGTGAAGCATCCCAAGGATTTCATCAAGCAGGTGGAGGCCAGCTCACACCTCCTCGATGAAAAAGAGAAACTAAAGTACTTGACAAGGGCAGAACAACTACTGGAAGAACACCGCCGCCGAGCCTTTGAGATTCAGCTTTCCAGACACATCTTTAAAAGCGAGTATGCTGACCGTTTTTCCGGATACAGAAGCCCGGGTTTTAGGCGGATTGCTAATATGATTCGTTTTTTCAGTGAACGAGCCGGTTATGTTTTCAAGACCAAGCTGAACAAGCTGCTTTTCTATGCGGATTTTGGACATTTTAAACGAAGTGGATTTTCCATATCGGGACTGAGTTACCGAGCCATCCAAATGGGACCAGTACCCTCAGCCTATGGTCTGCTATATGATAAACTAGCAAACGATGAGCTAATCGAGATAACAAATATTCCATTTTCAGACGGTAATTATGGAGAGGCCCTGGTAGGTCTTACGAGCTTTGAGGATCGTCTATTTAATGAATCGGAACTGACAGTTTTGAATCTCGTTGCTGAACAGTTCAGTGGTCTTAGAGCATCAGAGATCATTGAGCTCAGTCATCAGGAATCAGCGTGGATCGATAATGAAAAGGATCGCAGTCTGATCAGCTATCCGGAGTATGCTTTTGAATTGAAGGGATTGTAGGGTTCCTTGTGGTTTCGTGTGCCTGTCCCCACAGGGTACCGGTTGAGTACTAAACGTGAAGGAATGGAGTCCCGAAAGGCATAGGGAGTAGATAGGGAGTAGATAGGGAGCGTATAGGGAGTGTATAGGGAGTACGGGGACTCGTAGAACAGCGTGTAAACTTAAAAATCAAAAGTCTCCGGTAGTAGAATAGTAGTTGCTGTAGTCGTACCTGACGACCTGGAGAATCACTGGTATAGCATCACTACATACCCGTTCTTTTAGCTAATTCTACGAGGGTAACACCAAAATAACTACAAATTTCGAATAAGGTTTTTGTAGTGAACGATTTGTGACCCAACTCAATTGGGTCTATATCAATTCCTGTATCGGCAAGCATCTGCTCCTGCGAAATTCCTGATTCCGTCCGGATATCTTTTATCACAACACCAAGCCGCCGAAAAAACTCCTTCTTTTCTGGAATGCTCATAGTTCAAAATTATAAAGGAATGCGCTTGTTTCCCATTGCAATTTTGCGAGTTCTGTCAGCAGCTATCCCACCTCCAAACTCATTAACAGGTTGTCTCTGTAAATGCCATCACCTTCATAGATAAAATCGCGCTGACGGCCTTCTTCCACGAAGCCGAGGTGCCGGTAAAGGCCGAGAGCCTGCTCGTTGTCGGCAATGATCTGGAGCCAGAGCTTGCGAAGATCAGGGTGCTGGCGGGCCCAATCGATGCCAGCGCTGAATAAGGCCTTGCCCAGTCCCAGTCCCTGGTACTGCTTTAGAATTCCCGCTCCTACAAGTCCGGTATGCTTCATGCGACGGCGACGCCCGCCCGTGATGTCGAAATTGCCCACTATCTGTTCTCGGTCGGTAGCCACGAGGAGTATGGAATTATCCCGCTGCAGGAACCCATCGATAAACTCTCTGCCCTGACCGATCTCAGGAGCAAATTCCTCCGGCTCCATCACCTGAAAGGGATTTTCAGATATATACGACCGGATGCAACGTATAAGATCTGGCGCGTCCTGAATTACCGCCTCCCGGATCATCACCTCCGTTCCATTCTTCAGATTGACGGTCAATGGCTTGAACTTCTTTAAACTAACTGTGTGAAGCATAAGGGGTGGGTTTAAGAAATCAAAGTGAAAGAATTGTGCCGGGCAATATACGCTATCAGCTATCAGCTTTCAACTTTTCAGCTTCCAGCCATCAGCCATCAGCGAGCAATAACCGTTAACGCATGTCGGTTCGCAAGATATTAGCGATTAGCAGTTATCAATTCTCTATTGCGGAAAATGTCCATATACCATCATCCATCAACTGCCTTAACATCCGCACTCCCCTACAAAACCCCTCCGGTCGATTTCCAGACCTTTGAAAAAGAGGATCAGCTCACCGGTGTTCCACCAGACCTCGTCGCCGGTATTGCCTTCAAACCGAACATCGATCTGCAGAGAATAGACACCATTGGAATAATACTCAGTATAGTTGGAATCGTCCAGAGCCTCATTCCTGCGGGTGGTGGAGTCCCGCTTCAGTGCCACATCCCTGTTGTTGATCCGGATATAGGCCTTGCTTTCAAGATCTGAGACGAAGAGGTAATGTTCCTTTCTGAATTCCTGCTCATTGACAGAGAAATAGCAGCTACAGCCTTCAACACCCGGTGGAAAACCCCTGTAGGAACGGAGCTTCTCTGCCGATTCCGTCTTAGACTGTTCCGGCTGCTGGCTGGAGCACCCAGCGGTCAGGATACTGCACAGCACCAGAAATATCCCGCTTAGTATCAAGTTCCTGTTTACAAGCATGGCCGGATCAAGATACAGATTTTGCCCGGAACTTGGTTTTGCATGAGTACAGAACTAAATTTGACCAAACTTCCGATACATGAAAAAACTGCTATTTATATTCACAGCTTTGGGAATGGTTCCGCTGGCCCAGGCTCAGATCACGATCGATGCTAATGATCTTCCTGATGCAGGAGACACCATGCGTTTCAGCATCGCGTCTTTTGCCAATAACGTGATCGATGTTCATCAGACGGGCACCAATTTCAGTTGGGATTTCTCCAACCTAATTCCCAATGCACAGGGCGTTGATGAGTATCGCACCGCTGTGCAGGTAAATCCGACATTTGCGTTGTTCCTCGGACTGGATGCCTATGGTCACCTCGTACATGAGGATGTATTCCCGTTTCCGCTGCCTCCAGGCGTTGAGGATCCATACCTTTTCTTTAAAAAAGACAACTCCAGCTTCCGGCTCACAGGCTATGCCATTACCTATAACGGTACCCAGATACCATTGGCAATGGATGACGATGATGAATGGTACTTTCTGCCGTTGAATTATGGAGATTCGGACAGCTCGACCTTTCTGCTCGATTTCGATCTGGCGGGAAATGCTATTAAACAGGAAGGCTATCGAAAAACAGATGTTGATGGCTGGGGTACGATCAAGACACCATTCTTCCCGAACCCGGTCAGCTGTCTGAGAGTGAAGAGCTATGTGGATGAGGTGGATACAGTTTCAATCGGCGGCACCTCCATTGGGATGCCCCGTACCTATGTCGATTACAAATGGCTGGTGAAGAATGAGCCTTATCCTGCCCTCTGGGTGCGTACAGAAGTGTTCGCCGGTTTTGAAACCGTTAGTTTCATCAGCTACCGCGATCATTACCGCCTGATCAATAGGATATCTAATACACAACCGGCGACCAGGGAACTGTTAGCTTACCCTAATCCTGTTCAGGGAGATGAAGTTCTGTTAGAGCTTCCCTCTCACTGGAAGGAGTACCAGATTACTGTGTTCGACCAGGCGGGCCGTCTTGTAACCCATCAGCAGAACAATAACCGTATCAATCTTTCCGGTTTAAGCCAGGGGAACTATGTGGTACGCGTGATCTCTGGTGTAGAGCAGGGGATGGTCGTTGTGGTCAGGTAATGCTGATCGCTAGTTCCAGGCGAATTCATTCTGATAATTATGGGCCACTTTATTCAGCTTCATCAGGTTGAGTATCTGTATGCGCTTGCCGGCGAAGGCGATGATGCCATCGGTCTTCAATTCTGACAAAAGACGAATGGCAGTTTCCGTTGCGGTGCCGATCAGGTCAGCGATCTCTTCCCGACTCAGAGAGACGTTAATTGTCTGCTGGTCTTCTTCCAGACCATAGGTTTCCTTCAGGAATAGCAGGCCTCTGGCCATACGCTCTCTAACTGGTTTTTGTGCCAGCTCGGTCAGGTGGTTCTCTGCCTGCTTCAGGTCGTGCGTAAGGAGCTGGATGATGTTCAGTGCCAGCTTCATGTTATCATGCAGCACCTCAAGAAAGATATCCTTGGGTATGAAGAAGAGGTTGGCATCTTCGATGGCGACGGCACTGGCATTGTACTTTTCCTGACAGAACAGGGCCCTATAGCCGAGAAGGTCTCCTCCTTTGGCCATACGCAGAATCTGCATTTTTCCATCATCCCCGCTGTGTTCCAGCTTCACCTTTCCTTTGTCGATTCCATAGATACCTAGCGGGTAGCTGCCTTCATTGAAGATGTGCTGACCCTTTTTATACACGAGACAATCTTTGTGGATGCTGATGTATTCCAGTTGCCCTGGAGTCAGACAGGAAAAAATGGACTGGTGTGTGATATCGCAGTCGCCAAAAACGCGGGTCGGTGAAAATTTGTGTTTCATACTTATTACCTCCTTCCACAAAACTACCACAGAGTGTGCGCGGAGCCCTTCGAAACTCCCTGATAATCGTCATTGCCGCGGCTGATGTTCGTCATATTCAGGGGTTAGCGATAACCGTTTCTTTGAATAGTTGAATTTCCGATTTGAAAACAGTTCTGATTATACTTTGTGGCAGCTTCATCTGTTATACACTAGCAGTCTATGCCTGGAGCGATCCTCGCGCAGCAGTTCCCGCTCCGGATGATTCGGTGCTGGCGGGTTGGAAAACCTGGCAGGATAAGAACTGCCAATCATGTCATCAGCTCTATGGACTGGGAGGGTATGCAGGTCCTGACCTCACCAATACCGCCTCACTGAAAGGTGCCGTTTACATGAAAGCCATCATTCAGCATGGAACAGCAACTATGCCCAATTTCCAGCTAAAGCCTGCAGAGGTGGATGCTGTAGTAGCCTTTCTAGGCTGGGTAGACCAGAGCGGTACGTCCAGAGTACCTGATTCGGCTGTTCACTGGACTGGCAGTTATATAATCAAATGATATGGCCCGCACAACCAAAATATTAATAGGATTCAGTTTGCTGATGTTAATAGCCACCCTCCTGTTCGGGGTTATTTCGTCTGCGGCCTTTCTTTATCCGGGCTGGTTCAACGAAAACCTTCCTTTCTATCAGCTGAGGCCTATGCATGTCTCTGCCGCACTGTTCTGGATCATTACCGGGGCGGTAGCGGGACTGGTACATTACCGGCCGGGTGTGTTCAGGACGAACGATACAAAAGCACTGGATGTGTTTACCTATACCTGGGTGGCTACGACCCTTGCGGTGTTTGTATTCTATGGCCTGAAGAAATTCGGCGGTAGAGAATACTGGGAGTTTCCTCCAGTGCTATGCGTGCCGATACTTGTCGCCTGGCTGGCGCTGCTCTATAACTGGTTTTCTGGTTGGAAACGACTGAAATCACCGCCATTGTATGTCTGGATGTGGACTACAGGCCTTTGTTTCTTCCTGTTTACTTTTCTGGAACAGAATCTTTATCAGATACCCTGGTTCCGGGTTTCCTTTCTGAGGGAAGTGACCGTTCAATGGAAATCGAACGGAGCCATGGTGGGTGCCTGGAATCAGATGATCAACGGTACGGCGCTGTTCATAATGGTGAAGCTATCGCGGGACCGGCAGATAGCAAGGGGGTGGAAACCATTCTTCTTTTACTTCCTTGGACTGACCAATCTGATGTTTAACTGGGGGCATCATATCTACAACCTCCCTTCGGCGTCCTGGATCCGTCATGTATCCTATGCGATCAGTATGACAGAGTGGATCCTGTTTATCAGCATTGTCAGAGGATTCCGGCAGCAACTGAATACACAGCAAAAGTACAGGCATCTTCTGAGTTACCGGTTCCTGATCTATGCGGAATACTGGGTGTTTGCTAATCTGACGCTTGCGTTGATGATGAGCGTACCAGCTATTAACAGATACACGCATGGCACCCATATTACTGTAGCGCATGCGATGGGAACAACGATCGGGATCAATACCATGATCCTATTGTCCTCGCTGGGTTACATGCTCCGGGTAGATACTGTTGCAGAGAAGACCAGAATATCCGTCGTCCGGTGGCTGGGAGTATTTCAGGCCGCTTTCGTGGTATTCTGGCTCAGTCTGATCGCTGCAGGCATCTGGAAAGGCTATCAGGAAGTAGGTGTGGGTAACATCAACTTCCGGCAGGTGATGGTGCCGATACACCAGATCCTGCATGTATTTGCCCTGGCAGGTGTGGTGATGCTGGTCAGCGGATGTGCCATTGTGCTTCAGTACCTGAGAGCGCTTTCGGGGATGAGAAAGCAGCCGTTGGTGATCGTTGCACCATCAGTTGTACGTCCGGTTCAGAAATCAACTGTTCACATTAAAAATAAAGTGTCATGAAAATCGTAGTAGTAGCGGTTCTGGTCCTGCTGGCCCTGGGCTGTAAAAAAGATGAAACTCCCGGTCCGGTAAACGGACTGAATCTGGTGATAGACTATTCAGTTGATGGGCAGCCACTTCTGTTTGATAGCCTGATGTACGTCAGCCCGGCGGGTGAAACCTACCAGGTGACGCGACTGGAATATTATCTCAGCGGCTTCAGGTTTTATAGAGGAGGCGAGGTGGCGTACAGCAGCGACACCGTAGTGTATATCGATGCGAGAAAGCCGGAAGCTATGGGATTGTTCAAACAGGTTCCGGTTGGTCATTACGATTCTCTTGTGTTCTTCCTGGGGGTAGCACCCGAATGGAATCATAACGGAATGCTGGAACCCACTGCAGAGAACGTGGCTATGGAATGGCCAGAAGTGATGGGTGGCGGTTACCATTTTGTGAAGCTGGAAGGACATTGGGACGAAGGGCTAACGCTGGCGGGCTTTGCCATTCATCTGGGAACTGATCCGCTGCTGGTGCGTGCGGGTATCTGGGAAACAATCCATATCCCGCACCATGATCCGGAGCTTCGGCTGAACATGAATATCAATGAATGGTTCAGGAATCCTGAAACCTATTCATTTGAGCAGGACGGTGTGTACACGATGGGAAATATGATGCTGATGAAAAAAGTTCAGGCGAACGCATCTGATGTATTCACCCTAAAAACGGATTAACATGAGAACGCTGATTATTTCGGGAGTCGTGCTGATAGTGTTTGTTTTTTCCTGCCGGCAGGATGAGGGTGGGGCAGATCAGCCCAAGCCTAAGCCTCCCGTTGATACTACGGTGGTGCTGACCCCTGTGGAGCTTCAGCCACCTGCTCATTTTCCGGAGATGATCATTCCGGAGGACAACCAGCCCTACCTGGAGCGGATACAACTGGGCCGGATGCTGTACTACGATCCGATCCTTTCGAATGACGGCCGGTTTTGTGCGGGCTGTCATCATCAGGACAAGGGATTCACAATCAATACGATGGTTGGTGGAACACCTGTGTTACCCCATGTGAACCTGGGATGGTCGCGCAACTTCATGTGGAATGGCTCGGAAGTGGGTACCCTGGAGGACGTCATGCATTTCGAGGTAGCAGAGTTTTTCGGCACGGATTTGCAGAAAGTGAACAACGACACCATGTACAGACGCTTGTTCAGAAAGCATTTTGGCGTGGAGTATGTGAGTTATAAAGAGTTATCCTATGCACTTGCCCAGTTTGTCCGTACTATGATATCAAGGGATAGCAAATACGATAGGTATATTACAGGAAAGGAGGAGCTGGACTATAACCAGATGGCCGGCAGGAACCTGTTTTTCTCGGAGAAAGGAGACTGTTTCCATTGCCATATCAATCCCGTAATGACCGATAATCAGTTGCATAACACGGGGTTGGACAGTCTATATCTGAAAGAGGCTGATAAGGGATTGTATAACGTCACCGGTAAGGCTACTGATCTTGGAAAGTTCCGGACACCAAATCTGCGGAATGTGGCACTGAGAGAAAACTATATGCATGATGGAAGGTATCAGACCCTGGAGGAAGTGGTGGAGTTCTATAACAGTGGCGTTAGGAAGGTTGCTAACCTCGACCCGATCATGACGAAACCAGGTAAGGAAAACGGGCTGAACCTGACCCCATTGGAAAAATTTCAACTGGTGGAGTTTCTGAAGACCCTTACAGATCAGAGTTTTATAACAGACACCACACTTTCGAGACCTAATTAAGACAATTTTGTCTTTTATTCAGAAAAAACCATTTAACTTTGTACTATCACATGAAACAGGAAAATCAACCCATCAAGAGAGGGAAAGAGCTGGTGCAGCTTTCAAGGGAGCACCACAATGGCCTGTTACTGAGTTGGAAGATCCGCACAGGACTGGATAAGGGTGTAGAGATGGAGCGGATTACCCGCTATGTGCAGGCCTTTTATGAGGCCGACCTTAAAAACCATTTCCTCAAAGAGGAAGAGCTGGTATTCAGTCTGCTACCGGGCAACGAGCTTGTGGAGCGAGCAATTGCGGAGCACCGCGAGCTGGAAGACATGATCAGCGCGATAGCGGGTGGTTCTGTGGAACAGCTACGGATGTTGCCTGAGAAACTGGACAGCCATATCAGGTTTGAGGAACGGGTCCTTTTCAACAGGATCGAGGCGGAAGCCCCCTCTGAGGCGCTTACCAAAGTTGGTGAGACCATTAAGGCATTGCATGAAGATGAGGTCCCGTTTCAGTGGGAAGATGAGTTTTGGCTTATAAAGAAATAGGAATGTTTTCAAAGGCTTGTGAGTACGGAATAAGGGCAGTAGTCTATATCGCATCAGAGACGAACGACAGTATCAAAGTGGGTATTCAGGATATATGCAACCATATTGAAGCCCCGCAGCATTTCACGGCGAAAATCCTACAGACCCTGAGCCGGATGCAGCTTGTGAGCTCACAAAAAGGAGTGAACGGTGGTTTCTATCTTACCGCTGAACAGCGAAGGTATCCGGTGAGAAAGATCGTGGAAGCCATCGATGGCGACAAGCTGTTCATCGGTTGCGGACTGGGGCTGAAGCAATGTTCTGAAATCAAACCCTGCCCGCTGCATAATCAATTTAAAGACATTCGTAACCGACTCTGTAAGATGATGGATACAACAACAATCGAAGTACTTGCGATCCGACTGAAGAAGGGCGGCAGTGTATTGGTACAATAGTTTTGCTCATTTAAAAAATTTAGAACAATAAAGGACAAAAAGGTCTTTATTATGGGATTAAAACTCTGGACACGGATAGCAATTGTGAACCTGATGATCGTAGCACTACTGGGATTGACCATGAGGGCTAAACTGATGTTTTCCATGCCTTTTCTGAATTTTAAGAACATACTCCATGCCCATTCCCATTTTGCATTCGGCGGCTGGGTGACGCTGGCTTTGCTGGCCCTGATGACCTGGCAGCTATTGCCCGCTGAGCGTTCCTCCAGGCCTGTTTATAAATGGCTGATGGGGGGCATACTGGTCAATGCAGCGGGCATGTTGTTCAGCTTTCCTTTTCAGGGTTATGCTTTTTTCTCTATTTTCTTTTCAACGCTTTTCATTTTCGTCACCTACGGTTATACCTATATATTCCTGAAAGATCTGAGGCGTGCATCGATCAGCAGACCTGTAAAACTACTCGCTTCCGGTGCAGTGATCTATATGGCACTATCTTCGGTCGGTGCCTTTACGCTGGCTTACCTGCTGGCGTCAAAATCGACTAATGTATTCCTTTATAAGGATGCGGTCTACACCTATCTGCACCTTCAGTACAGCGGGTTTTTCACCATGGCCGTATTTGCCCTGCTGTTCCATAAGCTGAAGCTCGATTCCATGCAGGCCGGATGGTTTGCGGGAACCCTGCATGTATCGGTCATCCCCTCACTGTTCATATCCTATCTCTGGCACAACCCGTCGCTGATCTTTCAGGTGATAGCACTGGTCGGTGCCCTGCTGATCGTATTGGCTACCGTGTTCTTTCTTGTCACGCTGGGCCGTGCTTTACCACAGTTCAAAGCGCTGCGACCTACAGTTAAAGGTTTGCTCACTATTGCTATGGTGTCCTTTCTGTTTAAGATGATCTTTCAGGCGCTGACCATCGTGCCCTCGCTGGGCCCTATGGTTTTCACCAACCGCCCGGTTATCATAGGCTTTCTCCATCTGGTGCTGCTCGCTTTTATTACTGTTTACCTGCTGGCGCATTTTATCCACTCAGGTTTACTTGAGCTGAATGGATTTTCCGGTTTTGCCATCTGGCTGTTTCTGGTGGGTGTGATAGCCAACGAGCTGGTACTGTTTACCCAGGGGCTCGGCTTTATGCTGATGATGACCAGTGCCATGACCAACTGGATCCTGCTTGGAGCAGCGGGTTGTCTTTTTGCAGGAGCATTATTGCTGGCCGTTGGCCAGTTTGCCTCAGGAACAGCGCTGAGGGTTTCAAGGATTTCTCACCAGGGTTTTCAATCATTTTCTGAATCATAAAACACACCAACTACAATGAACAATGTATTTATCGACGTTACGTCACTGGAACCAAGAATGAAGCATCCTACAATCTTCGATGCTTTTGATAGTGTACCTGCAGGCTCCGCAGTTGTGATCCATAATGATCACGATCCCAAGCCCCTGTACTATCAGCTATTGGGAGAGAGAGGCAACTGTTTCTCCTGGACCTATCTTTCTAACGGGCCTGAGATATGGGAGGTTGAAATCCGTAAGAATGGCAAGGGTGGAGAGACCGTAGGAGAAATAGCAGCAAAAGACATGCGGAAGGCGGAACTGCTCAAGAAACTCGGTATTGATTTCTGCTGCGGTGGCAAGAAAAGTCTGGAAGACGCCTGCCTCGAAAAAGGCCTCGATGTTCACCGCGTGAAGTCTGAACTCGAAGCCACACAACATCAGCCGGCTGCGGGTCCGCAACTTGATTTCAACAGCTTTTCCATCGCGTTTCTTGCTGACTATATCACCAATGTACACCACGGATACGTCAACCAGACGGCCCCCATGCTACAGGACCTCGCCCATAAGGTGGCCTCGCATCACGGTCAGCACGTGCCAGCGCTGGTAGAGGTATATAAGAAAACTGCTGAACTCTGTTCGGAGCTGCTAACTCATATGAAAAAAGAGGAACAGGTCCTGTTTCCTACACTGAAGCTAATCGAAAGCGGAGGACATATGCAGCTGGGATTTGATTCCATCAATGATCCGATCTACCTGATGGAGAGAGATCATGATATAGCTGGTGAGCTGATGCGCGAAATCAGAACACTCACGAATGATTTTCAGGCTCCGGACGGTGCCTGTAACAGCATCAGGATGCTATTCCATAAACTGGAAGAATTTGAAGCTGACCTATTGCAGCATATCCACCTGGAGAACAATATTCTGTTCCCCAGGGCGACTGCACTCAGTCAGAAAAACTAATCATTATATAAGGGAGAAGGCGTGGGCGACCGCGCCTTTTCTCTATAATCGAATTTTATGCTCACTATTTCCTCCAGGACGAAGATCGCCGCCCTGATCAAAGAGAATCCCGCGTCAATAGATGCTATTGCGAGCATCAATCCGCATTTTAAGAAATTATACAATCCGATCCTCAGGAAGATCCTGGCTTCGAGAGTGACTATTGGGGAGGCGGCTAAAATTGGCAAGTGCAGCGTTGAGGAATTCTTCGAGAAACTCCGGCCACTGGGTTTCCTGGTAAATGAACCGTCGATGGCGACTACGAAAGAAGAATCTGAACAACGGGAGCTGACCGGGATCGCCTTTCACAGGGAACTGGATGTGCGGGCAGATATCGCTGAGGGTAAAGATCCGTTCAGAAAGATCATGGAGCAACTGGACAGTTTAAAAACAGGAGAGACCCTTTTACTTATCAACAGTTTCGAACCAGTGCCCCTGATCAGGATCGTGCAGGACAGAGGTTACAGTGCAAAAGTGGTAATCCGCGAAGAAGATGAAGTTTATACCTACATCACAAGAGCGACCGCAGAGACGAAACCGGCAACAGAACCCCGACAGACTGACGGAGCATTTGATGAGATCGCGAAAAGGTATGCCGGTAAAATGCGCAGGGTAGATGTCAGACAACTACCAATGCCGCAGCCCATGATGACCATCCTGTCTGCTCTTGAAGAACTGCCGGAAACTGAGGCACTATACGTGGTACATAAAAAGCTGCCCATGTTTCTGCTGCCGGAATTGAAGGAACGTGGATTTGAGTACGTCCATCAGCCGACAACCAGTGGAGTTGATCTGATCATTTATAAAGGTTAGAGACTATGATGCCTCCAGAGGAGCATAAACCACCAAAGAAGACCATCCTTCCGTATTACCTGGCAGGTGCCGTTATATTTGTTCTGGTTAACCTGTTATGCCTGCTTTCGGCCGAAGCGTTTTCGGGACACTATTTTCAGCCCGCACTACTGGCAATCACCCATCTTGCGATCCTTGGCTGGGCGACTGTGGTGATCTTTGGAGCCAGCAACCAATTAGCGCCCGTAATTTCGGAAGCCCCTCTGAATAGTAACACAATCCCTGTCTGGGTGCTGCCCCTGAAACTCATTGGTGTTCTGCTGCTGGTCCTTTCCTTCTGGCGTTTTGAATTCGGCTGGGCCAGTTACACCGGCGGAGGATTCATCATTGCTGCCATTATCCTGCATGCATGGAATATTTACCGGACTGCTTCCAGGGGTGCGGAGCACATAATCAAAGACTTCTTTGTAGTGGCGCATGTCTGGCTGCTTTTCACTGCTATAATTGGCCTCTCATTATTGGTGAACCTCAGGTTTCCCATCTTCAGGGAGGACCATCTTCATTACCTCAGGATCCATGGCGGCCTGGGATTGGCGGGCTGGTTTCTGCAGCTCGTGATCGGCATCAGTTCAAGGTTGATACCGATGTTTCTGCTGTCGAGGAATGAGGACACAAGAGAGCTTCGATATACCTATTTACTCTTCAATGCAGGACTAATCCTGCTCTTTGCCGAGGGAATGATCTTCGGTAGCAGGTTGGGAGCACCCCTCTACCTGGGCGCTATTGCTCTGGGACTCGTATTCTATATTCGCTTTGTAAGCCAGTGTTATCGTACTGCCATGCGCAAGCAGCTGGACTTTGGTATGAAGCAGACCTTTCTGGCCATCATACTCCTAGTGCTCCCATTGGTCTTCCTTGTTCTTTCCTGGCTGGCGGGCAGGGAGTCGGCTCCTCAGATGCTCCTGGCTTTTGGTGTGGCATTTCTGTTTGGTTTCATCTCGACGATTATCATGGGCCAGACCTTCAAGACATTGCCTTTTATTGTTTGGATGCACCTGGCCCGTCACGATCAGTTACCCGAGCTAATGCCGAAAGATCTGTTTAAAGAAGGACTGGTCCGGTGGCAGATGTTATTATACCTGTTAGGATTCCTGGTCTTTATGGGTGGGATTCTTTACAATTTTATACCGGTACTTTATTTTGGAGCAGCCTTCATGAGCATCGCTGCGATCCTTTACCTGTGCCATGTTGTTTATGTGATCGCTAAACTTAGAAAACATGTTTCCTGAGATTTCTGACCCTGACTATCAAGACAAAACCCGGATTCTGGAAGCTCTGTATGAGGTTTCCGATCCGGAACTGAATATCAATATTGTGGATCTGGGTCTGGTCTATGGGCTCCAGCTTCATCACGAGACCAGGGAAATCATCATTGAAATGACCCTTTCCACCCGTTCCTGTCCTTTAGGCGGACTGATCACCAGTCATGTTAAGCTTGCGGCTGAGGGTGCACTTTCAGGATATACTGCTACGGTGAACCTGGTCTGGGAGCCGAAATGGAATGCAGACCGCATCAGTGATGCGGGTAAGGCTGCACTGGGTTGGTAGGTGGGGGTTGTGAGTTGTGGGGTTTGGGTTGGGGGTTGTGAGTTGGGGGTTGTGGGTTGGGGGTTGGGGGTTGTGAGTTGTGGGGTTTGGGGGTTGGTTTCCCAAATTCCAAATTCAGTACCAGGTGCCTAAAGATCTTTTTTCCGGAAGATCCTGAGTGAAAGCAGCAGAGGGATGACCACCCAGAAGGCCATGCAGGTGAAGGAAAAGATGGAACCGGTAGCAGAACCCAGGAACTTCTTGAAGAGCGCGCCGGAATAACCCATAAGCACCGCCACATCCAGTTGCAGCAGCATGAGCACTCTCGCCAGGTCGATTGGGTTGAATGCAATCATTCCGATAACCGCCTGATCGATGGGGTAGTCGCTGAACGAGAGAATAAACGTGAGCAGCAATCCATCAAATAGTAAAGTGAAAAACAGCGCGGTGACAATAGCTATCCCGATCCCCTTGGTTTTGTCTTTGGAGGTGACGAATATTAACAGCGCAAGGGAGGAGAAGATGAGGGTGAGCAGGATGCCAGTGATCACGAGAATCAGGGATTCTGTGCCCGAAACGAGAAATATCAGTGGAATGCCGACACCCACACCATATGCTGCTGAGAGCGAGCAGGCGAGACCGATATATTCAGAAAGGATGACCTTCTGTCTTTTAATCGGTTGGGATAATAGCAATTCCGTGAACTCTACAGAGTTGAAGAAATAGATGGTGGCAAACAGGATGGTAATGATGGGCACAAAGAGCAGTGTCACATTCAGCAGGCTGAGCAGTCCCTTTGCCGGGTTAGCATCCAGGTTAAGCACACTGAAGGAAAGCACCGCTAAAAGGATCGTATAGATGAGGATCACCTTGTTTCTGAACAGGTCGAGCAGTACGTATTTTATAATGGTTTTCATATTTAATCATAGCTTCCTGCAGGTATCTGCGTGCGGATAACCTGCGCGATTACTTTATTAAGTTTCTCTTCACCTGTGGAGGCTTGTAGTTCGCTCACGCTTTTATATAGCATCAGCTTTCCATCCTGCAGATAGATGATATGACTAGCGATCCCTTCCAGGTCACTGAGCACGTGTGAGGTGATCAGGATCAGCTTGCCCGCAGCCCGTTCCTTGCTGATCTTTTCTTTCAGCAGTTCACTGGCAACAGGGTCGAGGCCCGCGGTGGGTTCATCAAGGATGTAGAGCTGGGGAGAAAACATGAAAGCGAGTGAGGCGCTGACCTTTTGCCGTGTACCACCTGAAAGACTACGCATTGTCTTGTGATACATTTTGTCGAGGCCAAAACCGTAGATCAGTTCCTCATCGTAATGCTTGTGATCTTTCCTGATCTCTTTTATCATCCTGAGCACCTGACCTATGGTCATATTATCCGGGTATCTTCCGATCTGAGGCATATAACCGATCTGTGACCGGTAGCTCCAGTCCTTTTTTACGATATGTCCGTTGATGGTAATGGTACCTTTCTGGGGGATGACCAATCCGAGAATGGACTTGATCAGCGTGGTCTTTCCTGAACCATTGGGTCCGAGCAGGGAAATAGCCTGGCCTTCCCCGAGGTTGAGGCTAATATCATCGAGTGCTGTAAACTTCCCGAATTTCTTGGTAAGATGTTCTATCCGGATCATAGCTTCCATTGTTTCATTTTAGGCTGATCGTCTTTTAGTTCGTCCGGGATGATGCTCGGCATCACCTTTTCGACCTGGTCCATAATATTCGTAAGAAAGCTCCTGTAAAGGATCATAGCTGTGGGAATTCTTTCTGAGACTACGGCATAGACGCTGACGGGGTAGTAGGGGATGTCGCCGGTTCCGTCCCGGTCGAGATCGTAGCCATCGTATTTATCCCAGTAGTTCTGCCGGAATTCATTGAGCATCATGGTTCCATTGGTGGCTACATCGAAGGAGTTGCTTTTGAAATTGTTCTTCTCGAAAACATTGTCCATGCAACTGGCCTGAATTCTCATAGCCCAGCCATTCTCGCTGAAGGTGTTCCAGGCAACGTGTATACGACTCGTTCCTTCCATAAAGATGCCAACCGTATTCTTGTGAAACTCATTGTACTCGATTCTGCTATCTGAGATTTCCTTCAGCAGAATGGCATAGGCAGAGCTGCCCCAATTATGAAAGAACTTGTTACGGTACATGGTAATTCCCTTGGTAAACATCACGGAAACACCTGCGCCATTATTTCTGAACGTGTTATAGCTGTATGTATCATTGTGAGAGAACATGAAGTGCAGACCATACCTGATATTGTCAAACGTGTTATTCCGATGGACCAGGGATTCTGTAACGAATTCAAAGTAGATACCATCCCTGTGTCTGGAGACACTATTATTAGTGATCAGCAGGCTGTTGCATTTCCAGGCATGTATTCCATTTCCGGCACTGAGTTCCGTCACTGCATTCGACCGGATCTCATTTCTGTCAACGGTGCAGTGCGTGCTGTTTTGGAGGTAGACGCCATAGGTGGTGTTGTAGATCTTACAGTCGCGGACGATGACCCGGCTGGCATCCTGGATCTTTATCCCTGCCATATCGACCATCCCGCTATGGCCGGTGTTCTGTATCTGGAGGCCGGCGACGTAAACATCGCTGGCCGTCACGAAGAATATTTCATGCTTCGACTCGCCGTCAAACACCGGGTAATCCTCACCGATCACAACGAGCCTTTTATTGATCCGGATATCATTCTGTTTGTAGATACCTTTTCTGATCAGGATGGTATCTCCCGGAGCGGCCCGGTTGATAACCGTCTGCAGCTGCTGGTCAGGCGTTGCAAAAACCTTTCCCGCCGTCGCTGTACCTGTAAAGAGTAACAACAACGGCATCAGTAAGAAGAAGCCTTTATGATTCATGATTATTGGATCTGTTCCCAGGTAGTGCTTTGTGCCTGCAGGCTATCTGCAAGCGCTTTTGCTTCTGAATCGCTGGCAAAAGCCGCGATGCTACCATTCATGGGACTTCTGAAAAAAGGATGATGGAGGTATACCGCAGTACGTGCATCCAGCATGCCCTGGTTGGTTTGCAGGTAGTCTTCTACAAATAGAAGGCTTTCACCGGATGGTTGTTGTGCAGAAACGAACTGTCTCAGGCAGACGATATCATCAAACTTGAAAACCTTTCCTTTCTGATCCACCAGCTCTGCGCCGTAACGTTCATCCATGATGGTCATCCTGCAGTGGGCGCAGGCATCGGAACCGTAATTGATCGGTTCGAAACTTCTGCTGCAGGCTTGTAATAAGATAACGGAGATAAGAGCCGTTGCAAAAAGCGTTTTTTTCATGTGGGTGTGTTTAAGAGCGTTTAGGAGAGCCGTACAGTTTCGCGTCTGCCTTTCCGCCATTCATAAAAACTCACTGCAGTGAGAATGACACCGGCGACGATAAAGAACCAGCCGCCGATATCGGGTTGTGATAGGGCATCAAAGTTCAGCATCTTTTTATAACCGATCAAGGGTGGCTGATAAGCCATGCCGGGAACCTTGATGGGTGCACTGGGGTCGAGGTTGTGTCCGTATTCATACTCCCATCTCCAGAAATCATACATGGACAGCGCGGCAATCACGAGAAAGAGACCGGTCCAGATAAAATAGCCGATCCTTTTATTCCAGAAGAAAACCCCGAGGCCCAGGATGCAGAATGTGATAAAAGTGATGGGAAGGTAGACAAACTCCCTGAAGTCTTCTTCATGGATCGTTGCCATACCAATGTAGTGATTGAGGCCGTTGATGGTTTCAACATCTCCTGAAAGATGATCAATCCAGATATTCATATAAAGACCTTCGGGGTACTGTGGTGCTCCCAGATCGATGCGCCAGAGCGGAAAGAACCAGAGCATGGCGATGCAGGCGATAACTATGAAAACACTGATCCTTCCTAACGTGCTTAATTTCTTCATCTTGATAGATATAATAATGGCAGTACATTGCAATGAATGTACTGCCATTGGGTAAAAAATTACTTCACAGCGATTTCCGAAGCACCCTTGTCAGGGTCATTGCCCCATTTTATGGGTACATTGCTGCCTTTGGGAGAAACCCGGAGATAACCTTGCATTTCCTGGTGAAGAGCAGAGCAGAAGTCGGTACAATAGAAAGGATAGATACCTTCTTTCTTAGGCACAAACTTAAGTGTGGCGGTTTCACCCGGCATGATCAGGAGCTCGGCATTATCAGCATGCTTGATAGCAAAGCCGTGAGGAATATCCCAGTCCTGCTCGAGGTTGGTCACGTGGAACAGTACGGAGTCACCAACTTTCACACCCTCAATGATATCAGGAGTCAAGTGGGAGCGAATGGTAGTCATATAGACGTGTACCGTGTTGCCCTGACGGGTCACTTTGGCCTCTTTCTCGCCTAAGGTTACATAGGGGTGCTTGTTCTGAGCGATATCATAGATCTTCAGGCTCTTGTCCTTAATCAGATCTGCCGGTAGGGCCTGTGCATAGTGTGGTTCACCGACAGTTGGATAGTCGAGCAGGAGCTGCATCTTATCGCCTTCGATAGAGTAGAGCTGAGCACTCTGTGCCAGTTCCGGACCTGTAGGCAGGTAGCGGTCTTTAGTGATCTTATTGTAGGCAACAACATACTTACCGTAAGGCTTGCGGGTATCACCACCAGGCACCATCAGGTGACCAATAGAGTAATAAGTAGGTACCCGGTCCAGCACCTGCAGATCCTTAATCCTCCATTTCACGATTTCTGAGGAAAGGAAGAAAGAGGTGTAGGCGTTACCATTTGCATCGAATTCCGTATGCAAGGGTCCGAGGCCTGGCTTCTGAACTTCCCCGTGAAGCACCGCGTCATATTTGATGACTGGAATTCCGTGGTATTCGCCTTCGAAAGTCTGGTTAGCGATAGCCTGCGTAAACTTCTGGAAAGAGAAAACGGGGATCAGCGCTGCCAGTTTACCGCTGCCGACGATGTATTCACCTGAAGGGTCAACATCACAACCGTGTGGGGATTTAGGACATGGAATCAGGTAGACGAAATCCTTCAGGATCGCTGGGTCCAGAGTCAGTACTTCACGAATCACCTCAGAAGTTGCGGTGTGATTTTCGTGATGCATCGTGTTCTTGTAGTACTCAGTAGCCATTTTAGTTCCTTTGCCGGCTTTGATGTACTCCTCTGCCTTCTTCCAGTTAACCGCTACGATGAAGTCTTTATCCTTTTTGGAGGCATTTACTTCAAGCAGCGTGCTGGCCTGCTCTGTGTTGTAAGTAGAGAAGAAGAACCAACCGTGAGACGGTCCTTTACCAGCACGACTCAGGTCGAGGTCCATACCGGGAAGGACCACCTGGAACGCTACATTCATGTCGCCGGAAGACTGATCGATACTGATGAACGATACAGTGCTTTTAAAATTGGCCTTGAAAGTAGAGTCGTTGATAGCCATTTCATCTGAGCCAAGCGGCACTGCGAAGCGGGTACCGGCGATCACATACTCTGTGTTCTCAGTAAGAAACGGAGAAGAGTGGTTACCGGCGCTGTTGGGCAGCTCGATGATCTGCATGGTGCGGAAACTATTAAGATCGATACGCGCAACACGAGGCGTGTTGTTGGCATTGGCAAAGAGCCAGCGACCATCATGCTCACCATTAGTCTGTGAAAGAGCAAGGTGGTGCTGATCATCCCAGGGAATGAAACCATGGGTTGTCTGCAACATGGCCTTCGTCTCCTCACTGTAGCCATATCCATTTTCAGGATGCTGAGAAAATACGGGAACGATTTTCAAAAGGCGCCCGGAAGGCAATCCATAAACGCTGATCTGTCCGTTGAAACCACCGGAAACGAAGTTGTAGAACTCGTCATACTTACCCGGGGCCACGTAGACCTTGGAAGCTGCGTCGCCGCTAACGGCAGACTCAGTGGTTTTCATCTTACAGCCCGGGGCAGCTCCCAATATGCCGAGGGCAAGAAGAACTAATGGCAACTTTCTCATAGGAAAATTTTGTGTGTGTGAGTGTTATTAGCTTTTATTTTGATCATTAAATCTCATGAATTCGAGTACGGCGCGAGCATCTTCGTCCGTAAGATTTTGGTTGGGCATTCTTACCATACAAATTTCCAGCATAGCCTGAGCCTCAGGGTCCTTATCGAGCATCTCATCTACGTTGGTAATGAAGTTCATAATCCATTCAGGAGTGCGGCGTTCTGTAACACCATCCCATCCCGGACCGACGATACGCTCATCTGTCAGCTTGTGGCAGCTCAGACACTTAACTTCAGAAATCTGCTTGCCTTTATCGACCATAGCCTGATCCAGCGGATTGGTTAATTCGATATTCTGGAACTTACCGATCCCTTTGGGGTCAGCCTGTTGCTCTACAGGAACGCCACTTACATCCCCTGGTTCCTGGAGGATTTCTGAGCTGTTGCTGGTGGTTTGATCACCTGAATCACCACAGCTTCCAAATGCGATTCCTGTCGTCAATGCAATGAGTAATAACGCTTTGATCTTCATACTTACTGGTTTTGTTGAGTGAATAGTTTTGGTTTGTTTCACGATGTAAAATTCGTTTGTGGTTTAAATTAAAAACATGATAATGGTCAACTAAAAGGATAAAAAGGTCTTTTTTGACCTTTTTAAACGGTGATTTGTATCAGTTAAAGTATAGAAACTCCAATTAATAAAAAAGCATTTTCTCCTATGGAAACAGTATAAAAACTGTTCCTGATCGGCCCCGTCCGTTGTAGAACTTATATGCTTTTGGTTTTCAGGAAGATGAGGAAAACCAATCCCATTCTCTAGTGTGGAAAAAAAATCCAGAACAGTTTTTTTATAGAAGTAGAAAACTGAACAATGAGAAAACTGATGCTGACATTCCTGCTTCCGATCGCATTCTCCTTCGCTTCCTGCGATGCATCGGACACAAATGAAACCGGAGATGGTAACGATCGTTTAGAGAACGAGTCAGGAGTTGAGAACTCTCTCATCAATGCCGAAGGAGCGGAAAACAACCCTTATAATCTTCCTGGCGAAGACACGGGGGCAATACATGAGAATACGACCACTCAGGGCACACTAGATATGGATGCCCGCGAAGACACTAGCACCCGACGCTGATCTCCGCCAGTTCTTCTCTTAACCTGTAAAGATCAGAGAGCCAGGCTTCCTGGTTCTTCGGACTCGGGTTAAGGGAAGAATAATACCCTATCGCATCCAGGAGATTGTTTCTGAACATCAGTAAGCGCTTCCGGATCTTTGGTTCTGCCGAAACACTTTTGACTACTTCCTTTTTCAGATAATCGAGGTACAACCTCAGCTCATTCACGAACATATGTGGACGTGGCCTGCGGTTGAGCAGGTTCTGCCGGCCGTAAATATGACCTGCCATTTCCTTAAGGCTGAAACGCTCGCTGAACCAGGCCAGATTCGGACCAGGACAGATGGCTACTGCGGAAAGTTTATGTGGCAGATACATGTCGTTCTTCAGTCTTACTGAAGCGGTCAACCCTTCACATAGACAGTCCTTCTCCTCCATTTCAGCCAGCGCCAGGTGCTGGTTCTCACCAGACCCTTCCGCAACAGCTAGCTGTTGCGCTTTCTTGTGCTGATACTCCCTTGAGGCTGTGCAGATGGGTTGATCGGTGAATTCTGTATTGCTTGAAAGATATTTCAGGTAGCAGGGACTGCCCGGACGCTTTTTTTCTATTCTTTGCTTCCGCTGGGCTTCCGAACTACTTCGGCGAAAATTATTGAAGGGTACTCCAAGTGGTGAAGCGCCGCTCAAATAGAAATCTTCCGGTAAGGCCGATTCCAGATCGCGTAGCGTCTGTTCATCGACATTGGTGGCCTCGGGAACCATCAGAAAAGGACTGCCCCAGCCGACAGTATCCAACTGATAATAGTTTAACAGGAATTCATGCTCTTCTGCTGTACCCACACCGCCCTGAGCGCTCAATCGCTGAAGAGGAGGTTCATTTGCCTGTTGTCTGCCCAGCTCTGAAAGCGCTTTATTCCGGATCTCATGCAATTCTTTCCTAAGGGCAGAGCGTTTGGTTTTGAATTCTTCCAGAATCGGACCCATAACCAATCCTTCAGTTGCAAAAGCATGACCCCCACAGTTTAAGCCTGACTCGATGCGGAATTCAGAAACCCAAAGTCCCTTCTTTGCCAGAATCTTCCCCTGTACCAGCGCGGAGCGGTAGTCACTCACCTTTAGAATGATCTTCTTTTTCAGCATCCCTTTTTCATCGGGGAAGAAGTCGCTGAACCGGGCAGTATAATTATACAGGCGTGGATTATAGCCCGCGGAGAATACGATCGAGGACGCCAGCTCACTATTGGCATACCCCCTCAGAGCAGAAAGAGCATCGGAGTATTCCTCTGGCAATTTGTTGCCCGAGCGGTCATACTGGTCATTATCTACCTTGGCCATTATATTAACATCAATGCTGCCCGGCTGCATCGCTGCTTTAAGTTCACTTTCCTGGATCAGCCGATTCTCACCAGCAGGCATGGATAGTATCCTGTGGTACTGCAGCCTGAGCGCCGAATGGGTAGGGAGAAGCTGAAAATATTTGTCAGCGTCTGAACCTGTACCGAGTGGTTGCCCCCGCAGTGCATCCATCTGATCTTCCAGGATCTCGTTCAGCAGGTTCAGATAAGCCGTAATTCTTTTGGCCCGGTAGTCAGGTTCTTTTTCTGAAATGGGTTGATACATTTTTCCGGACTTCAAGGCGTGGAAGGAGCGCATATCCTCCAGCAGCTTGTCTTCAATAATGGAAACGACTGAAGTTATGCCGTAGCGGCCGACTTTAACCGGAGAATCTATGGTGAAGCAAAGTCCCAGTACGGGAATATGAAATGAATGCATGTTGTTTTGGATTCCGAAGGGTAAACGAGCAAATTGTTCGATTTGAACCTGGGAATCTATGACCAGAATCAGCTTTTACACTAACCTGCGTTAACGAAAAAAGGCTGCCTTATAGATAGACAGCCTTTCTGAAATCCGGAATTCGCACTAAGGCTTCTTTAATGTCACGGAAACTTCTTTCGATTCATGAGTTCCTTCGTGATCCACCTGTGCGCTGACAACGATTCTGAAATGCGCACTGTCTTCACCTGAGCTCAGCCACATAACACTGGGAATGTTCTCATTGATGGTCATTTCAGCGGCATGACTATGTTCCTCTATGGTAACGATCGTGTCCTGGTGATGGTTAAGTACCAGTACCTGCCAGCCGTGGAGGCCCGCCTGATTGGAGACAGTAGCCTCCAGTGGGATATCATCACCTGCCGTGTACACTTCGTGCATTACGGGTTTCACTATATTGATGGTCGTTGTAGCTTCTGGTTTGGTTTCTTCTTTCTTGCAGGACCAGACGCCAAGTGTTGTGAGGGCCAGAGAGGCCAGGATCAATTGTTTCATTATTGAGAATTAAAAAAGATAAAGAATACCGGCTTCTGTTTTGAACCGGGTGTTGACAAGCCCACTTGCGTAGTGCTGATGCAGCGGGTGATGGTACATGAGCTGTGCTCCGAGACGCCCGTAGTAAGTTTGAAGTCCCATTGAGAGGTAGAATTGCTCCCCTCCGCTCATGTCGTTTTTCCAGCCGTTTCGGTAATGCTCCCAATCCGAACCTGCGAGATCGAATCGCAGACCTGCTTGCGGCAGTAAAATAATTTTGGGAGTTTCATACCAGTAAAAACCAAGAACACCAGCACTCAGCCTGTTGCCAAACTTATAGTGAACCTGATTGGGTGTGGTGATCGTATAGGAAACGTCTGCATTCACACCTGCCTTGCTGGAGCGCAGGGTGTAGTTTGCGTTGGCGATAAAATCCCAGGAGTTAGTGCCGGGCTGCATATTGGGAAGGCCTTCCAGTGTACGGGTTCCTTCTTTGTCATATGCTCCTGTGGGTAGTTTCACACCACCACCCAACTGCAGATTGTGTTGCAGTTTCGGACTAATATTTCCCCGCAGGAGCTGATAATTAGCCAGAAGGGTGATATCACCGAGCCCGCTGATCCGATCTGTCTGACCGTTTTCCGTCCTCAGGTTTGAAATATAGGGTATGAAGGCAAAGAGCTGAATACGTTCGGTGGGATTGTAACGGCCCCATACCTGTAGGGTGGAGTAATACTCCTTTGATGTTTCGATGATGCCCTCACCTGTAGGTGGGTGGGTGGTTTCGAAGGTCCTGTATTGATACTGCAGGCCTATGAAATGCTTTTGAAATTGGGGCAGGATGCCCAGATATTGGTTGCTTGCTGAACAGCCACATACAGTACAAGCCTGTGCGGCGGTATATCCGGTCAGCAAAAGCAGGACCAGAACAATCCGTTTCATTGTTATTGCTTTAAAGTAGAACTGATGGAAATAAATGATCAGGCGGATGTCGCTGGAGGCGGTCGGAAAAGAGCCCCGGTAGAGCGGGAAAGAAAGTTTTTTGAAGGAGCCGGTATTTTCAACGAGGCAGCAGATAACTGTGCTGCCGGCTCTTTAAAATCGGGCTCCGGAAGGATAAAAACCGTCCATTCTATTTTGGAATTCACCTGGTGTTCATCTTCTTGCTGGTCACTGGTTCTTTCCAGTTGCTTTTTTAGATGACACTTCCCTTTACATCCCAGTTCAGGTTTGTCTTTGTTAATGCAATACAGATCAGTGATCGCTTCCCGGTTAAGATGAAACCAACTGCTGACCCCCAATTGCACAAAGCATTGAAAGGACAGGCTGAAGGCAATCAATATGACCGTGAAAACTTTCATTAACAACACAAAGCTACTTCGTTTTTAAAAGAGAAAAATGTCTTTTATCATGGCAGAGCATAACCGTTGTCATTAGTTCTGCTTAAAAAGCAGACCCGTTGATCCTTTTCGGGATTCTTATGCATTTTCCTCAAATTGCGGGATATGATACACGAATCTGTATATATGGGTGTTGTCGAAGGGAAGGGGAGAGGAATGTTCACAGACGAGCCGTTGCCGGAAGGACTGATCATTGAAACCGCTCCGGTTATTGTGATGCCTGCAGAGGATAGAAAACTGCTCGACCAGACCCTTTTGCATGATTACATCTTTGAATGGCAGCCGGAGGGGCAGGATCAATGCTGCATGGCCCTGGGGAATGTTCCTGTCTACAATCATTCCTATAAAAGCAACTGTGAGTAT
Source organism: Bacteroidota bacterium (assembly GCA_023409975.1). Taxonomy (GTDB): domain Bacteria; phylum Bacteroidota; class Bacteroidia; order Chitinophagales; family Chitinophagaceae; genus JAFIGV01. Next base: position 5,466 of record JAEYQO010000112.1, on the reverse strand, counting down.
TTTATGAACTATGAGGATCAGACAATTTCGGTGATCACCATCCGGACAATTGAGGCGGGCGAAGAACTGACCATCAACTATAACGGCGACTGGAATGATGAGCGACCGGTCTGGTTTGAGGTGAAGTAAGTAGAAGCCTGGGCTGCACTGATAAAATGAATAGCTTTAGGTAGTGAATCAAAAAAACTAAAACCGATGAAGTGGGAAGAGCGGGATCAATCCCTTTACAGAAAGTTTGTCTTCGGAGATTTTTCCGGGGCGTTCGGCTTCATGACCCGTGTGGCACTGCTGGCGGAACAACAGAATCATCATCCCCGTTGGACCAATGTCTGGAACACGGTGGAGATTTGGCTCAATACACATGATGCCGGGTCTGTGGTCACGGAAAAGGACCGCAAACTGGCGAAAGCCATCGATGCCCTGACGGGCACCAGCTAACAAAACGTCCTGTCCTACGCTAATCGATCCGGAACACCGGGTACCGGAGATGAACCGGTTCATACCAGGGGGAGTTGCGATAGATAAAGTCGAGCTGTGCGCGGCCATCCCGGGCAAATTCCGGATCTGCATTCTTCCGTTTCCGGAAACGTTCCGCCAGATCTGCGTCCTGTTCCAGAAGCCTGGCTGCCTCATCCTCAAACACGTAGTCGCTGAAGTACTCCTTTTGTTGAAGAATGGCATCGAAGAAGCCCCAGGAAAAGAAGGCGTCGGGGGCGGTGGGTTCCAATGTCTCTATAAGGTAGCGACGAGCAGGCTGATTGGTCGGGATCAGGTAGTCGCCCTTCAGCAGGCGGATCGTCTCCTTATGAGTTGTGACTTCAGTTTTGGAATGCAGATAGTGCCCTTCGTAAGGTCGCTTGCCAGTCTCGTAATCCATGATACGATAGACAGTCATTTCGATCACCGAATCCTGCTTCAGGGGATACATTCTGACACCATTTGTTTTCAGGCGAGTGACCACCTTGCCCCATCCCTGACCGATAACATAAAAAGCCGGAGCCCTCACTTTTTGGGCGGGCAGGTAATGGTCATAAAACGGGATCATCTTTTCATACGGCTTCGAAGGATCGTAGAACAGGCGAGGTGCTCCTGAAACTTTACTGGGTTTGTAGCCGGCCTCATAACCCAGAAAAGTAATCGTTGAAGATCTGGTGGTATCTACCTGCCAGTCAATTTCAAAGACTTTACGCTGCCGAACCGACTCCCGTTCCTGGGTTCTGGCATTCCTGATCTCTTCGTGATGAATGGAAGCATAGCTAATAATGGATTTCATCAATTCATAGGTAGCCTTTACCCGCTGATCGAAGGGCTTCAGCATATGTGTTTCCGGAACGAAAGCGATGGTCTGAAAAAGACCTGCAAACCCTGAGGCGAACCGTGGGGGATCGTAAAACTGTTGCCATCCGCTATCAGGTGTATGGCCCCAGTGGTTTACATAAGGTACCATCGGAAAACCTTTCGCTTTCATTTCTTTATACAGGGCCGGTTCCATCTGATTTTTGAGAAAGGTGCCCAGGTACTGCCCTGTTTTAAGAACGTTACTCGTCAAGAGCGTCATCACATGCTGGTAGTCGGCACCATTACTAACATGGTTATCGATGAAAATGTCCGGGTCGAGGGAATGGAAAAGTTTGACCAGGCTGCGGGTTTCTTTCGCATCCATTTTGATAAAATCCCTGTTCAGGTCAAGGTTCTGTGCACTCCCTCTGAAGCCATAGCTTTTGGGTCCGTTCTGGTTAGCCCGGCTAAAACTACCTCTTTGCAGCATACCGCCCACGTTAAACACGGGAATGACGGCCAGGACAATATGATCAGGCAGTTTGTGCTTACCTGAAGCGTAATCGCGGAGCAGCATCATGCTGGCGTCAATACCGTCCGGTTCCCCCGGATGTATGCCATTATTGATCAGTATAGTGAATTTATCTGAAGCATTCTCAGGATGGAAGCTCTTGTCGGAGGAATAGTAGACGACATGGAGCGGATGCGACATATCGGTCGGACCGGCTTCAGTCAGTTGTATGGACCGGTAGGTTTTCTCTAACAGCCGGTAGTAGTCGATCAATTCTTCATAAGTAGCCGTATTCGCCCCGTCGCTTTTTTCGAATGGTGTGATGAGTGCCTGGGCGGTTACTTTACTATTATTAAATAAAATAATCAGAAATAGTAAATATTTGATGTACATAACTCAAAAATATTCTTTCTGGGCGGTTTAGAAACTGTCATCGAAAAGCCATTGAATATCAAATGTTTGCATAAGTAACCGTATCCAACCATGTTTCAGATCAATATTATCTATAAAAACAAATTAACCAAAGTCAATTATTAGTAATTACATTTAGGATGATTACCCAGACACCGCCTCTTGTTGCGCGTGTTCCTTCCCCCCAGGTCTGGGTAGTCATTGATGTGTCTATACCCACCTTGGTCGTTCAGGAATACCAGATTGGCGGTACTTATTAACGGATTATTTAACCTAAAATATCTGATTATGAAGAGAAATCTTACATTCAGTGGTCTGCAGCTCCTTCTGCCTTTGCTGCTAACATGTTCTGCGTTGAGTTCACGTGCAACCTATACGCCGGTTGCCGTGACAGGGTTCAACGAGGACATTGTAGCTAACGGAGTCGGATTAGCTACCAGCTCAACGACAAATGATGTCGATGGTGTGAACTACAATTTTGTAGCACCGGATTTTCAGGCGACAGCCATCAGCCCGCTGCCTGCCTACTACCTCCCGGCCAACGGAGTGGTGAACAGTGTTGCCACCAGCGGTCTGGTCTATCAACTGGAGCCTTATACTTCGAACAATGCCCTGCGAATTGCCACACAAAATGGAACGGGAAGCCTTACCCTGGTTAATCCTGTTGCAGCAGGAGAAATCTATTTATTAGGTGTTTCCGGCAGCGGGGCCAGTGATGTGGATGTTCTAGTGACCTTTACGGACAATACGACACAGCAGTTCACTGCTGTCGGGTTCCCGGACTGGTACGGTGGAGCGGGGTTTGCCATTCAGGGAATCGGTCGGGTGAACCGTACGAACAACAACCTTGAGGGCAATGCTTCAGATCCCAGGTTATATCAGCGGGTTCTGCCGCTGGATCCATCGAACTATGCCAAACAAATAGCGAGTATAGAGTTCACAAAAACGAATTCCGGAGGCGTATTGATCATCATGGCTGTAACGACCAATGATGTGTGTTCCGGATCGCCTGTTGGAGGTACTGCAACTGCTTCAGTCGGCAATGTAAACTGTCCGACGGCAACTTTCACCCTCGATCTCACCGGGCATACGACGGGTGTCGGTATGTCCTATCAGTGGGAGTTCTCACCATCCGGAGCCAATATGTGGCTTCCTCTGGGAACAGCCTCAGGTACTTCTTCCTATACCGTTCCCGGTCAAACCGGCAGTACAGATTACAGGGCGGTCGTTACCTGTGCAAACGGTGGCGTATCTGATATCTCTTCGGTCATTACCGTAACTTCCGGCAATCTGTCTGCACCTTTCCATGAAACCTTCGAGTCCAACTCTTCAACCAGGTCCTGCTGGACGGTGCTGAATGAGAACAATGACACCGATGAATGGATCCTGAACGGAACCGGTTATGCCCATGCAGGTACGAATCAGGCACAGATTTATACCGATTATAACGCTGGTGCCAATGATGACTATCTGATTACCCCACCAATTGATCTTACAGGTAATGAACGGCTGCGGTTCTGGTACCGTGTCAGGTCGGCCGGTGAGCCAAATGATTACGAAGTTTTGCTATCCACTACAGGAACTGCTGCGGTTGATTTTACCACCGTATTACGTCCGCTGACAGTAGCTTCCAACACCACCTATGATGAGGATACTATAGACCTTTCTGCTTACACAGGACCAGTTTACATAGCGTTCCGGGTGCCTCCCGGCGGACTAGACGGATGGTATCTGTACTTTGATGACGTGGTTGTTGAAACCATCCCTTCCTGTCCGGGGCCCGTCAACCTGACCGCCGGAAACCTGACTGCAAACTCTGCAGAGCTGGACTGGACGGAAAGCGGGACTGCTACACAATGGAGGATCGAGTACGGACCATTAGGGTTTACTCCCGGTAATGGAACAGTGGTGACGCCCGGTTCAAAACCTTATCTGCTCACGGGTCTGAATCCGAGTACGGCCTATCAGTTTTATGTGACAGCACTGTGCAGTGCAACAGATTCAATGATTTCTCCGGTGCCCGGGACTTTCTATACTACACAGATACCTGTAACGACCTTCCCCTGGTTAGAGGGCTGGGAAACAGGAGGCACTGAGTGGACAATCATGAACGGTTCCGAGACTAATCAATGGCATGTTGGCACGGCTACTGCCAATGGCGGTACCCAGAGCCTTTATGTTTCTAATGATGGTGGTGTAAGCAATACCTATTCGTTAGGAAGTACTTCTGCAGTACATGCTTACAGAGATATCAATTTCCCGGCCGGCGTCCTTTCCATTGATCTGAGTTTCGATTGGAAAGCAGACGGAGAAGGTACTCCGACCGGTTCTGCCTGGGATTATATCAGGGTATGGCTCGTTCCTCAAACTTTCGTCCCCGTTCCTGGTGTGGAGATTGATGCTTCATCTGGTGGAATTCAACTTGGAGGAAATTTAGTGGATCAGGCTGGCTTTGGCACTACTAATTTCGTGATTCCTAATACCTACGCTGGTACTAATATGAGGCTGGTGTTTTCCTGGAGGAACGACGGTAGCCTCGGTGCTCAACCTCCCGGAGCGATCGACAATATCCAGATAGTGGTCGGTAACTGTCCGTCGCCCAATACCCTGAGTGCCGGTTCCATAACAACAAATTCGGCTGAATTATCGTGGACAGAAGTTGGTGTTGCGACAGAATGGCTGATCGAGTACGGCCCGCAGGGCTTTACGCAGGGTACCGGTACATTCATTCAGACAACCAATAATCCCCATACAGTCACAGGATTGAATCCGAGTACCGACTACTCCTTCTATATGCGTTCGCTGTGTACCGCCACAGATAGCAGCGCCGTTAGCGGACCCTTCAACTTTACCACACTTTGTGCGGCTTACAGTCCGAATATGCTGGAAGACTTCACCACCTTCCCCCCACAGTGCTGGTCGCGGGAAGATGGCGCTTTGGGTGTCAACACTGTCCTGGTTCCCACAAGCAACGACTGGGTTACTGATAATTGGATGAATACCGGAGGCACGCCAAACGGCGCTGCTGCAAGGGTGAATCTGTACAACCTCGGTACCCGTGACTGGTTGATCTCGCCAACGATCGATCTGGGTCCTGGCGGAACCTTTTATCTGGAGTTCGATATCGCGTTTCTGGCATGGGCTTCTACAAATAGTCTGGCCCTCGGCAGTGATGATACGGCAGCAGTGGTGATTTCCACCGACAACGGCGCGACCTGGCAGCTTGCGGATGCACTTCAGATATGGACCAGCGCCAATTCAGGCTT
>JAEYQO010000103.1 GCA_023409975.1 Bacteroidota bacterium | reverse complement strand
GCATACTCCGATCATAACCGCTTCTGATGCTGAGGGTGCGGGGGAAATGTTCCGGGTCACTACCCTACCCTTCGATCAACCACCGCGTAAGGAGGATGGCAACATAGATTTCGGGGAAGATTTCTTTGGCCGCGCCACCAATCTTACCGTCAGCGGTCAGCTTGAGGGAGAGTTAGGTGCCACTGCGTTGGGTGAGGTTTATACCTTCGGTCCCACCTTCAGGGCGGAGAACTCCAATACCACACGACACCTCGCTGAGTTCTGGATGATTGAGCCCGAGGTAGCGTTCAGTGATCTTAAAGACAATATGGACCTGGCTGAGGCCTTTATCAAATACATTGTGCAATATGCCCTGGACCATAACCGGGAGGATCTTGAGTTCCTTTCTCAACGGCTTGCGGACGAAGAAAAGCAGAAGCCCCAGAATGAACGGAGCGGTATGGGGCTGATTGAGAAGCTGGAATTCATGATCAACAACAACTTTGAGCGGATTACCTATACAGAAGCGATCGATATCCTGTTGCAATCGACACCTTATAAGAAAAAGAAATTCCAGTATGAGGTGAAATGGGGTGTGGATATGCAGAGCGAGCATGAGCGGTACCTGGTGGAGAAGCACTTCCAGAAACCCGTGATCGTTACCGATTATCCGAAGGAGTTCAAGGCCTTCTACATGCGCATGAACGATGATAACAAGACCGTCGCTGCCATGGATATTCTGGCACCCGGGATTGGTGAGATCGTTGGGGGTTCACAGCGGGAGGAGCGTCTTGACAGGCTGATGCAGCGGATGGAAGAGATGCATATTCCTGCTGAGGAACTGTACTGGTACCTCGACACCCGCAGGTTTGGCACTGTTCCCCATGCGGGTTTCGGACTGGGCTTTGAGCGTATGGTGCAGTTTGTGACGGGCATGACGAATATCCGGGATGTGATACCGTTCCCGAGGACACCTGGAAGTGCAGAGTTTTAGTGTTAGTGGTTGGTCGTTATTCCAAGCGGTCATCGGCCGTTGCTCAAGCGCTGTTTGCCGTCAGCCGTTGGGCGTTGGCCGTTACCTGGTTCTGCTGTTTCCAAAGTATAAGGTTTGACCGACACCAATAGGAAACCAATGTGACGTATGTACGGCACCGTCGACTTGTCTTATGCAAGTTAGTTGGAACCTACAAGGAACCTTTACCGAACCTTCAAGGGAGGTTTAAGGAACCTCGAAGGGCTTTGGACGGTGGCGGGCTCGGGGTGCGCTGGTTTTCTGAATTTTCCAATTAAGTCCATCTGGTACTTTGGTCGAATCATTGCAACGGAGCTTGTGCTTCAGGGTCCTGGTAGGTTGGAAGCCTTTTTAGGATTGCATAGGAACTTTCTCAGGTTCATGTCAATTGGGGGGGGGCATTGCGAATCCCATTGTTTTAAATGTCAATTTACCCCCGGACAACAGTTATTGAAAGTGAAGTCAGCGTGCCCTTCGGAACGCATCTCGTTCCTCAAGCTTAGAAACTACATAACGATCCCGGGACATTAAATTAACATCCTTGAACAGGAAATTTTCGTCAACTTTGTCCCATGAGCAGGAATTACCGCAGTATTGTTGAGTTCGCATTAGATCGGCGCTCATATTTCCAGATCAGGGAATTCCTGAACAGGTAGCGCATTCTTCAAAGCCCAGCTCCCTGGCCCGATTTTGTAGGCATAAAAAACTGTAAATCATGGAAACTAAAGCATTAAACCCGGTAGTACTATCCGAACCTGATTATATCCTCCTTAAAAATCTTATTGCTGATACACCCGTCGATGGTGAGATGTCCCTTGCTCATGAGATTGGCAGAGCTGTGGTTGTGAAGGAAGAAGCCCTTCCCCGTCACGCCGTTCGTATTGGCTCGCGGGTGACGATCCTTGACCTCGGTTCTGAGACTACGATGACCCTTACAGTGGTATTGCCTGATGATGTCAGTGTTGCCTCCAACAAAATTTCTGTATTGTCACCTATGGGCACCGCGCTCATTGGCTTCCGGCAGGGCGAGGAAGTCGTATGGAACTTCAACGGTGATCATCGAACGTTCAGGATTGAGGAAGTTGCGTAAAGCAGCATATTCATTGCAAGTCTGAAATTAGGTAAGTATTTTAGTTCCACGAATACCGTAGAGTCCGCGAGGTCTGCCGGCTTTCGGCGAATTAAAAACCTTAACCTTAACAACCAATCCTATCCATGCCTTCCAAGTGGTGGCAGTCCTTTGCCTCCTTCTCCCGCAGAGAAACCCGGGCCTTTCTGGCGCTCAGCATCGTAATTATCTTATTGGCGGCAGTCCGGTTTACCCTGCCGAACTACCTGCAAAGGACGGACTGGGAAGATGACAGGGCCCTTCAGGCTACCTGGGATGCCTACCAGGAAAAGCACCGGGTCCGGCAACAGGAACAGAAGACCTCGACACAGACTGTGTTGACCCCATTTCCCTTCGACCCTAATACCATTGATAGTTTGGACGCTCTGCGACTGGGACTTCGTCCGGTGACAGTACGTATGCTGCTCAACTGGCGCAGAAAAGGGAAGGTATTTTATGATAAGGAAGAGCTGCGACCGCTTTATACCCTTACAGAAACGGAGTATCAGCAGCTATCCCCGTTCATTCGAGTGACGGGGAGAAGGGACACCACCAGACAGTCCAGGGCACTGGCGGCATTGCCGGACAGTATGGACCTCAATACCGTTGACTCAGCGATGCTTGTGCGCCTCAGAGGGATAGGACCAACGCTAGCTGGAAAAATCATTGCCAGACGGGAGGCACTTGGAGGCTATATCAGTCATGAACAATTGCAGGAAGTTTACCGCTTTGATGATAGTATGCGGATGCATCTTAAAAAACACCTGATTATCGGAGGTGAAGCAGTACGTAAGTTCCGTCTGAACGAGGTGAATGCAGTGCAACTTGGCAGTCATCCATACATCAAACCCTACCTTGCTGAACAGATCGTCGGCTATAGAAAAGCCCTTGGAGGCTACACCGCTATACAGCAGCTCCGGCAGGTTCCGTTGATGAATGAGGAAATTTATCGTAAAATTGCGCCGTATTTTACCCTGGAATAAAACGTTGTAATGGAATTTAACTACACTGATACACAGGTGCAGATCACGGAGATGATCCGGGATTTTGCCAACAAACATATCCGTCCTGACTTTATGGAGTGGGATGAAAGCCAGAAATTTCCAGTGGAACTCTTCCACAAGATGGGAGAGTTAGGCCTGATGGGCGTTTTGGTGCCCACTGAGTATGGCGGCTCGGGCCTGAGCTATTTTGAATACGTGACGGTAGTGAGTGAGATCGCCAAAGTCTGCGGTTCCATCGGTCTTTCCGTAGCAGCCCACAATTCTTTGTGTACAGGGCATATTCTGTATTTCGGGACAGAAGAGCAGAAACGGAAATACCTTCCTAAGCTGGCTTCGGGCGAGTGGATTGGTGCCTGGGGACTTACGGAAGCCAATACCGGTTCTGATGCCGGCAATATGCGTTGCACAGCTACCCGCGATGGTGATGACTGGATCCTGAACGGTACAAAGAACTGGATCACGCACGGTATCAGCGGTAATGTAGCCGTTGTGTTAGCTCGTACGGGTGAGCCTCGGACGAAGAGCAATGTCACAGCATTTATTGTAGAAAAGGGCACACCAGGGTTTACATCCGGCAAGAAAGAAAACAAACTGGGCATGCGAGCTTCGGAAACGGCGGAGCTGGTGTTTGACAATTGCAGAATTTCTGATGCGCAGAGAATGGGTGAAGTAGGAGATGGTTTCCGTCAGGCGATGAAAGTGCTGGATGGTGGCCGTATATCGATTGCTGCATTGTCGTTGGGTATAGCCAAGGGTGCCTATGAGGCCTCTGTAAAATATTCCAAGGAGCGTCATCAGTTCGATCAGCCGATTGCCAACTTCCAGGCCATTGCCTTTAAGCTTGCGGATATGGCTACGAAAATTGAGGCGTCTGAGCTGCTGATTTACCAGGCTGCGGACAAGAAGAACCGTAATGAGCCGATGACCAAGGAGTCGGCAATGGCCAAGTATTATGCTTCTGAGGTTGCGGTACAGTGTTCTACGGAAGCTGTTCAGATCTTTGGTGGCTATGGATATACGAAGGATTTCCCTGTGGAGAAATACTATCGCGACAGCAAGCTGTGTACGATCGGTGAGGGTACGAGTGAGATACAGAAACTGGTTATTTCGAGGGAAGTGTTGAAATAGGTGGTTAGTCGTTAGTCGTTAGTCGTTAGGTTAGGGGTTAGTTGGTTAGGGGGTTAGTTGGTTAGGGTAGAAACAGACAATAAATTAAATCACTAATGGGTTTGGTGCGAGGGTTTTGATAAAATTAGAAAGGGGCTGTTCCGTGGGGACAGCCTTTTTTGTTGCGGTGATTTTGCAGAGAAACTCCGAGATATCTTCTATTCTATTGGGTATTTCGAAGGTATTTTCTAATCCTGAGTATTCATGCCAGTCGTGATCAAGTTCTACATCATATGCATACTCGGTAAAAAACTGGTTCGGTAGGTTCCAATGATCTGCTACAAACCAAAACCCGTCTATGAGATTTCTGCGGATCGTTTCTTCGATTTCACTGATGTGAATCTGTGCATCATTTGAAAAAACCACAGTATTGAGCCGCTTATAGTTTGCAGCGTCCCTATACAGATAAATCAACCGAACATTCGGGGCCATGAAACAAAACTATCGGTTTCATGGGTGGTTGCGTTGGCTTATAAGTCACATTAACGCCTGGGAACACATTAGACTTTCGAACGTCTGAACACGGTGTCCATGTGGTATTCCAAAAACTGTTTGCGAGGATAATATTTATGGGGCAGGTGAATGACTTTGCCTTTGATCGAGGTAAAATGCGAAGCGTAGTAGTCTTGGTGTTCGTAGTCTCTGAGTGTTGGAGAAACCTCTACCTTAAATTGGCTATTGATGCCAATTAGTCCCTTGTCGAATGCGCGATCGTATAAAGCAGAGAGGCATACTGATGATTATTAAGCGCAAATTAAATTTTTTCTGATCAACTATGAAATGTGGACCGGGGACATTTTCATTTGGTCGGGTTGACTAAGAGCGGGGTTTGACTGTTTGTAAATTGTTTACTTTTGCCGCTTATAGCAAGTTTTTGATGGAAATTCAGCAATTACAGGACATTGCCTGTCAGGTTCGCAGAGATATCGTTAGAATGGTTCATGCCTGCCAGAGCGGTCATCCGGGGGGCTCCCTGGGTTGTACAGATTATATGGTGGCGCTTTACTTCCACCTGATGAAGCATGATCCGAAGAATTTTACGATGGATGGCAAGGGTGAGGATCTTTTTTTCCTTTCCAATGGTCATATCTCCCCTGTGCTTTACAGTGTCCTGTCGCGTTCGGGATATTTTCCGACTTCTGAATTATCTACTTTCCGCAATATCAACTCCCGTCTTCAGGGGCATCCTACTACCCATGAACACCTGCCTGGTGTCCGTATTGCCTCAGGCTCTCTGGGTCAGGGCATGAGTGTGGCCTGTGGCGCTGCGTTGGCGAAGCGTATGAATGGCGACGACAGGATCGTTTATTCCCTTCATGGAGACGGTGAGCTCCAGGAGGGACAGAACTGGGAGGCGATCCTTTTTGCTGCTCATTATAAGCTTGACCATTTGATTGCGACGATTGACTACAATGGTCAGCAGATTGACGGTCCGACCAACCTCGTGATGAACCTGGGTTCTCTGAAAGACAAGTTCCTGGCTTTTGGCTGGGAGGTTGTTGAAATGGATGGTAATGATATGTCAACTGTGGTGAGCACGCTGGAGCGCGTACGTACGGAGCTGGTCGGCAAGGGCAAACCCATCTGTATCCTGATGCAGACGGTGATGGGCAAGGGTGTCGATTTCATGGAGGGTACGCATGAATGGCATGGTATCGCGCCGAACGACAAGCAGCTTGCACTGGCGCAGGAGCAGTTGAGAGAGACCCTCGGCGACTATTAGACTTCCTGAAGGCTCAGCATTTCAATTATTAACACATCGGTATTATATTTACCCGATGAAAACCTTACTACGCAATTCTGCCGTTATACTGCTGGCGATCTGCAGCTTTTCTGCCTGCAGAAAGGCAAATGATGATCATTCGAGGTATCATTTACTGCCGGGTCATTGGGAGCTTACAATGGTTGGTGTGGACGCCAACAGCAATACTGCTCCGGAAGCGGAGGAGCTGATGCCCGTGGAAACGATGATGCCTGTTCCGGGGGTGAAAATACCTGTGGAGCTTCACTTCAGAAAGGACTGGAAGGGCGCGGCCACTTTGCGCTACGAGCAATATACCTTCAATATGGAATTCGACTGGATGTTGCACGAGAACCAGCGCACCCTTCAGATTATTATGGGCGGACAAGAGCTGGAACTTGACATCAACACCATGACTGCCAGTTCGATTACCTTTTTCACCTATCTGTTACCAGAAGGTGGATGGATTGTTTTTGAGCGCAGGCATTAGACCTTCCCGATCCTACAGACCTAAACAGGCTGCATTATCTTCCCCGGATAGCCTGAATCTCTTCCCAGAACCTTCGGGAACCTACTTCCTCACGTGTTTCCGTAAATAATTCCGGGTTCAGACTTTCGGCTGAAAATGGATCCGGGTGGCGGTTTTTGAAACGGGTTGGAATTACAGGGTAGGATGAAGAAGTCGTGGATTCCGCGTCGCCGTTAGTTATGCTTGCCGGGCGGCATATAGCGGCTATTTCCATTGAATTTCTGTAGAGGATCTTTGGAGAGCCTCCTTTGTCGACTGTGTAGAAAACAACGGCGAACACAACGACTGCTGTAGCATTTTCATCCATGTTTATCTGACCTTCCAACGTGAACTGGTCGACCCCGGCATTTTCGACGGAAATCAGCTTAGAGGTGGCGCTGGAGAAGCGTGTGCTATTTTCCAGATCGCAGCATTTGGAGAGGATCTGGAAATATTTGGCACCTTCCGGGGCTTTGATATCCAGGAGGGGATTGAAAGCCGCTACGTCCACCCTGAATGTGCCTTCCCGGGAGTCGATATACGCTTTATATTCTCCTTTAAATACCTCCTGAACATGTTTTTCGATGTTGAACTGGAACCCGTTCAATAAACTCAGGTTGCCGTTAAGCGGATTTCTATCGCCTCGTCGAGCGTCCGTATCCTGGTATCCAAGGATTCGGAACATTTTAAGGAGGCGGCTGCTATAACTACCTTCGGAGCACCATTTCAATTCGTTTTCGAAGGAAGATTTGACCTTAGAAGCTAATTTAGAAGTCCTGGAGAAATCTCTATTAGATTCCCGGGAAGCTTCGTATCTTCGGTTGGTAGCGTAATTGGCGATTTTACCCCTCTTTCTTCTTATGCGAACCTTTTGTTTTACGCGGTAGAAGCTAATATCGCCGATAGTTCCTGTCGGTTGCAGTGGTCCGTCTAAAGAAGCCATGATTTCGTCTGTTATTGGTTAGTGATTCTTTTTCCAGCACAATATAGATTATATTTTTAAGAAATAGAAGCGCCTTAAGCCGGGATAGCGCCGGGATATAGGCGGCTTATAGCCGGCTCATATACAGAGTCATCGGCAAGGCAGTAAAGTATCAAACGAAAGGGGGTCGGGAGGGGCTATTGACCATTTGCCTCATTAATTGTACGTTTGCACTCTCAATTTTCAGCATATTTATGAATTTTCAACTGACAGAAGAGCAGGTTGCGGTGCAGATGGCTGCGCGTGATTTTGCCCGTAACGAACTGCTTCCAGGGGTTATAGAACGTGATGAGCACGCCAGGTTTCCGGCAGAACAGATCAAGAAGCTGGGTGAACTTGGGTTCATGGGAATGATGGTGGATCCGAAGTATGGCGGATCGGGAATGGATTCAGTGAGCTATGTATTAGCTATGGAGGAGATCTCGAAGGTAGATGCTTCCGCTTCTGTCTGCATGAGTGTGAACAACTCTCTGGTTTGCTGGGGTCTGGAGACATACGGCAGTGAAGACCAGAAACAAAAATATCTTACACAGCTTGCCAGCGGTCAGAAGATCGGCGCATTCCTGCTGAGCGAGCCGGAGGCTGGCTCGGATGCTACTTCGCAGCGTACTACTGCTGAAGAGAGCGGCGATCATTATATTCTGAACGGCACGAAGAACTGGATCACCAACGGCAGCTCTGCTGATTACTATCTGGTGATTGCGCAGACCTATCCTGAGAAAAAGCACAAGGGTATTAATGCGTTTATCGTTGAGAAGAACTGGCCTGGTGTGACTGTGGGTGCGAAGGAGAACAAGATGGGGATCAGGGGTAGTGATACCCATAGCATCATGTTCCAGGATGTGAAAGTGCCGAAAGAAAACCGCATTGGTGAAGATGGATTTGGGTTCACATTTGCGATGAAGACCCTGGCGGGCGGCCGTATTGGTATTGCTTCTCAGGCGCTGGGTATTGCGAGTGGGGCGTACGAGCTGGCAGTAAAATATTCAAAAGAGCGTAAGGCTTTTGGAACGGAGATCATGAACCATCAGGCTATTGCGTTCAAGCTGGCTGATATGGCTACGGCTATAGAGGCTGCACGACTGCTTTGTCTGAAGGCTGCCTGGACGAAAGATCAGGGGAAGGATTATACACTATCCGCTTCTATGGCTAAACTGTATGCTTCTGAGATTGCCCAGTGGGTGACCAGTGAGGCGGTGCAGATCCATGGTGGCTATGGATATGTCCGCGAGTTCCACGTTGAGCGTCTGATGCGTGATGCTAAGATCACTCAGATCTATGAGGGGACGACGGAGGTGCAGAAGATTGTGATTAGCAGGACGATTCTTAAATAGTCGTTAGTCGTTAGTGACCGTGGTTCGTGATTAACTGTTTGTGAGAACAGTATATGACAACATTTTCTGAACCATGGGTTATCAACAATCGAATGCGTGGAATGGGAGGAGTAGCCTGTGACTGATAGATTAAAGCGTGGCTTTGGGTTGAGGCATGATTTAGAAAATAGATTTAAGGCGTCGGGAGGAATTCCGGCGCTTTTTTTATTGGACGACTTTTGGGGCAGCACCACCCTATTCCGATGATATTCCATTCAGGGTAACTGCTGGCCTGTAGATTCAAAGGAAACAGCATTAAATTTGGCGGATGCAATACTTCGATAAGATTCAGGAAACAGCAGGATATATTCAAACGCGCATAAAGGCACAGCCGGAAGTGGCTATTATTCTCGGTAGCGGACTGGGTGGATTGATAGATGTGGTGGAGCCTTCTGCGGAGATACCCTATCATGAGATACCACATTTTCCGGTATCGACCGTTCAGGGACATGCGGGAAAGCTGGTATTCGGGAAACTGAATGGCCGGGAGGTCATGCTGATGGCTGGCCGTTTCCATTACTACGAGGGTTACAGCATGGAGGAGGTGACTTTTCCCGTGCGGGTGATGACCGCGCTGGGCATCAACAATCTTGTAGTCTCCAATGCCGCTGGTGGTATGAACAAGGACTATAAGGTGGGTGATCTGGTAATCATCAAGGATCATATCAATCTGTTTCCCGAGCATCCGCTGCGCGGGCCCAATGATGAGCGGCTGGGTGTACGCTTTCTGGATATGAGTGAGCCGTACGATCTGAAGCTGGTGGAGGAAGCGAAAGCCATCGCGGCAGAGCGTGGCATCAAAGTGCACACGGGGGTGTATGTGGGGCTGCAGGGACCTACCTTCGAGACGCGGGCTGAATATTACTGGCTACATGTGATCGGTGGTGATGTGGTGGGTATGAGTACTGTACCGGAGGTGATCGTAGCGCGGCATGGGGGTATGAAGGTGTTTGCGGCGAGTGTGGTGACGGATTTGGGCATCCGCGAGGAGCTGAACACGATCAGTCATGAAGAAGTGCTGGAGGCGGCTAATGCGGCGGCACCGGTGCTGGCAGGATTGGTGATGGAGGTGGTTTCACGTATGAGTCGTTAGTCGTTAGTAATTAGTGGTTAGTCGTTAGTCGTTAGTAATTGGTTAGTCGTTAGTCGTTAGTGGAGAGACCGATAGGGGCTTAGCTGCGCTTCGCAGTAGTCAGGTCAGGAGTTAGTCGGGAGGCCGACAGTCGGTGTAGAGAGGGGCGAGCACTGATTTGAAATCCAGAAGGTACGGCAACTTCGCGTGTTCATGAATAAATTATAACTGATGAGGACATTTCTTTTCTTTTTGCTACTCCTGTCGGAGGTCGCCCTCGGTCAGTCTTTCCTGTATGGGTTTAAAAAGGAAGAGACTAAAACTCCAATCAGAAAGAGTAGTTGCGTGGAGCTGCCGCCGGATAAGGTGTTGCAGCTTGAGATAGCGGGGATTCCGGTGGAGGCTCGTTTATGGGAGGGTTCTGTGGGTTCGGGGTATGTGTTATTGGATGCGATCCTGCCGATGGGGGATGCAGCGGCTTTTCAGGCGCTCTGGCCGGTCGATTCCAACAGGGGCGGCGCCCGAGACACGAACGGGCGGGCGTTGAGCTTTATCGTACTTTATACAGATTTTATACCAGATAGTCTTCAGCATACGATACATTTTACCGATCTTATTGCCTACAGTATTTACACCCCTTCCCGGCGTGAGGACTATCTGCACCGTTTCTTCCTGCAGGACGAGCCGTATAGCGCGAGGGAGCTTCGGAAGGAGCGCGGCGTGGTGAGGGCCCTTAGTTCTAACCGTGTTTATGCGCTGGCGGAGCGCTGGCTGAGACCGCACACGACCACCAGTGGCAGCGGGTGACCGCGACCGGCCACTATCTGCCCGAGGCGCAGGTGCTGGCCCGGTTGCGGTCGGTGGACGGCGCACCGG
>JAEYQO010000090.1 GCA_023409975.1 Bacteroidota bacterium | reverse complement strand
GTACCTATACAGACTTTGAGCTTATATCCGGCCCGCGTTTCGCGCAGGATGGCCTCTTCCACCGCTTTTTTCACGGGGGCCTTCAGAGGCTCCCCGCTGAATGTTCTCCAGATCATAAAAGGAATTTATTGCTATTAAAGTTAAAAAAACAAATATTAAACCAATAACTCCGGAATGTTGTCTCTGTGTGAACAAAAGCAAAAAAGCGACCCGGATCGGATCGCTCTTAAAACGTTTTAGCAACTTTCAGATAGTCCTCAGAATTGCATCTCCATTACGTCTTCCGCAATGGTCAGTCGACCGGCGGTTTTAAGCTTTATTTCATCTACACTTACTCCCGGAGCTCTTTCGATGCAATGGAAGCCATTCTCAGTAATATCAAATACACCCAGGTCCGTCACGATTTTTCTAACGCATTTCAGTCCGGTTATCGGTAAGGAACATTTCGGCAGAAGCTTTGAATTACCTGCCTTATCTGTATGCTGCATCGCAACAATTATGTTCCTGGCGGCAGCAACGAGGTCCATGGCTCCACCCATACCTTTTACCATCTTTCCGGGGATCTTCCAGTTGGCAATATCTCCGTTCTCCGCTACTTCCATAGCTCCGAGTACGGTAAGGTCCACCTTCCCTGCACGGATCATTCCAAAACTCATGGCGCTGTCGAATATCGCTGATCCCGGCAGGGTGGTAATCGTTTGCTTACCTGCATTGATCAAATCCGGATCTTCCTCGCCTTCATAAGGGAAGGGCCCCATTCCAAGTAGTCCGTTCTCACTCTGGAGTACAACCTGAATTCCTTCCGGAATATAATTGGCTACGAGGGTAGGTATGCCGATACCCAGGTTCACATAAAAGCCGTCCCGAAGCTCCCGGGCAATTCGCTGTGCGATTTGTTCTTTATTGAGTGCCATTGTTCAGTTCTTTTGTAATGAAAAATCAACCCTGTCTTTTTCTGATGGTACGCTGTTCTATTCTTTTCTCGTATTGGGTTCCCTGAAAAATGCGGTGAACGTATATTCCTGGCACATGAATGAAATTGGGATCGAGCGTTCCCGGTTCTACCAGTTCTTCCACCTCAGCTATGGTTATTTTTCCTGCCATTGCCATCAAAGGATTGAAATTCCTGGCTGTGTCTTTGAAAATCAAATTACCCATGGTATCACCCTTCCAGGCTTTCACAATGGCAAAATCGGCATCGAAGGCGTATTCAAGCAAATAGTCCTTTCCATCGAAATTTCTAGTTTCCTTTCCCTCGGCTACTTCCGTTCCAACCCCTGCCAGCACGTAGACTGCAGGCATGCCGTATCCGGCTGCCATACACCGTGTGGCTAAGGTTCCCTGCGGTATGAGCTCGACTTCCAGCTCTCCTGAAAGAAGCTGCCTTTCAAACTCCGCGTTTTCACCAACATAAGAGGCGATCATCTTCTTCACCTGGCGTTTCTGCAGCATCAGGCCTATTCCAAAATCATCCACACCTGCATTATTGGAGATACAGGTAAGATTGTCTATTCCTTTCTTAACGATGGCTGTAATACAGTTTTCTGGAATTCCACAGAGACCGAAACCACCGAGCATCAGAACCGCACCGGATTCAATATCTCTGATGGCTTCATCAGCATTGGCAACAACTTTGTTCATTCAGGAAAATTTTGACGAAAATAGGAAATAACGATTAGCAGCGACCATCGATAAGAATGGGAACCGGATTCGGTTGCAAAACCGAACTGTCTTAAAATTTCGAATGGTGTTGGGCGGAAGAATATATAGGTACTACAAACGGGAAGGCTGCTCCGTATTAACGAAGCAGCCTTCTCACAGGTTCATTCCTATCGCAGAAACAATAGTTCTCTGTATTTAGGCAGCGGCCAGAGTTTGTCGTCAACGATCAGCTCCAGCTTATCAACATGGTAGCGTATGGTATCGAAGTAAGGTTTCACCTCATTGCAATACATGTCCGCACATTTGTGCGTATCACCACAGCTATTCGCACGCTTCCTGGCCTGCCTCATCTCCTCAGCCGTTACAGTAATCTTTTGTATATGCTGACTTACAGCTTTCACCACATCGAGTTGCGCCTGATAACTTTCTTCAGTTAATCCAAGTTCCTTAAGACCCCTGATGTTTTCGATCAGTGTATTTTGATAGCTGATGGCTGCAGGAACGATATGGTTGGTTGAAAGGTAACCAAGAATCCGCGCCTCAATCTGAACTTTCTTAATGTAATCTTCCAGTACAATCTCATGCCTGGCATCCAGTTCGCGCGGAGAATATATGCCGTGTTTCGAAAACAGTTGCTTCGACTTTTCAGTGACAATGGCATCCAGTGCTTCCGGCGTCGTTTTGAAGTTGCTCAGACCACGGCGCTTTGCCTCTTCCGCCCACTCCTCACTATAGTTGTCACCCTCAAAACGAATAACTTTAGACTCGGAAATATACCGACGCAGGACTTGCAGAATGGCGATCTCCTTTTTATCTCCTTTCGAGATCAGTTCATCCACATCACGCTTGAAGTTCTTCAGGGTTTCTGCTACAATAGTATTCAGAACTGTCATTGGAGAACCACAGTTGGCGGTAGATCCCACAGCACGGAACTCAAACTTATTCCCGGTGAAGGCAAAGGGCGAAGTACGGTTACGGTCGGTGTTATCCATCAAAAGCTCCGGTATCTGTTTGTGGATATCGAGCTTCAGAATTACCTCATCCTGCTCTGTAAACTTTTCTTTCACCCGCAATTCGATCTCATCCAGTACCTGAGAGAGATAGGTTCCCGTGAACACCGAGATAATGGCCGGGGGCGCTTCATTGGCTCCCAGACGATGATCGTTACTGGCAGAAGCAATTGCTGCGCGCATCAGGTCGGCATAATCATGAACCGCTTTGATGGTGTTGACAAAGAATGTCAGGAACATGAGATTCGTCCGCGGAGTCTTACCCGGTGCCAGAAGATTGACGCCGGTGTCGGTAGCCATGCTCCAGTTATTGTGTTTACCACTACCATTCACACCGGCAAAAGGTTTTTCATGGAAGAGCACGCGCAGTCTGTGACGTTTAGCCACCTTGTGCATGATATCCATCAACAGCGAATTATGGTCTACCGCTATATTGACTTCCTCATAAATAGGCGCACATTCGAATTGCCCAGGGGCCACTTCATTATGACGGGTGCGTAACGGAATACCCAGTTTATAGGCTTCCTGTTCAAAATCCTGCATGAAGGCAAAGACTCTTTCAGGGATCGAACCGAAATAATGGTCTTCCAACTGCTGCCCCTTTGCCGGCGCATGTCCCACGAGGGTGCGTCCACACATGACCAGGTCAGGACGGGCATTGGCAAGGTTCTCATCAACAACGAAATACTCCTGTTCCCAACCAAGGGTGACCGTCACTTTCTGTACATTCTTGTCAAAGTAATGGCAAACATCTACCGCAGCCTGGTTTAAAGCAGCAACGGATTTCAGCAGTGGTGCTTTATAATCCAGCGACTCTCCGGAATAGGCAATAAAGATGGTAGGTATACACAGCGTCTTTCCAAAACCGCTTTCCATAATGAAGGCTGGTGAAGATGGGTCCCAGGCGGTGTATCCCCGGGCCTCGAACGTAGCTCTTATACCTCCGTTCGGAAAAGACGATGCATCCGGCTCCTGCTGAATCAATGCATCCCCGTCAAAAAGCTCCAGCGCAGTACCATCACTTTTAATAGTGAAAAACGAATCGTGCTTTTCAGCAGTCGTTCCCGTCAGCGGCTGAAACCAGTGACTGAAATGGGTAACACCTCTCTCCTCCGCCCAGGCTTTCATTCCCGCTGCAATCTGATCTGCCATTCGCCGGTCTATCTTCTCACCGGCTTTGATTGAGGACATAAGGCTTTTGTAAGCCTCGTCACTCAGGTACTCACGCATCGTCCGACCCGTAAATACGTTGCTGGCAAACATGCTGGAAATCCTTTTACCATTATAATGGCTGATTCGGCTCTCTTTGGATGTGAGCTCTTGTAATGCAGGAAAACGTAAGGATGACATCGTATAATTTTAAAGCAAAAGTATACTTTTTACTGACTTACGCTTAATTTTTTTAGTGTTTTCTTGGAAATTCTTCATCTTATTTTATTTTAAATGCTTTGGATGGCCAGATTTAGTACGGGCTAAAATCACGCTAAAGTGCCGAATTCACTGACATATTGCTATATTGGCCACGCAAATGCGGCTGATGGGCTTACAACACCGCAACACATACATGTTATTTCAGATGTTTATAAATGTCTGCTCCTACCCAGGCAAATCCTCAAAAACCTCTGGGTAAAATCACACTCCCGAAACCCTATTTAATGGAAACCCGGATGGATGATCTCGGAATGAACGATAAGCGCGCAGGCAAATTCCTGTTCGAGAAATCCTTCTGCTTTTATATTCAGCCTGGGATGTGTAAGCTGTAGCGCTATTTCAAGTTCAAAGACATTACTGGTGGGTTCAAACTTTTGAATGGGCAAATGATCAATGAATTCAACCCCTCTTCGTCCCTGCCATTTATAGGCCGCCTCCTTGGCGCTCCAGGCCAGAGTTAATTTCCGGGGATCATTTTCAAATAGCTCCTGCTCTGTTCCTGAGAGAAATTTGTTCTGAAGCTGCAGCATACGCTGGTGCCAGACCTGGATATCGATACCGCATTCCACCCATGGACTCACCACTGCAGCAACGTATGGAAAGGAATGGGAAATGGAAAAATAATATCGGTTACCGTCGATCCTCGGTTTGTCATGACCATCCGGCCTGATATGTAAAAGCGGAAAATCCTGTTTCAGATACCGGAGGAGAAATCTTCCAGCCAGGTGTTCTAAACGCCGTTTTTCGTTCCGGATGCCGGTTTCCAATCCTGTCTTTTCCAGGAAAAAAGACTCTGGCTCACCAATCTCCCAGATGGCTGCCAGACTGTAGGGATCACTTGCCCATTCACGGTATAGCGGCATCCTGCAAATCTAACCTATTTCAACAGTCAAGGTGGTTTGCAAACGATGTCAGAGGCACCATTTCACATTTTATTCACCCTATTATTTGTAGCTTACATCAAAATATTTTCATTGAAAGGTGTAAAACTTTTACTCCACCGTTTTCGCGCGGTCGCCTTGAACAGAAAACGTATCACTCAGCTTTCTAAGCTGTCAAACTTCCTTCGTTTCTCAGACTGGATGAGTGCTCATTCCCAACTTAGCGTGAATGACTACCCTGCAAAAGGGAATGTTTACAAACGGCGCTATCTTGTTCACGAATATGTAGCAGAAAAGATGGTCGCGAACGAGCCTGTTAACTACCTGGAATTTGGTGTAGCAGACTGCGAGACTTTCTACTGGTGGCTAGAAAAAAATCAGCATCCCGATTCAAGATTCTTTGGTTTCGACACTTTCACCGGCCTGCCGGAAGATTGGGGAAATTACAAACGGGGTACCTTTAGTCTGGGTGGTGAAATCCCAACAGTTAATGATTCAAGAGCCAGTCTGTACAAAGGGTTGTTTCAGGACACACTCCATGAATTCCTGAGCGCTGGCCTTTCAGATAACCGTAAAGTAATCTTGCTTGATGCTGATTTGTATAGCTCGACACTTTTTGTGCT
Source organism: Bacteroidota bacterium (assembly GCA_023409975.1). Lineage (GTDB taxonomy): Bacteria > Bacteroidota > Bacteroidia > Chitinophagales > Chitinophagaceae > JAFIGV01. The sequence continues at coordinate 38,390 of JAEYQO010000090.1, read as the reverse complement.
TACGACACTAGCCCCTCATCTGAGAACGGATGATATTCTCATATTTGATGAGTTCAATTCACCATCTGATGAGTTTAGAGCATTGGAGGACTTTCTCTCTGCTTTCAGTTATATCAGAATGGAACCTTTCGGGGCAGCCAATAACTACGCCTGTGTAGGTTTCAAAGTGACTATGGCAAGAAGATCTGCCAATAAAACATAAAAAAAGAGGTTCCTGATCGGAACCTCCAGTACAGGTATAAAATTGTTAGCCAATTGCGCTCTCAAGATCCTTGAGAAGATCATCGATATCCTCTATTCCCACGCTCAAACGAATCAGGGAATCCGAAAGGCCGTTGGCGATTCTCTGTTCTCTCGGAATGGAACCGTGAGTCATCGAAGCGGGATGACCGATCAATGACTCTACGCCACCCAGCGACTCCGCCAGTGAGAAAAGTTCTGTTTTCTTCAGCACTTCATGAGCCGCTTCAATGCGATCATCTTTTAGGGTAAAGGATATCATGCCTCCAAAATCACGCATTTGCTTCCGCGCCACCTGGTGGTTAGGATGATCCTCAAAGCCACACCAATACACCTTGGCCACCTTATCGTGCTTCTTCAGAAACTCTGCAATTGCCCTTCCATTCTCGCAATGGCGCTGCATACGAACGTGTAATGTTTTCAAACCCCTGAGCACCAGCCAGGCATCATGAGGACCCGGTACAGCTCCACAGCTATTTTGAATAAAACGAAGTTTCTCATCCAGCTCTTCGCTATTTACGATCAGCGCTCCATGTACTACATCGGAATGACCACCCAGGTATTTGGTCGCTGAATGCAGCACGATGTCAGCACCGAAGTCGATCGGGTTCTGCAGATAAGGGGAGGCAAACGTATTATCAACTACAAGCAAGAGGTTATGTTCCTTCGCAATTTTAGAACATCCTTCTATATCAATAATGTTCAAAAGGGGATTCGTAGGCGTCTCTGCCCAGATCATCTTCGTGTTCTGATTGATATAACCACGGATATTCTCCGTATTGCTCATGTCAATGAAATGGAACTTTATTCCATAATTGGCGAATACCCTGGTAAAAATCCTGTAGGTCCCGCCATACAAGTCATTTGCAACGATCACTTCGTCACCGGGCATCAGCAATTTAGCTACTGCATCAGTTGCAGCCATGCCACTGCCGAAACAAAGTCCATACTTTCCATTTTCAACCTCTGCCAGTGCGTTCTGCAATACCGTCCTCGTCGGATTCTGTGTACGAGCGTATTCATATCCCTTATGATCACCGGGAGCTGCCTGAACGAAAGTGGATGTCTGGTAGATCGGCGTCATGATTGCACCTGTTGTAGGATCCGGCTCCACTGCCGCATGAATAAGTTTAGTTCCGATTTTATAGTTCTTATTAGCCATATCGATCATTTAACGAAGCAAAGGTATTGGTTAAATATGAACCGGGCAGGCTAGGGCAGGGTAATGTCAGGAGTCTGAGGTTTTTCATTTGAATCGCCCTCTCGCTGAAAAGAGGTCTTGCATTTTGAGTTACCTTAGCTTGATGGATCAGTCACATGTGCGGCCTTCCGATCACCTTAGCCCACAGGACCGGGAGTATGAGAACACTATCCGGCCGCAGTCGATCGAGGATTTTGCCGGTCAGCCTCAGTTAATTGAAAACCTCAGAATCTTTATTAAAGCTGCTAATCTTAGAGGCGAAGCACTTGATCATATTCTTTTCCATGGCCCTCCAGGCCTTGGAAAAACCACCCTGTCCCGGATTGTCGCCAATGAGCTCGGCGCCCAGATTAAAGAAACCAGTGGTCCTGTTATTGAAAAGCCAGCCGATCTCGCCGGCCTCCTGACCAGTCTTGAACCCCGGGACGTACTTTTTATTGACGAGATTCACCGCCTGAGCACGGTCGTTGAGGAATACCTCTATGCTGCCATGGAGGATTTCAAGATCGATATTATGATCGATAGCGGACCAGCAGCCAGATCTATCCAGTTAAACATCAGTCCGTTTACGCTAGTGGGAGCCACAACGCGCTCGGGACTGCTGACTGCGCCACTGCTCAGCCGTTTTGGTATAAAATCCAGGCTGGACTATTACACCCGGGAGGTACTGCAACGAATTATTATGCGGGCTGCTAATCTGCTTAACGTCAAAATCACTTCCGATGCAGCTATGGAAATTGCCGGCCGCAGCCGGGGCACACCCAGGATCGCCAACGGTCTCTTACGGAGGATGCGCGACTTTGCGCAGGTGCTGGGGAATGGAGTCATTGATCTTGCCATCACCGAACACGGACTGCGTGCGCTACACGTTGATGAAAACGGTCTGGATGAAATGGACAACAGAATACTGGCAACACTGATCGACAAATTCAAAGGTGGACCGACGGGAATCAACAACATTGCTACTGCAGTTGGAGAAGAATCCGGCACGATTGAAGAGGTCTATGAACCTTTCCTGATCCAGGAGGGTTTCATAATACGCACTCCCAGAGGCAGAGAAGCTACAGAGAAAGCCTACAGACACCTGAATCGTGATCATCCAGACAGAGGGAGACTCTTTTAGTCCTTTCCTGGAAATGCCAGTGCCATCAAAGTTCTGGTAAATCGCTCCCAGCTATACTCCTGTTTCTGTAATTGCAGGTTGCTTTCCAGATCCGGAATACCTTCCCTGTCAAAGAATCGGCTGATAGCGGTGGCGATCGCATCTGCACGAGGCTCCGTAACAAATCCTGTTTTGCCGTCGATTACCACCTCCGATAGCCCGCCGACTTTTGTAACGACCATTGGCTTTTCAAAATGATAGGCAACCTGCGTTATGCCGCTCTGAGTAGCACTCCGGTATGGCTGCACGATCAAGTCTGCCGCACTGAAATAATTTCGCACCTCATCATTGGGAATGAAGTCCGTGAACAGATGGACACGCTCTCTCACCTGATGTAATAGATCTGCATATTCTGAGGGATCATCGTAATACTCACCTGCGATAATCAGTTTCACCCCCGTTTCCTTCACCCTTTCATCCTGCATCGCCTGCAGCAACAGGTCCAGCCCTTTATATTTTCTGATGAATCCGAAGAACAACAGATAACGATCCGCCGGGTTCAATCCAAGCTTTGAACAGGCCTCCTTTTTATCAAGAGGCTCCCCGTAATTATCATAGACAGGATGCGGTGTAAACAGAGCGGGTTTGTCAGTAATTCGCTGGAGATCACGGAGAACATCCCGGCTCATCGTAATAAATGCATCTACAGGCTTGATGAAGAATCTGGTGAACTGTTTATCGCCCGGCCGGTGTTCATGTGGTATCACATTGTCGGCAATACAAACTATCCTGGAATGATTGTTCTTGCGTACTCTCCTGAGAATCGTACCCAGCGAAGGACCCATAAAAGGCAACCAGTAACGCACTACCACCAGGTCTGGACGATCGTCGCGTATCCTGTTCCCAACTTTCAGCCAGTTGAACGGATGAATGGAATTGATCAGAGGCAAAATTTTCAGTCCCTCCGGTGCTGGTTCTTCTGTAAACTGTGATTTCCCAGGAAAAAGGAACGAAGGATACTGTAATGAAAAAGAATAAATCGTTACCACATGACCCTGTTGCTGTAGTACAGTGGCCAGTCGTTCATTGAAGGTAGAAATACCTCCACCTCTTAACGGATGCGCAGGTCCGATGATGGCAATCTTCATGGGAACATCGTTTTAAAATCCTCTTGAACCCTGCTGTAATCTTCGGGTATACCAATATCAATAAAGTAATCATTGAACGGCTTCCCGTAAAAATTGCCTCCTTCAACATATGCTTCCAGATATTCCTTCTCAAAGGAAAACTTTTCGGGTAGCGGCCGGCTGAGGAAATCTGAGGTTTCCAGCACATAGACACCGCCATTGATCAAACCCTCCTGATAAAAGCGTTTTTCTTCAAAAGACCGGATTGAGTGATTGTCTCCAATTGTGACAGCACCGTAACGTTCGAATGCCAGCATGGGCTTTAAAGCCAGTGAAACAGAGGCCGCTTTCAGTCTGTGAAACTCAAGTAATGCAGACAGATCTATATGAAATAGGGTATCTCCGTTCAGGACCACCGGGTTGTCTGCAGCCAGATGTTCTGCAGCCAGACGAATTCCACCGCCAGTGCCGAGTGGTGATTCTTCAATCACATGTGATATAGAAATCGCAGGTGGGTGCTGCCAGATCCAATCCAGGACGATCTCGTGTTTGAAACCCAGCGATAACATCACTTTTGAACATCCCTGTTTCTGCAGATATTGAAAGAGATAGTGTAAAAAAGGTTTCCCGTTCACCGGGGCCATGCACTTAGGGTAGGCGCCAATTACAGACTGTAAACGGGTTCCCAGTCCTCCTGCCAGAATGATTGCTTCCATAGTCTAAATACTCCAGGTGAAAAGTCCGCGTTCAACAAACTGATAGGGATGAAACCCCCCTCCGAATCCCGACAAAGCAGTTCGGACTTTATAACTGGAATTACCAGGACAGTAAAACATCATAAACCCACCACCTCCTGCTCCACTGATCTTTCCGCCTGTGGCACCTGCTCTGAGGGCTGTCTCATATATCTCATCCATCAGCGTATTGGATATCCCCTGAGCCATCTGTTTCTTATAACGGAATCCGAAGTCGAGTATCGACCCTACTTCATCGATATTTCCCCTAAGCAAGGCCTCCTTCATCATGCGGGATTGTTCTTTGAGATGGTGCATGGCATCGATCGACTCCTGGTTCTTATCGACGACATTCCTGCTCTGTGCTTCAATTATCGTTGAGGAAAGCCGGCTGGTGGCTGTGAAGTATAGCAGGAGATTGTTAGAGAGTTCATACAGATATTTGGGCTTAATCCGGAGAGGGTTGACAATTACCTTGTCATCGCCATAAAACTCCATGAAATTGACACCGCCAAACGTTGCGGCATACTGGTCCTGTTTGCCACCCGCCATTTTCAATTCCAGTCTCTCGATCTCGTAGGCCAGATGCGCCAGGTCATACTCACCCAAAGGCAGCCGTAACCATTCTGCAAATGCGCCCAATATGGCGGTCATGAGGGTGGAAGAAGTACCTAATCCTGAACCTGCTGGCACATCCACAAAGGTTGTCAGACGAAAGCCGGAGGGCAGAGGACCATATTCCCGGACCAGTCGGTTATATACACCTTTGGCCAGATCCAGGTGTCCATCTATGGGTAGTGCTCCTGAGAGTGAATAAGTAGCTATCTCCTGCCGGTCCACCGCTTCGATAATGACTTCAGGAATCTGCAACGGCTCGATACTGGCGTAGGCATAGAGCGAAATGGTAGCATTCAATATGGCTCCCCCGTATAGATCACAATAAGGACTTACGTCTGTGCCGCCACCGGCCAGCCCGATCCGTAACGGGGCTTTGCTTCTGTAGATCATTGTTGTTCCTGGAAATGGAGGCGAAAAATACGGAATAAAGGGCGAACCTCTGGCGCATGAAAAAGGCCGGCTGCGCCGGCCAGAGTTAATCTGTGTGTGTGTCAGGCTTAAATTCCTACCATCAGCGGCATCAGCAACATGAGGATTTCCTCATTTTCTGCTTTCTCGACCGGCTTAAATATTCCTGCTCTGGTTGGAGTACTCAGTTCTATTTCAAGATCTTCCCCATCCATGTTGTTGACCATTTCGATCATTAGTTTAGCATTGAAAGCTATCTTCATATCTTCTCCACTATACTGACAGGAGAGCGTTTCCTTACCCTCGTAGGAGAAATCGATATCCTGTGCGCTGATCTGAAGGGAGTTACCATTGATGTCCAGTACCACCTGATTGGTGGTCTTGTTGGCAAAGATGCTCACGCGACGCAGAGCGCTGATAAAATCAGCTCTGTTCAATGTTAGCTTATAGGGGTTATCAGTAGGGATAACAGCTTTATAGTCGGGGAATCGCGCATCGATCAGGCGGCAGCTCATCTTCAGGCTATTGCTGGAGACAAACAGATGACTTGAGTTGTAAGAAAGTTCCAGTTGTGTCTCATCTGCAGGAAGCGTACTACGTAACTGTTGCAATGGTTTTTTAGGCACTACGAAGCCCTGTTGTGCAGGACACAGAATATCCGTACGACGAACCAGAACAAGTCTGTGTGCATCGGTTGATACCATAGCAATACTATCACTGGCTAGCTCAAAATACACACCGGTCATTGCAGGACGCAAAGTATCATTGCTTACCGCAAATAAAGTATTGTTGATACACTCCAGTAAGGTAAGAGAGGGGATATTAAAGCTGGTAGTGTCCTCCGGCGCTGGCTCCTTTGGAAACTCATCTGCTCTTTCGCCACCAATCTTGTATTTTCCTACGGAGGAGCTCATTTCGACACTGAGGTCCTGATCATTGATGTTGAAAGTAACGGGTTGTTCCGGTAGGTTCTTCAGGTATTCCAGTAAGATCCTGGATGAGATGCAGATCCGGCCGTCACCCTGCGCTTCCGCTACTTCCATTTCCACACGCATCATCGTCTCCAGGTCTGTAGCTGTCAGCGTGAGCGTATTGCCCTTCAGCTCAAAAAGAAAATCTTCCAGTACAGAAAGTACTGTATTGGCACTAATAACGCCGCTGATCTGCTGGAGATTTTTGAGCAATCCTGTAGATGAAACAATAAACCGCATGGGACTCAATTATTTGGGAGCAAAGATAATTTTTAAGAGCAAAACTCTTTTAAATAAACGATTGTAGCAGGATTAACTCAGAAGTAAATCACCATCTTCATTGACAATCATCGGACTGTCTGTATCATCGGACCCGGGTTGTGCTTCCGCACCATCGGTGGGCACCACGATTTCAATATTGGTGATATCCTTGAGCTGGGGAAGTTCTGCAGGAGAGTTGATACCCAGGTAATCCATAAAGTTCTTTGAGGTAGCATAAACCAAGGGCTTACCCACCATATCCTCCTTACGGCCTGCGATTACGATCAGCTCTTTTTCCAGAAGTTTCTGAATGGAATAATCGGCGCTCACCCCACGGATAAATTCGATATCTGATTTGGTGATGGGCTGCTTATAAGCGATGATGGACAGTGTTTCCATGGCAGCAGCGGACAACTTCTTGATATGCTTGTCACCGTTTAGCTGCAGTACTGTTTTGTGGAAGGCTTTCTTGGTCAGGAACTGATAGCCGCCTCCTGCCTCTTTCAGATGGAAGGGATAGTATTCTGCATCGTATTTTTCACGGATTGCATCGATACAGGTAGCTATGCGCTCGGACTCGATTGACGCTTCCATTGCCTGGCCGATCATTTCAGTTAGTTCGATCTGGGTGATAGGTCTTTCACTGGCGAAAATCAGCGCTTCCACATGGGGCATTAATTGTTCGATATCCATACGACTACTGTTTACTTGTTCACATCGAAAATACCTCAGGCCAGATTATTCAAAAGGGAAAGAAATGCACAGATGTGAGTAAATCCCCACAGGCTCAGCAGGCGGACCTGCAAAGCTAAGGTATTAGCTAGAGGACAAATGTTAGAACAATGATATAATTGCTGTCAGTAACAGGCAGCAGGGATTCCTATGGAAAGCAAAATTCCTGGAGGCGCTCCTCAGACGTTGAGGAATAGCTGCGGGGCTATACCGATCAGGATGACCAGAATGCAGGTAATGGCCAACATCGTCTTGTCATACCCGGATACTTCACCTGTAAGTTCAGGTGTCCCTGTCTTGAAATACATGGCTATGATCACCCTGAAGTAATAGTAGGCGCTGATCGCAGCCATTACAAGAGCAAATATCACCAGCCACAGTAACTCGCCCTGCTGAACGGCAGCAAGAAGTACATAGTATTTGGCCATAAAACCGCCTGTGAGTGGAATGCCGGCCAGAGAGAGCAGAAATATGGTGGTGAAGAATGCCAGTGCTGGTTCTTTCTTTGCCAGACCATTAAAACCATCGTAGGTGTAGTCTTTCAACTTGATCAGTACCGCAAAGACGCCGATGGAGGCCACACTATAGGCTATGGCATAGATCAGCATTCCCTGCCAGGCCGTGGCATTGATGGAGAAAATGGCAAAAAGCATAAAGCCCGCCTGTGCGATAGACGAATAGGCCAGCATTCTTTTGACACTCTGCTGGAAGACCGCCGTCAGATTCCCGATTAGGAGCGTGAGTGCCGTGATGATGGCCAGAACCGTTAACCAGTGGCTGCTCAGGTTACCAAATGAGGCGTGGAACAAACGTAGGAAACCCACAAATGCACCCGCCTTGACGATTGTGGACATGAAAGCGGTGAATGGCGTGGGTGAACCATCGTATACATCGGGCGTCCACATATGCATTGGTGCTGCAGATACCTTGAAACCAAAAGCGATGATGAGTAGCAGAATACCAGTGAGTGCCAGCGGGTTCAGTGAAGCCGCCTGTAGTACCCTGAAATTCAAAATATCAAAAGTTCCGGTGGCACCATACAGCAGGGCGATTCCCATCAGAAGTATACCTGTGGTGAAGGCCCCCATCAGGAAGTACTTCAGGGATGCTTCACTGCTTTTCAGGTTTTTCTTATCTGCACTTGCCAGGATATACTGCGGTATGGAGAGAATTTCTATCCCCAGGAAAAGTATCAGCATGTGCTGATAGCTGGAAAGCATGAATATGGCCAGTAAAATAAAGGCGATTAGGGCAAAATACTCCCCCACATGCTGACCTACCCTTGCAATATCCTTCCCCATCAGCAGCACGAATAGCAGGGTACAGCCTGTCATCAGTACATTGAACCATAGCCCAAAGCTGTCCAGGCTGATCATGTTATTGAAATAGGTTCTCGGAATTGCAGCAGAAGCATCATTCAACTGGTAAAGTTCCCAGATCGTGACACCCAGAAGTACAGCGATCAGGGCTGTAGCAATAGACACCACGGTCTTCTTGTCTCTGCCGGAGACACTAACAAACATGAGAACTACTCCTAATATAGCTGCAGCAATTATTGCTTTCATATTTCTGGTCCCGACCTAAAAAACAGGACGGGTTGGTTTTATACGTTTATCTAAGTACAATCATTTCAGCCATGCCACTGGTCAGTTCCAGCAGGGGTTTCGGATACACACCCAGGAATACCACGAGGGCAACGATTAGTGCCATTGCAATCGATTCATTCAGGGTCATGTCACTATTGTTCACCATCGGCACTGTATTTCCAAATGCCGTGCGCTGTACCATCTTCAGGGTATATACTGCACCCAGTATGATTCCCAGTCCCGCCAGGGCCATGTAAGTGATATGATATGGTAGCTCACTCTGGAAAATACCATGGAACAACATGAATTCTCCCACAAATCCATTCGTAAGCGGAAGGCCGATATTGGCAAATGCTATGACCACAAGTGCAATCGCCATCTGCGGCGCTGCGATGGCCATACCACCCAGTCGTGTCATATCACGGGTGCCCCAGCGATTCTCAATCATCTGAACAATGAGCCAAAGGCCGGTAATACTGATGCCGTGATTGAACATCTGGACCATAAGTCCGTGCATCCCAACACCGGTCTGTGCGAAGGCTCCTGCAGTCATCAAGCCCATGTGGGCTATGGAAGAATACGCTATCAGTCGCTTGAGATCCGTTTGAACCATCGCCAGTAATGATGCGTAGATGATGCCGATTATTGAAAGAATGATAATCGTATTTGACCAGAATTCGACACCTGAGGGGAGTACGGGGAACAACCAGCGCACTACGGCGAACATACCCATCTTCACCATTAGCGCGCTAAGTACAATGGTGACCGAGGTTGGAGACTGCTCGTAGGTATCAGGCTGCCAGGTGTGAAACGGAAAGATCGGTATTTTGATGGCGAAGGCAATAAAGATGATCCAGAACATCCATTGCTGTGTTTCGAAAGGTAGGGCGCTACCGGCGCGGCTGATATTAGCCCAGGAGTAGCCATCACCACCTGGCGTTAAGGTACCAAGGTAAAGCAGGCCCGCTAACATGATCAAACTACCGACGAACGTATAAACGAAGAACTTAAAGGTAACAGCGATACGCTTTTCTCCTCCCCAGCGTGAACAAAGGAAGTAGACTGGTATTAATGCCAGCTCCCAGCAGAAGTAGAAAAGCAGGGCGTCATAGGCAAGGAACACACCGGTAATACCAGCCTGTGCGAGCAGCATGAATCCATAAAAAGACCAGGGGCTATCCATTTTTTTGTTCCATCCGGAAACAAAGACCAGGGGCATAACTATTGCTGTGAGAAGGCAGAGCATAGCAGCCATACCGTCTGCATAAAGACTGAATTCAGCGCCCAGTTGTGGAATCCATGGAAGACTGAATTGCAGTGCGCCATTCATTGATTCATAGGCTACCATTCCTGAAAGCACTAAAGTAGCCAGAGAGCTAATCAGCGCCAGTCCCTTTACAGCCTCGCTCTTTACCAGGAAACTGATGATACCTGCCACTAAAGGAACCAATATGAGTAAAGTCAGTATCATAATATATTCGCTCGCGCTACTACTATTTAATCCAGAAAAAAGCTAATTGCAAATAACACCGTCACACCGACCACCATCACGAAAATATAAAAGCCTACCTGTCCGTTTTGTAACAGTCTGACCCGCTCGCCACCCCATCGCACCGTACGACCGACGCCGTTCACCAGACCATCAATTCCTGCCCGCTCCACAAACCGGTCCATAAGAAGAGAAAGGTGGCCCAGCGGTCTTACTATGATTGCATCATATAGCTCATCTACATACCATTTGTTCTCAAGTGTACGAGCCAGGCCTTTGGTGGGAACGAAATCAGGACGGGCAGTCAGGCGGAAGGCCGCCAGTATCATGATCATTACGACACCGACAGAAAGTCCGATCAGCATCCACTCCGTGTTATGGTCCAGATGATGCGAATTAAAGTTAGCGACCACAGGACGCAGGAACTCATTGAGGGTATGGTTTTCACTGATAACAGGTGGAAGACCCACATAACCGGCGATAATAGAGAAAATCGCGAGGATGATCAGCGGGATCGTTATTGCCGCAGGGCTTTCGTGCAGATGACTCCGTTGCTCTTCAGTTCCCCGGAAAGTTCCTGTAAAGGTGAGGAAGTAAAGCCGGAACATATAGAACGCTGTCAGCATAGCTGTGATCAAAAGGATCACGAAGACAATCATATTATGACCGAACGCTGCTGCCAGGATTTCATCTTTTGAAAAGAAACCTGATAGGCCGGGAATACCCGATATAGCCAGACAGCCGATCAGGAAGGTGATCTGTGTGACCCGCATATATTTCTTCAGGCCTCCCATTTTTCTGATGTCCTGTTCTCCACCCATAGCATGAATCACACTACCGGAACCAAGGAACAGTAAAGCCTTGAAAAACGCGTGGGTCATTACATGGAAAACTGCAGTGGTATAGGCACCCAGTCCGAGCGCTACAAACATAAACCCAAGCTGGCTTACGGTGGAATAGGCGAGTACTTTCTTGATATCGTATTGGCGTAATGCAATGGTCGCTGCCAGGAAGGCTGTCGCCAGGCCGATCCACGTGACGAGGTCGAGGGCCAGCGGTGCCAGATTGTAAAGCAGGCTGCTGCGGGCGATCATATAAATACCGGCCGTTACCATCGTTGCGGCGTGGATCAGGGCAGATACCGGAGTGGGACCAGCCATCGCGTCAGGCAACCACGTATATAGAGGGATCTGAGCAGATTTACCCATGGCACCGATGAACAGGCAGATAGCGATCCAGTTATAAACACTGGCATGTACTGGTGCTGTTCCTCCGTCGAGCTGACCGAAGAACTCGTCGTAAGACAATGTTCCAAAATGATACAGGATCAGCATCATACCGATCAGGAAGCCCAGATCACCTATCCGGTTCATCACAAAAGCCTTTCGTGCAGCCAGGTTATAATCACGGTTTTTGAACCAGAAGCCAATCAACAGATAGGAACACAATCCGACGCCTTCCCAACCGATGAACATCACTAGATAGTTGGCGCCTAATACCAGCAACAGCATGGAAAAGACAAAAAGATTCAGATAGGAGAAGTATCGTACCACTCCCTCATCGTCATGCATATAGGCTGTAGAATATACATGGATCAGAAATCCAATGCCTGTAATGATCAGTAGAAACAGGGATGACAGCGCATCCACCTTAAAAGCAATGGGGATCTGTAGACTGCCCGACTGAATGAAGTCAAACAACGTGACCACTTCAGAAGCTCCCTCCCGTACTTCGAAGAAGATACCGAGTGATACTGCAAAAGAGGCCAGTACTGCCAGGCTCCCGATTACACCGCCTGCAGTTCTGGGAATAGTTCTCCACCCGAATCCATTGATCAGGAAACCTATTAAGGGGAATAAGGGAACTAAGTATACAAATTCAGTCATAACGAACTATACTAAAGGACGGGCATTCGCCTCACCCTCCTGAATTAATGTTTCAACCTGTTCAGTATATTAATATCTACTGAGTGTACCTTTCTGTACATCATTACTATTATCGCCAGTCCTACAGCCACTTCCGCAGCCGCCACTACCATGATAAAGAACACGAATATCTGTGAGGACGGGTCGTTATACATTTTTGAAAAAGCTACCATTAACAGGTTAACGGCATTGAGCATGAGCTCTATGCACATCAGAATGATAATAGCATTCCTCCGGATCAGGGCACCCATGATCCCGATGCTGAACAGCGCGAGGCTGAGAAATAGATAATACTGGATCGGCATGTTCTAGTTCTGATTTGGGTTTTTATGCTCAACTGCCACAGATGGCTTGTCCTTCTTACCAATTACCATGGCTCCTATCATAGAACACAGGAATAGCACACTCGCCAGCTCAAAAGGAAGCACAAACTTCGTATAGAGTGTCCTGCCCAGGTTCTTAATCAGACCAATATCTGTTGCCTCACTATGTAATGTTCCTCTTGTTATGGTATCCTTCAACGCAGCAAGAATTACCAGAAAGAGGATACCTCCCGAAATGATTCCCGCAAATTGAACCAATCTGCTCTTCTGAGGTTCCACGTCAGAGTTCAGGTTCATCAGCATGATCACAAACAGGAACAGAACCATTATGGCGCCTGCATATACGATGATATTGACAATGAACAGAAACTGCGCATTCAAAATCAGGTAATGTCCGGAAACTGCAAAAAATGTGGCGATCAGAAATAACACGCTGCTCACAGGATTACGACTGAGGATCACCCCCAGTGCGCAACTGATGGCAACGACAGTCAGAATCCAGAATATGACCTCAAATAGCTCCATATCAGGCGTTGTCTTGCTTTTTAGGATGTGGGATCAGCAGATCTTCCTTTTTGTAGATCATACTTCTCCTGGTATAATTGGAAGGCATCACTGTTTCACTCAGATAAACGGCGTCTTTTGGACAGGCTTCCTCACAGAAACCGCAGAAGATACAGCGCAACATATTAATCTCATACTTGGCTGCATACTTCTCTTCGCGGTACAGGTGTTCCTCACCGGCCTTACGTTCTGCAGCTTCCATGGTGATCGCCTCTGCGGGACAGGCAAGGGCACAAAGTCCGCAAGCCGTGCAGCGCTCTCTTCCTTCTTCATCGCGATTCAGGACGTGCAGACCCCGGAATACCGGACTGAACGGACGCTTTTCTTCCGGATAACTTACAGTAGCCTTCTTTTTGAAGATATGACTGAGCGTGATACTCAATCCCTTCATGATAGCTGGTATATAGATCTTTTCTCCGAGGGTCATCGGATCACGATTTACGGGAAAAGATCTGTTAGTTAGTTTTTGCATATTATTCTATTTATCCATAAACCACAAAATCACAAAGCCGGTAATCACCATATTGAATAATGCAAGTGGTATCAATGATTTCCATCCAAGTTTCATGAGCTGATCATAACGGAAGCGTGGCAGCGTCCATCTTACAAACATGAAGAACAGGATGAATCCGGTAATCTTTATAAACAAGGCCGCTACACAGGTCAACACGAACAACCACTCCGGTACATTCGCTGCGACCTCGTCCATGAAAGGATAATTGTAACCTCCAAAGAAGAGTGTTGCCATGATCGCAGAGCTGATGAACATGTTAATATACTCTGCAAACAGGTACATACCCAACTTCATTGAGGAATACTCAAGGTGATAGCCCATATTCAGTTCGCTCTCGGCCTCGGGCAGATCGAAGGGTGCTCTGTTAAGTTCCGCAAAAGTGCAAACCAGAAAGATGAAGAAGCCCAGGGGCTGTCTGAAGAAGTGCCAGGTAAAATAGCCATCATTCCAGAAACCATGCTGCTGTTGAACGATCTCACGCATACTCAAAGAACCCGTCAGCATCAGTAAAGCAATCAGGCTGATACCCAGAGCAAGCTCGTAGGAAATCGCCTGGGATGCTGCACGCACACTACTTAACAGGGAGTACTTGTTATTTGAGGACCAGCCTCCGAGCATGATGCCGTAGACGCCGAGGCTTACCACAGCAAAGATGAACAGGATTCCAATGTTCACATCTGCCACCTGCAGTGAAACGATCCTGTCGCCAATACTAAAGTCCGGGCCCCAGGGGATTACCGCACTGGTCATCAGCGCCGTGATCATGAACATGGCAGGCCCTAAAACGAAAAGTATTCTGGTGGAACTCAGTGGAATGATCTCTTCCTTGAAGAACAGTTTAAGACCGTCTGCCAGGGGTTGTAGCAAACCCAGGGGTCCTGCCCTGTTCGGGCCCAGACGATCCTGCATGACCGCTGCTACCTTGCGCTCACCCCAGGTTGCATAGGCTGCTACGCCAAAAGAAACAAGGATGATTACGATAATCAGGATGATCTTTTCCAGTATTAAGAGCCAGTCGATTTGCATCAATAGCATAGCGGCGCAAAAGTAATCAGTTCGTTAAAAATAATTAGTTCTTTCTTACTGCTCCTGCTTCACCGGTTTCTGACATCTCTGCAGTAGAAATATTTGATAATCAAGTCTATTTCTTTCCTACATCCAGTTTTCTCTGATTCTCCAGTTGCTGATTTGGCAGGAAGTCATCAGAATGGGCTGGGCCATCTATTTTCGAGAGGTCGATCTCGGGACGGTTAACATCGCTGATTTCATGAACATCCAGCAACATCTTTGGTTGCTTTCCAATGATCTCATTGACCAGTTTCGTCTGCGCCTTCACAGCATTAACATAGTGTCCCTGATTAATTACACTGTGCCTGTCCACTTTTGAAGGTCCTTCGATCACCCAGTCGCTCGTCTGTTTCTTATGGAAGCGACAGTCGTTACAAATGAATTCTTCAACCTCTCCCCATTTATCTTTTCTTGCTGTTACACGGAATACTTCATCACCACGGAGCCACAAGCGCACTTTACCGGAACAGGTCGGGCAATCACGGTGCGCATCCACTGGTTTTGTAAACCAGACACGATTCTTAAAGCGGAAGGTACGATCTGTGAGCGCTCCTACCGGACACACATCGATCACATTTCCGATGAATTCATTATCAAGCGACTTTCCGATCAGCGTGCTGATTTCTGCATGATCTCCCCTGTCCAGCACTCCGTGTTCCCGGCGACCTGTCAGTTGCTCAGCAGTGTAGACACAACGGTAACAAAGAATACAGCGCGTCATGTGAAGCTGGATGAAGTCTCCAATATCTTCTTTATCAAAGGTTCTGCGGGTAAAGTCATAACGCGTACCGGCCGTTCCGTGCTCATAGCTCAGATCCTGCAGGTGACATTCGCCAGCCTGATCGCAAACGGGACAATCCAGCGGGTGATTGATCAACAGAAACTCCACTACACCTTTTCTGGCATCCAGTACTCTTTCAGATGTGATATTCTTCACTTCCATACCATCCATAACCGTAGTACGGCAGCTGGCAACCAGCTTTGGCATCGGCCTGGGGTCTTTTTCCGATCCCTTGCTAACCTCTACAAGGCAGGTACGACATTTCCCTCCGCTGCCTTCCAGCTTTGAATAGTAGCACATGGCGGGTGGTGTCACCTCGCCACCTATCTGCCTTGCGGCATTCAGGATAGTAGTCCCTACCGGTACTTCTATCGTGATATTATCGATAGTTACTTTGACTTTCTGGTCACTCATTGTTTCAGTTTTTTTAACTGTGGGCGACTGGGCGCCCTGAAATACTACACTGTTACTCAGGCAAGCACAGGTAGTGGGTCTGCGTATCCTGCGAGGCCATAATTTCTGGTCTGAGCTTCTTCAGGGTGGGTCACATGCCATTCAAATTCATCGCGGAAATGACGGATAGCTGCTGCTACCGGCCAGGCAGCCGCATCTCCGAGCGGACAGATCGTGTTGCCTTCGATCTTACGCTGGATATCCCAGAGCAGATCGATATCACTCATCTTTCCTTTTCCATATTCTATATTCTTCAGGATCTTATGCATCCAACCTGTTCCTTCTCGGCAGGGACTGCATTGCCCGCAACTCTCATGCTGGTAGAACCTGGCAAGTGTCATGGTATGCCTTACGACACACTGATCCTCATCCAGCACGATGAAACCTCCAGATCCCATCATGGTACCAGTTGCGAAGCCTCCATCAGCCAGACTTTCATAGTTCATATAACGGGTTTCCCCTTTGGCCGTTTTGAAAAGCAGGTTTGCCGGGACAATGGGAACAGAAGATCCACCCGGAATACAGGCCTTTAGCTTCTTACCGTTCGGGATGCCACCACAATACTGTTCACTGTAAATGAACTCTTCGACAGAGATGGTCATATCGATCTCGTAAACACCGGGTTTGTTGATATTACCGCAGGCAGAGATCAGCTTAGTTCCTGTAGAACGGCCCACACCGATTTTGGCATATTCCTCGCCTCCCATATTCAGGATCGGTACTACGGCTGCAAGTGTTTCGACATTGTTTACTACCGTCGGGCGCATCCAGACACCCTGAATCGCAGGGAATGGTGGTTTGATTCGCGGGTTTCCGCGTTTACCCTCAAGTGATTCGATCAAAGCAGTTTCTTCACCGCAGATATAGGCTCCTGCGCCACGGTGTACAAAGATTTCACAATCAAATCCGCTGCCCAGGATATTCTTACCCAGCCAGCCGGCCTTCTTCGCTTCTGCAATGGCCTCTTCAAGAATATCAACAATCCAGGCATACTCGCCTCTGATATAGATATAGGTAAGATTAGAGCCGAGTGCATAGCTGCTCACGATCAATCCTTCAACGAGGAGATGGGGAATGAACTCCATCAGGTACCGGTCTTTGAAAGTGCCCGGCTCTGATTCGTCTGCGTTACAGACGAGGTGCCGGGGTACTCCCTCCGGTTTGGCAAGGAAGCTCCATTTCATACCAGTGGGGAAACCGGCACCCCCACGTCCCCGGAGGCCGCTCTTCTTCACTTCCTCCACTACTTCGTCCGGAGTCATTTTGAGGGCTTTTTCCACGGAACGATAGCCTCCCTGTCTGCGATAGGTATCGTAGAACCGGATTCCCTCAATATGTGCGTGTTCTAATAATAATTTCATCTTCTACTCCCGAGTTATAGTTTTCAGGCCATATCAACTGCCTGATACTCTGAATTTTTTTTCCTCTTGCTAGTTCTGCCGGGCTGCTGCTTTTCTGCACTCGTCTATAATCTGATCAACTTTTTCCCTTGTAAGGTGCTCGCGGTAGTGTTTGCCCAGTTGCATCATCGGGGCATATCCACAGGCACCCAGACATTCAGCCGGTTTCAGGGTGAACATACCATCAGGGGTTGTCTGTCCTTCAGCAATTCCCAGTTTGTCTTTGATATAGTCGATGATGTCGTCACTTCCGTTTAGCATACAGGGGCCTGTACGACACACCTCGAAGACATATTTTCCTACAGGCTTCAGATTGAACATCGTATAGAAAGTCGCCACCTCGTAAACTTCGATGGGAAGAATATTCAGAAGCCCAGCCACGTAATCCATCGATTCAACATCGAGCCAGCCCCCATTTTCCTCCTGTGCCAGATGGAGCAACATTATCAAGGCGCTCTTCTGTTTTCCTTCAGGGTATCTGGCAATGATCTCCTGTGCTTTTTCCAGTTTTTCTTCCGAAAACTTTGTCATCCGTTCAATTATTAAGCATCCAGTTCACCTGCGATCACGTTGAGGCTACTCAGCGTAACGATGGCATCACTCAGGAGGCCATTTTTGATGATTTCTGGGAAAATTTGATAGTAGATAAAACAGGGTCTCCTGAAGTGGAGCCTGTAGGGACTGCGTCCTCCGTCACTGATCAGGTAGTATCCCACTTCGCCGTTGGCACCTTCCACTGCATGATAGATCTCACCGGGTAATATCTCCACCTCGCCCATGATGATCTTGAAATGGTAGATCAGGGCTTCCATTTTGGTGTAGACATCTTTTTTCTCAGGAAGGTAGAATTCCGGTACATCTGCATGGTATACAGAAGGATCAAGATCTTTAAGCTTTTCCATGGCCTGCTGAATGATACCCAGGCTTTCCCACACTTCCATATTACGGACCATAAAGCGATCATATACATCGCCTGTCGAGCCAACAGGAATTTTGAATTCAAAATCTTCATAGGAAGCGTAAGGATCTGAAACCCGCAGATCCAGATCAATACCAGCCGCTCTCAGATTCGGACCCGTAACACTATAGGCCATGGCCATTTCTGCGGTGAGCGGACCGGCGCCCATACAGCGGTCCATGAATATCCGGTTCCTTACGAGCAGATCTTCAAACTCATTCCACGCTTTAGGGAACGTCTTCAGGAAATCCTCCAGCTTGGCCCAGGCTGCGTCCGTAAAGTTCCTTTCGAAACCCCCAAACCGGCCAATATTGGTGGTCAGTCTGGATCCGCAGATCTCTTCGTAGATCTCGTAGATCTTCTCACGAAACTGAAAGACGTAGGTAAATCCTGTCAGCGCTCCCGTATCCACACCAATAACTGAGTTACAGATTATATGGTCTGCGATTCTGGCCAGCTCCATGATGATCACCCTTAGATAGTCAACCCGCTTCGGCGTTTTGATACCTACAAGCTTTTCTACTGTCAGATGCCAACCTATATTATTGATAGGTGCCGAGCAGTAGTTCAGTCGGTCTGTCAGTGGAGTGATCTGGTAATATGGCCGGCGCTCAGCGATCTTTTCAAAAGCCCTGTGGATGTAGCCGACAGTGGGCTCTGTAGAAAGAACCCTTTCTCCATCTACTTCCAGAACATTCTGAAACACCCCATGGGTGGCAGGGTGGGTGGGGCCCAGGTTCAGCGTAGTACTCTGCTTGGCCAGAGACTCTTCAGAAAGCTGTATGTGATTCCTTTCACTCATATACATAAAGCCCTTTCGGGCTTCTTTCGTTATTAATAATTATGCTTCTGTCTTAGGTGCTGCGATAGTGCCGCCGCGACCGAACATCTCGTCGTCTTTATCTGTCCGCTGAGGATCCTCCAGGGTATATTCCTTGAGCATGGGAAAATAGTCCATTTCATCCGCATTCAGAATCCTTCTCAGGTCGGGATGACCGACGAAGTTGATCCCAAAGAAATCATATGTCTCCCGCTCCATCCAGTTGGCCCCCGGGAATAATTTCGTTGCAGTATAAACATCAGGCTTCTCTGAAGGTACAAAGAGTTTGACCCTCAACCTGACATTAGCAACCAGATTATGTAAATGATAGACTACTGCCAACTCCTCGTTCTTCCGGTCGGGATAATTCACTCCGGTCAAGTCAGAGAGAAACCTGAACGATAGCTCTTCAGCATCATACAGATACTGTAGCACCTTCAGGTTCTGTTCAGCGGGGACGGTTACGGAAAGCATCCCAAAGGATTCTTCGAATACCAGAACTTCCCCGAACTTCTCCGTTAGCTTTTGCCTTATAATATCGTAAGTCAAAGACATTCCTCTTAATTATTGTATGCCGTAGCTTTCCATTAAAGCCTTATACTGTTCGCTGTTCCTTCTGCGCAGACTTTCGTTACCTACAAGTTCCTGCAGTTTGAGAATACCATCCAGAATTCCCTCAGGTCTTGGAGGACAGCCTGGAACGTACACGTCAACAGGAATAACCTGGTCGATCCCCTGCAATACAGAATAGCTATCGAAGATACCGCCACTGGAGGCGCAGGCTCCAATCGCTACTACCCATCGGGGTTCTGCCATCTGAAGGTAAACCTGCCGGAGTACAGGTCCGAGCTTCTTTGAAATGGTCCCGGCCACCAGCAGCATGTCGCACTGGCGCGGTGTAAATCCCATACGCTCCGAACCAAATCTGGCCAGGTCATAGTTGGCACCCATGGTGGCCATAAACTCGATTCCGCAGCAGGAAGTGGCAAATGGTAATGGCCAGAGCGAATTCTTTCTGGCCAGACCGACTACCTTATCAAATGAAGTCGCGTAGAACCCTTCACCTGCGTAACCCTCTGGAAGATCTACGAGTTTTACCTTATCGTTTGTATTATATTGAACCGGACGTGGCATATCATCAATTTTTAAAGTCAACAATCACCTTTACATCTGCCGGATCGCCAGATGAGTTATTAATCCTCCCATTCCAACGCTCCTTTCCGTAAAATGTATATAAACCCGCACAAAAAGAACGCCACAAAAAGTAAAACTGCCGTGAAACCTTCCATTCCTAACTCCCTGAAATTGACGGCGTATGGATAGAAAAAGATCACTTCCACATCAAATAAGACGAAAAGGATCGCCACAAGAAAATACTTGATGGACATGGGCTGACGGGCATTGCCCACGGAGGGGATACCCGACTCGAAGTTGACCAGCTTATCAGTCGTCGTCCTCTTTGGGCCCAGCAGGTGTGTGCCCATCAGCATGATAGCAACAAACCCGGTGGCTACCAGCAACTGTAGTACGATCGGCATGTAATCTACAGGAGCGTTTTGCGCGGACTGGAGCAGTAGAAAATCCATAGGCCTTTTAATGGTGCTTAAATCGAGACACAAAGGTAAGTTTAGGTGGTGAAAATACAAGCCGTGGAATTCAGGGCGAATCTGGCATGAATTATGGAATTAAATCAGCAATTGTGGAATTTGTGCCCGATTTCGTCTAATCAATTCTTTACATTCTTCATATGAAGTTAATCTCTCTTATCGCCTTTTGTCTGATCTGTACGCCTCTTTTCATTTTCGCTCAGGAAAAAGATCCCTACTCCCGGGAATGGCAGCAGGCTGATTCGCTCCTTAAGCGCGGGTTTCCGGAATCTGCTGCAACAATTGTCCGGGACATTCAAAAAAAGGCCGGACCGCGGAATCAGGAGGTGCAGATGATGAAAGCGGAGATCTTTTTGCTTCGCAGTGAATTCCAGCGTAATGAGGAGGCCTTCACGAATAGCATTCGACAGGCTGAAGATAAAGCTGCGACTTCCGGGTTTCCGGCAAGCGCGATCTGGCACAGTATAGCCGGAGAACTATACTGGCGTTACTATCAAAATAACCGCTGGAAAATACTGGAACGTTCGGCCACCACAGATTTATCCGGCAGCCCCGATTTTGAGCTTTGGGATGCCAGACTCTTTTTCAAAACGATTTCCAGTCATTACCGGCAATCGCTTGCCAGATCATCAGAACTCGAAGAGATTTCTATTGAACGTTACAATGCACTGCTGGAAAAAGGGGAGAACACCCGCCATCTGCGTCCCAGTCTGTTCGACCTCCTCGCTTTCAGGGCTCTTGAGTTTTTTCAGAATAATGAAAAAGACTTAACCAGGCCAGCATTTCATTTCTCCCTCGATGATGCCAGCTATTTTTCTTCCGCTGTGAGTTTTAGCAGGCAAAACATCCAGTCACCGGATTCCACTTCACTTCAGTTACGAGCGTTGAGGATCTATCAGCGACTGTTACTGCTGCATCAGGACGACGCCCGTCCGGATGCATTGATAGATGCTGACCTCCATCGGTTGGAATTTGTTTATCAATATGCTACACTTCCCGATAAGAAACGGCTCTATCAACAGGCACTGGAGCGAATCGCAACACAGTATAAACCCCATCCCCTAGCCGCCCTTGCCGCTGTCCGGGCTGCGAGACTTGATATGGAGACGAATCGGGCAACCCCTTACCCTGACCTTCGCCAGGCCGCAGTTTCCGGGAATCACCACTACCCTGCGGTACGTACCCGCCTTCAGGATATTATTGATCAGTATCCCGGAACGGAGGGAGCGAGGCTTGCCCGCATCTACCTGGACGAACTGCTTCAAAAACAATTACAATTGACCACCGAGGAGATTTTACTTCCGAATGAACCTTTCAGAGCCCTTGTAAACTATCGGAACACACCGAGGCTTTATGCGCGGGTTGTCCGTCTTCGCGACTTCAGAGATATCTGGAGTGCGGGTCATCATAATAGAAGAGCGTTACATAAAGAGATCCTTCAGTATGCCTCCTTTCGCGAATGGTCTGTTGAGCTGCCCGGTACGGAAGATCTTGCTCCTCATACCACTGAGATACCCATACAGGCGTTGCCCACTGGTATCTATGCCCTCGTCATTAGCGAAAAGCCCAGCTTCGCAACAACGGAAAATGTGATGAGCTATTCGCTCATCCAGGTTTCCGGGCTGGCTGCTGTCACGGCGGAGAAAAAGGGTTTTGTCTTAGACAGAAAAACAGGAACTCCCCTTGAAAACATCAATGTAGATTTTTACAGATTCCGGTATAATGATAACATTAAAGGCAGTGAGCTCCGGCATGTTTCATCTGTGACTTCCGGAAAAAATGGTGTTTTCAATTCACCGGAACAACCCGAGCTTTCCGCAATAATGTTACGGCAGAAGACAGATACTGTTCTATTGGCCGGTTATTTCTACCGTAACCAGGCAGAACGCGAGCGGCCATCCATTGTGAAAACCTTTTTCTTTACGGACCGCTCAATTTATCGTCCCGGGCAAACCATTTATTTCAAGGGTATTACTCTAAGTTCTTCTGAGGGCGGACGTATCAACCAGGTGCTGCCGGATCATGAAACAGAGGTAGTCTTTTACGATGCCAACGGTCAAAAGATCAGCAGCCAGAAACTGACAACCAATGAATTCGGATCGTTCTCAGGAACCTTCCAGACACCTCAGGGTGTGCTCACAGGCACAATGAGGATCGCTACCCGCGAAGGAGAAACCTACCTCTCAGTCGAAGAATACAAGCGGCCTACCTTCCGGGTACTTATGGATACTCTGAAGGCCAGCTATAAATTACAGGACACCGTCCGGATAAGCGGAACCGCCAGCACCTATTCCGGCAGTGTGGTTCCTGAAGCCACGGTGCGTTACCGGGTGGTACGTGAGGCCCGGTTCCCGTACTGGTGGTATGCGTCGCGCTGGGGCTTTCCACGATCTGCTTCAATGGAAATCACGAATGGAACGACTTATACCGATCATAAAGGTCGTTTCACAATCAACTTCGCTGCGATCCCTGATCCCGCAGTTGCCCCGGAATCCAAACCTGTATTCCACTACCGGGTGAGTGTCGAGGTGACCGATGCTGGTGGCGAAACCAGAAACGCTAATAGCACTGTCCCCGTTGGCTATGCAGACCGTCAAATTGTACTTGAAGTACCCGGGGAAGCAAGGGTGACAGATCTTGATACACTTCGGGCAATGCTCACCAATCTGAACAGCCAGCCGATTCCCGGCGATGTGCACATGAAGATATCAAGACTGGACCCACCCCGTATGATCTTACGTACAAGGCTTTGGAGCATGCCCGATCAATTCGTTCTGGATTCCGCTGAGTTTAAGCGCCTTTTCCCTAACGACCCATACAGGGGGGAAGATCAGCCGGAAAACTGGCCTCTGGCTGAGCAAACCTGGCAGCAACTGTTTCGATCCGATCCATCCGGGGTCATCCGGCCACCGGCATCGGCCTGGCCGGAAAGCGGGTGGTACCTCGTGGAGGTTCAGACCGTCAGCCGGGGAGATACGCTCGTCGAGAAGCGTTTTGTGAAGGTGTGGAATACACGTAGCAAGACCCGCCTGCCATTGGCCCTGCAGGTGGTTCCGGAAACACAGACAGTGGAGCCGGGACAGAGCGCTTCTGTACAGGTCTATTCCGCGGCGGCTGATGCTTTCGTCATCCGGCAGATGAAAGAAAAGAACATGAGCTTCTTCGCTCCAGAACCCCTGAAAGGTGGAACCTTTTCCTGGTCGAAAACCATTACAGAAGCGGACCGGGGAGGAATCGCCCAAAGCTATGTGCTGGTTCATAACAACCGCGTTTATCAGGAAGACGCCTTCATTGAAGTACCCTGGACGAATAAAGAACTGGATATAAGCTGGGAAACACATCGCGACGAGCTGGAGCCGGGGGAAAAAGAAACCTGGACCATGGTGGTACGTGGTAGTAAAAAAGAAAAAGTGGAAGCAGAAATGGTGGCCACACTATATGATGCTTCTCTCGATCTTTTCCGTCCGCACAACCTGCATATCTACAATCTTTATCCCCGGCAGAATTCCTATATCCACTGGCAAAAGCCTGGTTTCGCAGAAGCCTACGGCACTCAGATCGCTACTTATCGCGGGTCCGATTACGAGGAATTCACGAAGCGATATGACCGGCTGCGCTTGTTTGATTTTTATTCAGAATCCACTGAACGATTCATGATAGATGGTGTCAGGACCAAATCGGTCGCACGAGAGGAATCGGTCGCCTTAGCTGCTGGAACGCCTGTCTCCAACGCTGTCGATGCACAGTCAGAACCGGATCAGCACCCTGCGGCACCTTCCGGACAACCAGAAGAACAACATGTCGCACCACGTGAGAATTTGAATGAAACCGCTTTTTTCGAGCCTTTCCTGAGGACAGATGCGGAAGGAAATATCCGCATCGAATTCACCATGCCTGAGGCCCTGACTGAATGGCGGTTGCTGGGAGTGACTCATACAAAAGATATGCGCTATGGATTTCTGGAAGGAAGTGTGAAAACGCAGAAGGACCTGATGGTGATACCTAACGTACCACGGTTCCTACGACAGGGAGATGAACTGGTACTACGCACCCGTGTCAATAATCTTACCGGTGAAGAACTGGAAGGTACCGCCTGGATTGAACTGATCGATGCATTAACAGGTCGTCCACTGGAGCTGCCATTCAGACTGCAGCAAAAGGAACAGAAGTTCCGTGTTTCCGGTGAAGGAAGCACGACAATATCCTGGACCTTGCAGGTGCCAGAATCTCTGTACGAACCAGTTACGATCAGAGTGCTGGCTCGTGCCGGTACCCATACCGATGGTGAATCCCATACGATCCCTGTCGTTAGCAACAGGATGATGGTCACAGAAACACTACCACTCTGGGTGAATGGGAACGGAAGTAAAGCCTTCAGATTCGACAAGTTGCTGGCATCTGATTCTTCCGGTTCGTTGGTCCATTACGCGTTGACAGTCGAGTACACTGGCAATCCGATCTGGTATATTGTCAAAGCGCTGCCCACGTTGATTGAAACCGAAAATGAATCGGCTGAGCAGGTATTTAACCGATATTATGCCACAGCACTAGCGGCACATATTGTTGAAAAGACCCCAAAGATCAAAGCCATATTTGACCGGTGGAGCATGGAATCAGCGCTGTCCAGTTTCTCCTCGCCACTGGAGCGAAACCAGGAATTGAAAACTGCATTGCTTGAGGAAACACCCTGGGTGCTGGAGGCACAGAATGAGACCGAACAGCGGAAGCGAATAGCTACCCTTTTCGAGACCCATACGCTGGCACGCAACCTTGAAGCTGCTACGAGGAAACTCAGGGACATGCAGCTCCCGGACGGTAGCTTCCCCTGGTTCAAGGGAATGACTGCCAACCAGCATATCACACAATACATCATCACCGGCCTCTCCAGAATGGAACACCTGGGGTTGAAGGATCCGCAGGGTTCAAGATCAGAGATCATTCAAAATGGCCTACGTTATGCTGACCGTAAGATGAAAGAGTCTTATGAAGAACTCCTTCGCTCCAAGGCATCTATGAACAACCAGCATATCGGTCCAATTGAAATCCAGTATCTCTACCTCAGAAGCTTTTTTAGTGACCGGGTATCTGATCCTGACGAAAAAATGCTCCAGTACTTCAGGGAACAGGCAGTAGTGCACTGGCCTTCCTTCAACCCATATCTGAAGGGAATGATCGCTCTTACGCTGAAGCGTCTGGGTAATCAGAAGACGGTAGCGGATATTATGCAATCCCTGCGGGAAACTGCCATTGAGAAAGAAGAGATGGGAATGTACTGGATGCAGCGCTATACCGGATGGTGGTGGTACCAGGCTCCTATCGAAGCTCAGGCTTTATTGATAGAGGCATTCGATGAAATTACCGATGACCGGGCCACTGTTGACAAAATGCGCATCTGGCTTTTGAAGAACAAACAGACGCAGCGCTGGGAAACTACGAAAGCCACTGCGGATGCAGTTTATGCGATGTTGCTTTCAGGATCTGGCTGGCTTGAGCAGGAACCGACGGTTAAGATACAACTGGGAGACACCATATTGTCAGGTACAGCTCAGAAAACAGAAGCTGGCAGTGGCTACTGGAAAACCAGGATGCAACCCGAGCAGGTAAAACCATCTCTGGGAGATATCACCGTAACAGTCTCCGGAAATTCGAACAGTACCTCCTGGGGTGCCGTGTACTGGCAATATTTCGAAGATCTGGACAAAATCAGCCGGGCCAGCACACCACTGGAAATCCGGAAACAATTATTCGTACAGGTGGCTGGTCCCCGGGGCCCGGAGCTGAAACCCATTACCAGTGATGCACCCATTAAAATAGGGGACCGCGTTGTCATCCGTCTGGAGATACTCGTGGATCGCGATATGGAATTCGTACACCTGAAAGACATGCGGGCTTCAGGATTTGAACCTGCAGATGTGATCAGCGCTTATCGCTGGCAGAGCGGACTGGGATATTATGAAAGCACCCGCGACCTGAGTACGAACTTCTTCTTTGACCATCTGCGCAAAGGAAAATATGTGTTCGAGTATAGTGTTTTTGCTAGCCAGTCCGGAGAATTTTCCAATGGCATTGCGACGATCCAATGCATGTATGCGCCGGAATTCAGCAGTCACTCAGAAGGTAACAGCGTCACCATCCGGTGACGCTGAAGCCGCTTTAAAGGCAAAAATGCTCATTGGTTGGAAAGACGATACCCATAGTGGACGGATCGATCATATCCGGGAATACCAGCTTTGTGGTATCTATATTACCAGTTCTGACACAGCCATTGCCGGAGGTGTTCAGCTTATAAACATAGGAACAGGTATCAATAATAATCCCGCTGAAGTTTCTGAAGCGCAGCTGAAGCCGGAATAAACTATCACTTAGAATATCCCCTCCATTGGTACGCCCGTCCCATCGGGTATGGATCGAATTTGACTGGAAGACCAGGTCTCCGTTAAGTTGATGAACTGCATATTCGAAATCAGTGGTATCCCTGAGAATCGCCAGAACTTCGTACAAATCATTTAAGCCATCACCATTGGGAGTAAAGGCTGTGGGAATCGTTACCCTAACACTGCTATCGACAAAGGTTACAATTTGATCGCAGGATTCAGGTAATACTGGTGGCGGATCGTTATCATCCTTCGAACAGCTCGACGCTACCAGACAGGAAAAGCACAGGATAAAGAGGATGGTCTTTTTCATAGCGAATATTTATCTATAAAATTAGAGAAACTAAAAAAAGGGTATGCAACTAAGTGCCACCCTTTCAAACCGGTTTGAAGCCAGGTTAAGCGTTTACTGTTCTGCGTATTTTTTGTTCTACGCGTCCGGTACGCTCTTCACTACCACTGTCCTGACCATCATGACCCTCAAGCTTCACCAGCTTGTTATAGAGTCCCATAATGAGCAATGACGGTGCCCACTGGCCTACGAACATAGCAGCCTTGCTTCTGCCAAATAACTGGAGACCAAGCGATACGGCCATAGAGCCAACTGCTACCCAGAGAAACGTATCTGATGGCAGTCTTGCGGTTTGCTCCTCAATCGTTCTTGCTACAGGTCCCTCATTGTGCTGAGAATTGGTGTTTGTTGCCATAGTTTCAGGTTTTTGAGCTAAACCCCGCAAAAAATTCCTGCCATAGGCAGGCAAGGTTTGTGTAAAAACGGCGAAACTTCCGCCGAGGCCTGCCGAAAGTAGGCGCATTAACCTTTTGTTACTTCTGGACAAAGGCGTCCTTTAGAACCATATACACCAAACCTAGTTCAAAACTGCTACCGGCGCTGGTTTGAGGAGGCTTGACCTTGCAAATACAAATACTTAGGTTTTGTTACCTCCGAAAATCTGATTTTCCTCATATACATATACCTCAATTCTAAACTATCTTCGTTCAAAAATTAGCCTATGAAACAAATTTTTACTACATCATTTGCTTTACTGCTTGCCGCCTCCACTCAGGCTCAGGTCATTCTGCAGGAAGACTTTAACTACCCTGCAGGCCAGCTCACCGCTACCGATGGTGGTGCCAACGTCAGCGGTGGCAACTGGACAGCCGCTGGTAGTAATTCCAGCGCACCGATTCAGGTTTTACCTGATAATCTGTCCTATTCCGGGTATCTGACAACACCCTCGCCTACCAGTGGAAAGATCGCACTAAGCAATCCCAGTTCCGGCCTGGAGGATATTAGCCGCCTGTTTCCTTCTTCCGTCAGCTCCGGCAGCGTTTACACGGCAATGGTTTTCAGCTATACTGGCAATGGAACCCAGTTACCAGGGAACGGATCTAATGGTACCTATTTCACAGGATTTTCTCCCAGCTCAGCGACTAATTATATCTGCAGAGTCTATATCAGACAGGGAACAGCCGTTGAGACCGTGAACTTTGGTGTATCCTATGGCAGTGGAGCCATCACCTGGACAGGTGACTTCAGCACCACTACCAATCATCTGCTGGTATTTGGCTATGAATTCGTCACCGGCACCAGCAATGATCTTGTGAAGCTTTGGGTAAATCCTTCTAATACGGGAATTGAACCCGCTCCACTGGTATCTGCCGTATCGTCGGGCACAGATGCCTCCAGCATCAACAGGATCTTTTTCCGCCAGGATAATGCTACTACCCCGGTATCTGAAATAGACGCCATTACCGTTGCGACAAACTGGACGTCTCTTTTGAATACCACCTTATCTGTCGACATGCTATCATTTACTGCTCAGGTGGGGCACGATCAGGTGAAGCTGCAATGGGTGACCTCAAATGAGGATGATGTACAGAGCTTCGTTGTTGAGCGCAGCAATAATGCTCAGAACTATGTGGAGGTCGGTGAGGTAACCGCTTACAATAGTAAAGAGGGCGCTAGTTATGATTTCACAGAGCCACTGCGGGCGGGAGTGCAGTACTACCGCCTGAGGATTCTGAGCAAGGACGGCAGTTATAGTTTCAGCAATGTTATTGTTGTGACTGGCAGAAAAGCCGGTGAACTTTCCATCTCGTTAAATACCGCAAGGCAATTGCAGGTGATACATCCTGAAGCCGCTTCGGGTGCTGTACTGGAAGTTTATGCGATGGACGGAAAGAAGGTCGTTGATTTTCCGGTTAAAGCCGGCAGCAGCGATTCTGTACTGGATCTGGGTCAACTCGTAGAGGGCCTTTACATCGTTGTCTACCGCGATGCTTCCGGAATATTCAGTCAGCTCTTTCAGAAGCTCTGACCGATACTGACCTGAAAAAAGCTGTTGTTGATCACAACAGCTTTTTTTTGCTGGTATAATTTAGGTCTGGCTGTTGCTTCTGTAGAATAGCATTGAATAAACAGCTTGATTTAACTTCGTGAATATGCGACCGATTGGCATTTTTGATTCCGGTTATGGTGGTTTGACGGTTTTCAGAGCCATCAGGGATAAACTTCCACAGTATGATTATATCTATCTGGGAGATAATGCCCGGGCGCCCTATGGGAACCGACCTTTCGAGACTGTTTATGAATATACCCTTGAATGTGTACGCTGGCTACTGCGTCAGGGCTGTCCGCTGATCATCCTTGCCTGCAATACGGCGTCCGCAAAAGCATTAAGGACGATTCAGCAACAGGACCTGCCGAAACTGGCACCGGATCGAAAAGTACTTGGTGTAATCCGTCCGACGGCGGAGGTCGCGGGGCGTTTCACTAAGACAAAGGTGGTTGGCGTTTTGGGAACCAAGGGAACTATTGAGTCCGGTTCCTATCCTATTGAGATCAACAAATTCTATCCTGACGTGAAAGTGATCCAACAGGCCTGTCCTATGTGGGTACACCTGATTGAAAACAATGAGCACCAGACACCGGAGGCTGATCTATTCATCCGCAAGCATCTTAGTTCTTTGATGGCGCAGTCGGATGAAATCGACACGGTCCTTCTCGGATGCACCCACTATCCATTGATCGAGGACCAGATCAGAAAGTATATACCAGAGCATATAAAGATTATTTCTCAGGGTCGGATCATATCCGGTAGTTTGCTGGATTATCTTGAACGGCATCCGGAGATAAAGGAACAGCTAAGTACTGGTGGGACCGCCCGGTTCTATACCACAGAGGATCCCACAGATTTCAGTGAACATGCGACCATCTTCTTTGGTGAGGAAGTGGCATCGACACATGTGGATCTGGGGAATTGCTAAGCGAGAACGAGGCCGATTCTATAAAACCCAGCGATCTCACTGCCTTTTATCCTAATGCTGAGACTGTATCCCAGGTGTACTTCTTAAAACTCCTTGCGAGCACATTATACATTTTGTACTACTTCGATGACCTACTCTTTGAGTATAAATACCCAAACAAAAGAATAGGTATTGCGACAAAGCCAATAGCAACCTCCCTTTTGATCCGCTTTTTCTCTTTCTCAATTGCAACAGCTTTTTTCTTTGCTTCTTGTAATAATTCCGGCGATTTTGTTACACCCTCTAATTGTGTTTCATATTTTTCACTTACCTGTAAATCCAGATAAGAACAACCTTTAAAGCTCATAAATAACAGTAAGCCGGTTATTAAAATAAGAATAATGCTTCGTATAAGTTTCTTCATTTAACGTTTAGGTCGCCACAATCACGGATTGTAACCGTTCTTAATCGCATACAATTTAAAAAACAATAGATTCAATCGAACAAAACGAGCTATATGAAAGGAAATTTCGGAAGCATTCTGTTACTACTTACTGAAAATCCAGTCATCCGTACTATACAAGGATGATAAAGTACCTAACAAAACTAAGCGCCACATGAGAAAGTACCACCAAATGGCGTCTTCATCGGCTGTGATGACGGTCCTTACATTTCCAAGGTGGTCCTTTACGAAATAGTCAAACCTGAATAAAGCGCTGTCCTCTATCCAGCGCACCCTACCTTCAGGATGGTAGATGTGCGATAGTACGTCATCCTTATAGACAAAAGGACCCCAGTACTGTTCAATATTTACGTTTCCGGACTCAGTTACCGATTACTGAACCAGGGTACCGCTAGCGGTGTAGATTTTTGTAATCTCCCCGCTGGTGCCCTTATTAATCTCAGTGGGCAAATTAAGGTGGTTATAAAATAAAGACAGATCCTTCAGCGCATCGCTTGCAAGATTCCCCGACCCGTCGTACGTATAGGTGCTGGTACTTGCCTGTGAATTATCAAAATCGTGTATCGTGGGCGTGCTTTCCAATCCAAGGTCAGTGACGGAAAGTAATTTATTTCCATTATCGTATTCATAGAAAAGACTATCAATTGTCACAGGGGTGCCGTTTACTCCTTTCCCCCGCTGCGTCATATGGAGCATGTTTCCGTTAGCGTCATAATCAATTCCAGAAACTGAATAATCCCGGTGCATGTTATTCCAGCTCCATGACCCTGCCTGGCTGTAGTCTCTATAGTCTGCAGCCTGCAGAATCATACTGATATCCGTACGCGCTCCTTGGCACGCTTGGTGTCTGCCATATATATCCGGTTAGAGCACCGTCAAAAAAGTATTGGCATTAAAATGAATCATTTGCATCCAAAAGCTGATATGACTAAGCTGTCCTTTTCAGAAAAGTTGATATAGACATTTTCAGAAGCTCCAAAAGGCACAGGGTATAAATAGCTGAACTGATCTTTCGCGACAAAAAAATTAACCAGAATCGTATCTGGCTGGCCATTCATTACAGTTATTACTTCTTCAACACTCATGCCCCTCTGAATCTTTTGGAGATTATCGCAATTCTCACCATGCTTACAGGAAAAAAGAAAAACTGAACAACCGAGCAATGCTAGTTTCCGCAACTAAATTAGACGCATTATAAGCTAGGACCAGGGCGTAGTACTGTGGAGAGCCAAAGGTTTGGTCGGGCATCGTCACCAAAAGGATTACCACCACCCGTCAACAAAATGAATAATGTAACTATTAAATACTTTTTCATTCTTTAAATTCGCAGTCGTTTACATTCCTGATTGTCTAAAAGTATATCAGTAACTGCATATAAACTTTCCAGGCTGCTTACATCCATTCCGGAAAACTCTCTCCGAATTTCAATTTGTTTTCGTTCGTATCCAATTCTAAAAAATAATAGCCATAAATATCATCTGGGTTCCACTTTAAGAAATAAATACACTTTGGATCAGGATTCATTAAATCGAAAAACTCATGGGCTAGATATACGGAATGGTCATCAAGTATTCTTAAAAAACTGTCTGCAGAGACAAAACCAATGTTCCTACGCAATTTGTGCATTTCCTCTTCTGTAAGCTCCAGAACTATAAACGATTGGTTCTTATCAACAATTTCCTTTACTAGTTTGGCATTCGTAGAGTCAATTCCTGTATAGTACCAAAGGTGCGGCCGGGCATTGTCATAATAAGGATCACTACAACCCGTTATTATACTTACCAATGTGCATGTTATAAGTGTTCGCATTGTTTGTAATGTCGTCACTCTTCAAAGGGAACATTTTCATTTACAGGTGGCGCTACATGAATCACATTTCCTAAAGAATCTCTAGAACCTTTTATTACAAACCCGGTGGAATGACACCTACTACCATATTTGCATTGAACTGTATCGACCAAAACGTCAGATCTAATCGGACGATACGTTAGAAGGTTTTTGAATTCCTCCACATCATCTAACAGAAGTCTTTCTTTCTTTTTATACTCTTCAAAACCAACAGATTTATTGTCCTTCATCCATAGGAAAAGTCTGTTCTTGAAGAAGTAATAGGTTGAACGCGTGACAGTTTCAGTCTTAAACCCTTCAATGTATATTGGCTTATCATAGTAATAATAATTCGTTTTAATTACGACCAAGCTATCAAGGTCGAAAAAATAATCTTCTTCGAATTTGCCAGTTTCCCCGTAGAAAACAGCCGACATCTTGATCAATCTATCATCTTTAAAATAGGCGGTAATCACCCCGCCTTCAGAAGATTTATCAAACACCTCTTTTTCAATCATATGGAAACTGCTAAGGTTCTCGTCCACTTCCAAAGCATAGGTCTCTCTGAGTCTTACTAAAGTCGTAGTGTCCATGTTTTCTTGTTTTTGAATTTCGCAACTCTTGCCATAGGATATAAAGCCAGACATAAACATACCGAGATAAACACCAAATTTAAATAGCCACATATCACTTTTGTTTAAGTTGTTGTATAGATTGACCGAAAGTCATTTGAAAGTGCGGATAATCGGGGTATTTCCAATGACCTCCCCATTCAAATCCAAAACTAAGTCTGTTGCAGGTCCTTGTACTCTTTTGTCCAATTGTGAAATTCTCTCATCAGTAACAGGATCCCACGTTCCATTTTGTGAAATTCGAAAGCCATAGAAACCATCGACCTGATGACTTGCGGCTGATTCATACATTTCCTTCGCCATTGCTTCGCTTAAGGTAGTATTCCAAAAGGTTTCAAGATATGCAGCCGCTTGTTCCCTCCCAATGAGGAGCTTGCCATCCTTCGTTCTATACACGTCACCACCATGCCCGTTAGCGGGAAAAATTACTTCGTCTGGATCCAAGGCCGCCAACTGCTCATCACTATATAAAGCACTTAACCGTTGTTTCTCCTCTTCGAAATATAACCGGTTTTGTGCTCCTGTGATTTTTCCTTCTCTGTAGGCAACCTATACGACAATACTTGTTTGGCCCGACCATTCTTCAGGTCAGTAATATACACCCATCTCGCACCCTCGTTACTCATCACCAAAGCAGCGTATCTCCTATCAGGACTCATCCTCAGTTCTTTTAGCAGCCCCTTCGCACTCGGGGGTCAACTATCCCTCTACTCCAGAAAACTACCTGTCATGGCCGACCTGGATGCCTTCCCCTATTCTGCGGCATTGTTTGTTGGGTTGCAGGTGGGAAGGAAGTGGAAGTAGCTGTGTAGACCTGCCGCTACCAGGCATTCTTTCACCACTGTGCCACTGGTTTCCTAAAAACAAAATGAACAGGAGATGGGGTTCGCCGTTGCAATGCGTCTCCGCTACCCTTCCACTACCGGCTGCTCGGCAGCTACTGGTTTGGGATGGCCGTTTCGCTGTTCCTGTGCTTCCTTGGCTGCCTTGACAAACCCCACAAATAAAGGATGCGGATTTTCTACCGTGCTTTTGTATTCCGGGTGGAACTGAACGCCAACGAAGAATGGATGATCTGGTACCTCTACAATTTCCACAAGACCGGTATCCGGGTTCTTCCCTACCGGCACCATTCCGCCCTGCTCGAACTGGCTTAGAAATTCGTTATTGAATTCATAGCGGTGACGGTGGCGCTCTGAGATCTGCGTGGTGCCATAAATCGATGCTGTTTTGGAATCAGATTTCAACTCGCAGGTATAATTGCCCAGTCGCATAGTACCACCCATCTGGGTCACATTCTTCTGATCTTCCATCATCGCGATCACAGCCTGATCTGTATCAGCGTTCATCTCTGTAGAATGAGCTTTGGTCATACCCAGAACATTCCTGGCAAACTCCACACAGGCCATCTGCATACCCAGACAGATGCCGAAGAACGGGATATTATTCTCCCTCGCATAGCGGATCGCGTCGATCTTTCCTTCGATGCCGCGATTACCGAACCCGGGTGCTACCAGCACTGCATCGAGGTTCTGCAATTTCTCAGTAGCATTTTCGGGGGTGAGATATTCAGAATGGATATTCCGGACTTCCACTTTACATTCATTCATGGCACCCGCATGGATCAGGGCTTCCAGGATGGATTTGTATGCATCCTGCAGTTCCACATACTTTCCGATAAGACCGATCACTACCCTTGATTTAGGATATCGCAGCTTGTTCAGGAACTCCTTCCACTTTACCAGTTCTGGTTCCGTTCCTAAAGGCAGACCCAGTTTTTGCAGGCAGGTGACATCGAGCTTTTCGCGCATCATTTCGAGCGGAACGCTATAGATGGTATCTGCATCCATCGCTTCAATGACCGCATCCTGTGTGACATTACAGAACAGGGCGATCTTCCGTTTGAGCTCTTTATATAAGGGTTCTTCGGTGCGACAAACGATCACATCAGGATTCAGACCGTTCTCACTCATCATTTTCACGGAGTGCTGTGTCGGCTTGGTCTTCAGTTCCTTTGCAGCCCTCAGGTAGGGGATTAGTGTCAGGTGAATGACCAGGCAGTTCTCATCACCCATTTCCCATTTCAACTGACGGACAGCCTCAATGTACGGGAGTGATTCGATATCGCCGACGGTACCACCCAATTCGGTGATGACGATATCATACTGATTATTCTGACCGAGCAGGGTCATGCGGCGCTTGATCTCATCCGTGATGTGTGGGATCACCTGGACTGTTTTACCCAGGAAAGCGCCTTCTCTTTCTTTATTGATAACGTACTGATAAATACGTCCGGTTGTTACGTTATTCGCCTGTGAGGTATAGGTATTCAGGAAGCGTTCGTAGTGACCCAGATCGAGATCGGTTTCAGCACCATCCTCTGTTACGTAACACTCACCATGTTCGTAGGGATTCAGTGTTCCCGGGTCGACATTTATATACGGATCAAATTTTTGGATAGTGGTGCGGAATCCGCGTGCTTGTAGTAACTTAGCCAACGATGCAGCAATGATTCCTTTTCCGAGAGAAGAAGTAACCCCTCCGGTTACAAAAATATACTTAGTCATAACGCTCCTGTTTTCTGACCGGTGCGTAGCCCTGAAAAACCAATAAAATTATCGGAAATATTTAGCTCCTGCGGTCGTGCAAAGATAGAACTAAGGAGTAAAAGGGTCAAAGGGAATTTTGTAATCCGGAATTCTATTGCCTCTGTTTTAAGGTTAGCATCAACTCATCAGGGTAAGGACCCTGGCCTAAATGTTCCCCATATGCATCTTCATACCTGCTGCTCCTACCTGGCTATTCCGATTTTCCCAAATTCCCATATTCAATAGTTTCCTTAAGCATGCGGCTTAAGCCGCCATATCACCGGGATATCGGCGGCTTATATCCGGCTTACCCACAGAGTCATCGACAAGGCATCGGTTAGTCACATTAATATCAAAGGCAAGGGAAGGGGGTGGGGAACCGGGCGAAGGCGAAGGCGAAGGCCTAAGCAAAAGCCTAAGCCAAGGCCAAGGCGAAGGCCAAAGCGGAGACCAAGGCCAAGGCTGGATATATAACGAACTCTCATCCAGTGAATAATCAAATAACACCGAACTAACTACCTATTTTTGTCGCCAAATTCAGCAGCATGCAATTCGACAGGACCGGGTTGTCCGACGATCAGCTTTTATCCCTTTATGAGGAAATCATCCGTCCAAGGATGATCGAAGAAAAAATGCTCATCCTCCTCAGGCAGGGAAAGATCAGCAAATGGTTTAGTGGTATCGGCCAGGAGGCCATAGCCGTAGGTGCTACCATGGCGCTGGATGCTGACGAATATGTCATGCCCCTGCACCGTAACCTCGGAGTGTTCACTGCCAGAAAGATGCCTTTCGACAAATTATTCATGCAATGGCAGGGAAGCAAAGAAGGCTTTTCAAAGGGCCGGGAACGCTCTTTTCATTTTGGTGCGAATGAATACCATATCTGCGGAATGATCTCCCATCTGGGTCCGCAGCTGGCCATCGCCGATGGAGTTGCACTGGCTCATAAGCTCCGGAAGGAAGACAAGGTGGCACTGGCTTTCACCGGCGATGGTGGCACCAGCGAGGGCGATTTCCATGAGGCACTGAATGTGGCTGCTGTCTGGGGACTACCTGCGATCTTTCTCATAGAGAATAATGGTTACGGCCTCAGTACACCTGTGAGGGAGCAGTTCATCTGTCAGCACCTGGCAGACAGGGCTATAGGCTACGGCATGCGTGGACTCACCATCGATGGGAACAATATCCTCGAGGTATATAAAACGATCAGGGAAGCCCGTGACTACTGCATCCTTAAACAGAAGCCGATCCTGATTGAGTGTATGACCTTCCGCATGCGGGGACATGAAGAAGCGAGTGGAGTGAAGTACGTTCCCAAGGAGCTGTTTGAGGAATGGTCGAAGAAAGACCCCGTTGCGCAATATGAGAGATACCTTCAGGACCAGGGGTTGTTGAATGAAGAACGGATCGCGGGTATCCGGGCAACCATACAAAAGGACATTGAGTTGGGATTGAGTCGTGGATTTGCGGCAGCTCCTGTCCGGCCGGATACAGAAGAGGAGTTAAAAGATGTTTATGCTCCGGGCGGTGCGCCAAAGGTTCAGCCCCAGACGGAACGGCGTTCAGAAAAGAAATTTATACAAGCCATCAGCGAAGGGCTCCGTCAGAGTATGGAGCGCTATCCGGAGCTCGTACTGATGGGTCAGGACATTGCCGAATACGGTGGTGCGTTCAAGGTCACAGAGGGATTTGTACAGCAGTTTGGCAAAGACCGGGTGCGGAACACCCCGCTATGTGAAAGTGCCATTGTGGGTACGGCGCTCGGGCTATCCATTAAGGGATTCAAAAGCATGATGGAGATGCAGTTTGCTGATTTTGTAACGGTCGGTTTCAACCAGATCGTGAACAACCTCGCAAAGATCCATTACCGCTGGGGGCAGCAGGCAGATGTGGTGATCCGCATGCCTACGGGCGGCGGCGTTGGTGCCGGTCCATTCCACTCGCAGAGTAATGAGGCCTGGTTTACGCATGTGCCGGGTCTCAAAGTAGTTTACCCGGCTACGCCGGAGGATGCCAAGGGATTGCTGGCTGCTTCGCTTGCCGATCCCAATCCGGTGATCTTCTTCGAGCATAAGGCGCTCTACCGCAGTGTGTCCGGCATGGTGCCTGACGATTATTACACTACTGAGATCGGCAAGGCCAGAAAGGCGATGGAAGGCGAAGACTTCAGCATAATCACCTATGGCAGCGGTGTTCACTGGGCGCTGGAATTTGCCGCGCAGCACCCTGAGCTTTCCATCGATATCCTCGATCTGCGGACGCTGCTGCCACTGGATTATGAGGCCATCCGGGAGACCGTGCAGCGGACGGGCAAGGTGCTGCTGCTGCATGAGGATACATTGTTTGGAGGAATTGGTGGTGAGATTGCAGCCTGG
>JAEYQO010000074.1 GCA_023409975.1 Bacteroidota bacterium | reverse complement strand
GCAAAGGAAAAGATCCGTCGCAGTAAATGCGTGTCAAATATTTTCTTTTTTGTCTTTTCCTGCGTCAAATCTTACTGTTCTTCTTTTACACTCATCAGATAGGCTTTGATAAATTCATCCAGTTCGCCATCCATCACGGGTTGCACATTGCCCACCTCGTAATCTGTTCTGTGGTCTTTAATCATTTTATACGGATGGAAAACGTACGAGCGAATCTGGGAACCCCATTCTATCTTTTTCTTACTGGCATTGGCAGCGTTCTTCAACTCCTCACGTTTCCGGAGTTCCGCCTCGTATAGCTGCGATTTCAGCATGGTCAGCGCCTTCTCACGGTTTTCCCCCTGGGTGCGGGCCTGCTGACACTCAACGATGATCCCGGTAGGAATATGTTTCAGTCGTACTGCAGTCTCCACTTTGTTGACATTCTGTCCACCACTACCTCCAGAACGGAAGAAAGCCCATTCCAGGTCCGAGGGGTTGACCTCGATCTCGATCGACTGGTCGATCAGCGGGTAAACAAACACCGAAGCAAAGGAAGTGTGTCTTCTCGCATTGGAATCGAAGGGGGATATCCGGACGAGCCGGTGTACGCCGCTTTCAGCTTTCAGTAATCCATAGGCAAATGCTCCGTCGAACTCCAGGGTGGCCTGCTTGATTCCTGCTCCGTCGCCATATTGCACGTCAACCTCGGAGATCTTCCATCCCTGTTTTTCGCCATACATCCTGTACATCCGCAGGAGCATCTCTGCCCAGTCCTGGCTTTCTGTTCCCCCCGCGCCGGAGTTGATTACCATCATAGCCGGCATCTCATCTTCCGGCTCGTTGAGCGTCGACTTGAATTCCAGTTCGTCGAGTTCCCTGACAGCTTTGTCAAATGCGTCCCTGGCTTCGTCTTCACCTGCCTCTCCAGCCTTCCAGAACTCAAAAAGCACTGCAAAGTCTTCTACCGCATCATTGACTTTTTTATAAAGTCCGATCCAGTATTCGTTGATATTGATGTCTTTAAGGATACCAGTAGCTCTGGAATTATCGTCCCAAAACCCTGGTGCGAGTGTCAGGGCCCTGTCGTTTTCTACTTTAGCTTTTCTTTCTTCAAATCTGAGAAAACGCTGCAACTGTTGCAGCCGTTCCCGCATCTCTTTGAGTTGCTCCTGGGTCATATGCGCAGCAAAAGTACGATATAGTTATTCAGGGTCGCGGACCTCAACATAAGCCTCCTTCACCTTAAACGTGAAGTTTCTCTGAGAAACGTAGCTGAATATGGCTACGAAGGCCGTAGTGAGTGCTTTGGAAGGGGTAGGGAAGAAGCCGCACCATTCTACAAAAAGCTTGAGGAAGAAATAATTGAGCAGGATGCACATGGCCACCAGTAAAGCATACCGGAATAGCTGTACCCGTCCCTTCAGGTTGGATTCCGTAAAAACCACATATTTGGACAGTGCGAAACCCAGTGGAAAGCTAATGCTGAAGGAGATCATAAAGGCCGCAATATGAGGAGATATGACGATCCAGGGGGTTGGCACTGCCTG
The DNA here is from genome assembly GCA_023409975.1 of Bacteroidota bacterium. Classification (GTDB taxonomy): domain Bacteria; phylum Bacteroidota; class Bacteroidia; order Chitinophagales; family Chitinophagaceae; genus JAFIGV01. Next base: position 47,336 of record JAEYQO010000074.1, on the reverse strand, counting down.
CTTGTCCAGCAGAAAGTTATAAGCAATAAAGTATATCAGAATATCAAGCAGGGTATTGGAACCACCACAGGCGAGATAGCGGAAGGTGCGCTGATCAATCCATCTGGAAAAAGGCGGATGGAAGAAATCTATACTATTCAGAATGATATTTCTCGCTGTGTTCAGCAAACTATTTAGCAGAGGGTGTCGGCAAAAATAAGGAAAAGCAGAGTAAGTGGTCTGACATCAGCACACTGGCGACGGAAGAGGAATGGAGCGGGCGTAAAAAAGGCCCCGGTACTACCGGAGCCTCAATGATATCAGGATGGTAATTTAAGCATCAAGCTTCACCTGATCGTTCAGATCGGTATCCACCACCACACGTCCGCAGTGCTCGCAAACGATGATCTTCTTACGCTGACGGATCTCTGACTGGCGCTGAGGTGGAATGATATTAAAACATCCGCCGCAGGAATCACGCATAATGGGAACTACTGCGAGTCCGTTTTTATAGCTGGTACGGATACGTTCGTAAGCAGTCAGCAGACGGGCATCAACACGTTCCTTGGCTTCTTCTGAACGTCCTGCAAGCTGAGATTCTTCTTTTTCTGTTTCAGAGATGATCTTCTCCAGCTCAGCTTTCTTGATCTGTAAAGCTTCCTGGACCTGATTCATTTTCTCTTCCGTGCTCACACGGGCAGCCTGACGGTCCCTGAGTTCGTACTGTGCATCTTTGATATGCTTCTCGTTGAGTTTAACCTCAAGTTCCTGCATCTCAATCTCTTTATTGATGGCTTCAAACTCACGGTTGTTCTTCACATTGTCCTGCTGCTTCTCATACTTCTTGATCAGCGCCTGGGCTTCTTTCTTCCCCTCGGTCTTCGCCTCTATGAACTTGTTGATGCTGTCAATTTCCGCGTCGATGTTGTTGATGCGGGTCTGGAGTCCTTCGATTTCATCTTCAAGATCCTTCACTTCCATCGGAAGCTCCCCTTTCAGGGTCTTGATCTCGTCGATCTTTGAATCGATTTTCTGCAGAGTCAGGACAGCAACAAGCTTTTCTTCAACTGAAAAGTCTTTTACAGTAGCCATATATCAGGAATAATATTTTACAGGATTGGTGGATAAATTTGATAAAAGAATGGCAAAATTAGGGAATTTATTCTTAAGTATATCTGCCAATAATTCTTTGGTGAACTGCTCCGATTCATAGTGGCCTATATCCGCGATGACGATTTTACCTTCAGCATCAAAGAATTGATGATATTTAAAGTCGGCAGTTACAAACACATCAGCGCCGGCAGCTATAGCCTCTTTTAACAGAAAGCTCCCCGATCCTCCGCAAACGGCCACTTTTTCCACCGGTTTATCGAGCAGGTTGGTGTGCCGGATACAGTCCACCTGCATACGGTCCTTTAAATGCGCCAGGAATTGAATGCCACCCATCGGCTCCGGCAGACTGCCCACCATACCAGAACCGACATCCTGATTCGGGTTCTGAAGGGCAATGATCTCATAGGCGACTTCCTCATACGGGTGAGCAGCAAACAAGGCTTTCAGTACAGATAGCTGCTGGTGGCGCTGCAGGATGACCTCAATCTTTATTTCATCCACGTACTCCCTCGGTCCTCCCGGCTGTCCGATGGCAGGGTCTGCATCTTCTCCGGGCCGGAAGCTACCGCTGCCCTGGGTGCTGAAGCTACATTCCCGATACTTTCCGATATCTCCTGCTCCCGCAGCAAACAAGGCCTCCCGGACTTTATCTGCAGCATCCTGAGGGACATAAGTGTATAGCTTGCAAAGGGTGTCCATCTTCATGGATAACACGGCCGTATTGGTCAGGGCGAGTTTTTCCGCAATGATGGCATTGACGCCGTTACGGACATTATCCAGATTGGTATGGCAGGCATATAGTGCCAGGTCTTCTTTGATCGCCCGGCGGACGATCCGCTCTATGGGATTTCTTCCGCTGATCTGTTTCAGGCCGGAAAACAGCAAGGGGTGATGGGCAACGATCATATTGCAGCCTCTCTCGCGTGCCTCATCCAGCACCTGTTCTGTAATATCCAGTGTGATCAGGATACCCTCCACCTCCATATCGGCCTGCCCCACCTGCAATCCACTATTGTCGTAATTTTCCTGATATGCAAGCGGCGCAAATCGTTCGATAGCCTTTGCAACGTCTTTCACTTTCATATCTTACAATATTATAGGATTGGTCTGAAACTGTTCCTGTTTGAAAAGCTAAGACAGGTATCAGATTATCTTATTTTTGTCTGTAGGTCCAAATCCGGTAGAATGAAAAAGAGCCTGCTTTTTGCGATTGTTTTGATGGGAATAGCCAGCTTCGGCCAGTCCCAGACAGTAGATTTCCAACACGAGGGCCTGCAGATCAATGCCCGTTTGCAACTCCCTCCCAACGGCACGCCGCCCTATAAAGCAATTGTAATAATGCCAGGGACCGGTGCGAATGACCGGAATGGTACATTCACGCTTTCAGGCGGAAATTCCCAATGCCTCTATCCAGGGCTGCTGAATCAGACGCTCGCCCCCTACCTCGGATTAAGCAATGCCCTATCCGATTCAGGATATGCCGTTCTCACTTACGACAAGGTTGAATACACCTACCCGCTCACCATGGGGCCGATCACCTTCGACAAGCTCTGGATGCCGGTTGCCTCAGCATTGCAATACCTGAAGTCGAGAAACGATATTGATACCAATAATCTGGTGCTGATCGGACATAGCGAAGGCGGTGCTATCATACCATATATTGCCCGTCAGGAACCTCAGGTAAAGGCTTTGATTTCGCTCGCTGGTCCAAGAAGGCCCCTGGATAGCCTTCTCGCTTACCAGTTGGTGTTCATTGCAGACAGTTGCAACGGCGATGTCAATGCAGCGCAACAATCCGCTGATCAGATCCTCCAGTATTGTCAGGATGTCAGAACGGGCAACTATAATTCAATGACCCCTCCCTTATTCGGTGTGCCCGCAAACGTCTGGAACAAGTATTTTAAAGTAGTAGACTCCGTTTCACATCACTATAATAGTTTCGGTGGACCAAAACTGTTCGTCGGAATGGAAGATGATATCAATGTCCCCGTGTCCACAGAATTGGTGAGATTACAGCAGGAGGTCGCAGTCGCAGATTTTTACCAGATAGCTGGCATCAATCACTACCTCACAACAGCTAGCGACCCCGCCGTCTCAGAAGCCGTGACCGACACCATCGTTTACTGGCTTCGTACTAAGGTCTTCACGAGCGTGAAGGAGACCAAAGCAGAAACCTTCAGCTATGTCGTCCGCAATGGTGCTATCCGGATAAGCTTTGAATCAGCAGCGACAAGGGAACTGGAACTATATGATTTGAATGGAAAGCAGCTCCTGAGCAACAAATTCCAGGAGCTGCAGGCAGATATCCCTACTGGTGATCTTCCCGGCGGCATGTATATCTTGAAGGTCCGGTCCCGGAATGGCTATTCCAGTTTAAAACTGGTATTACCGGGTTCCTGAGGGTCCCCATACAGCAGGAGTTTATTTGTCCACTGATCGTTTTCATCACTGACCCACTGATGATATGCTGGATGTAGTTAATTCCGGTGCCCGGCAAATACAATAGAAATTCTGACACAGAACGGCGTGTTCAGCAATTTTGGCTATACCGGAAAAGCAGGGAGGTCAATTATTCGACGATCAGCTTTTTTACAAGTCTGGTCTTTGGGGTTTTGATATGGATCAGATAAACACCCGGTGCCCATCCGTCCACGGAGAAATGGAACGCCTTTGCCGCTGGTTCGCTGTGATGCAACCGCGCTCCCGAAACAGCATAAACTTCCACGACGAATTGTTCTGCGACAGCTCCCTGCCAGTCCACACGTACCAGCCCCTTTGCCGGATTGGGATAAATGCTGAGGTTTTCGGGATCTGCCACCTCCGCAACACTATTGGTCCAGCAGTCAGCATTCGCCCAGATACAGTCGGCAAACAGGGGATTATCGATAAAGGGATTCCGGTTGTCCTGAAGGCTGTACACGGCTTCATTTCTGTCTTTTTCTTTCTGGCTCACCGGGTCCAGATGATGCCATTCCAACAACATGCTTACTGCCCAGGGCTTTAAGTCAGCACCATCGGCCATTGCCCAGTCATCCCAGGAATTATCCTCGGAATAATAACGCGTCGCCATATAGAAATAGGTACGGGCAACATCTCCCTTAAAAGAGTCAATCGGCTCAAACGCAGTACCGGAGGGCGATCCGGGAAACGCATTGGGTCCCACTTTCGATCCATTCAGGCTGGTCCAGTTGGCATTGTTTACCACGCCATATGGAAAGTTGCCTCTTTTAGAGTTGACCCAGGCATCGGTGGGATAAACATGAAACAGATCAGAAACTGCAGGATTACTGCTGCTGAAATAGCTCTGTGGCCAGGTGTGTTCCCTGTTAAAGCAGCCATTTTCGGTATTAGGTGAATTGCCTCCGCATTGATCAGTTACAAACGTAAATTCATAAGGTGGTGTCTGCCCCGGCTTATCCGAATAAATATCCCAAACCTTGCCGTTGTTTTTTTTATCGCTAGCCTCGAAAGCATTCCAGAGGCCACTATAGCCAATGGGGTCGTGATCATCGATGATCTGATGGAGCGCCGCTTTCAGTGCCTGACCATTCAGGCCAACCGCGTCATCATAATAGCCCTGAGGCTGAGCAAATGTCAAAACGGGACTTAGTGACAGCAGGTAGATGAGTTTCTTCACAGGATTCCTATAAGAATGCAAATTTAAGGAATGGAATGAAGCGGCTATCTTTGCGCCCATGCAAATCCTCGATGGAGCGGCGGTTTCCGCACATATCAAGCAAGAAATCAAACAGGAAGTCGAAGCACAGAAGGCTAAAGGTGGGAAGGTACCTCATCTGGCTGCAGTGCTGGTAGGCAACAATCCCGCCAGTGAGGCTTACGTAGGCTCCAAGGTGAAAACCTGTGGGGAGCTGGGCTTTGGCTCTACCCTGATCAGACTGGACGAAACCATCACGCAGGAGGAATTATTGCAGGAAGTGGATCGTCTGAATAAGAATCAGGAAATCGACGGTATCCTGGTCCAACTGCCCCTGCCGAAACATATAAAAGAGCATGCGATCATCGAAGCGATCGATCCTGAAAAGGATGTAGATGGATTCCATCCCATCAGTCAGGGGAAGATGCTCCTGGGACTTCCGGGTTTCTTACCTGCCACACCCTACGGTATCCTCCTCATGCTGCAGCACTACCAGATCGATCTTACTGGTAAACACTGCGTGGTAATCGGCAGAAGCCATATCGTAGGTTCTCCCATGTCTGTCTTGCTGGCGCGGAATGGCAACCCCGGGAATGCAACGGTTACCCTTTGCCATTCCAAAACGAAGCATCTTAAAGAGCTGACACTTCAGGCGGATGTGATCGTAGCAGCAATCGGTCGCCCTGGTTTTGTTACCGCTGATATGGTAAAGGAAGGGGCTATCATCATTGATGTAGGCATTAACCGGGTTGAAGACAGCACGAAGAAGAGCGGGTATCGCCTCGTAGGTGATGTTGATTTTGACCAGGTGGCGCCCAAATGCAGTTATATAACACCCGTCCCCAAAGGCGTCGGTCCGATGACGATCTGTGGACTGATGAAAAACACGCTGCTTGCTGCCGCCAATAAATCGTAACACAGGTATGACCGGCCGGGAATATAGCTATCCTGTAATGGAGCACTTCTATACACTGCAGGGAGAAGGGTACTTTTCCGGGCAGGCGGCCTATTTCATCCGGCTGGGCGGCTGTGATGTCGGCTGTGTCTGGTGCGATGTTAAGGAGAGCTGGGACGCAACCCTCCATGGCAGGCTCTCGGTTAAAGAACTCGTCAGCTTTGCATCTGCACATCCCGGACGAATTGCTGTTATCACAGGCGGCGAACCGACAATGCATGACCTGGGGCCGCTTACGGAAGCACTGCAGGCAGCGGGTTTCCGCACACATATAGAAACTTCCGGTTCCGGTCCGCTCAGCGGAAAGCTGGATTGGGTGACACTTTCTCCCAAAAAGTTTAAAGCACCTTTGGACGAGGTGCTGACCAGTGCAAACGAACTGAAAATCATCGTTTACAATAAATCCGATTTTCAATGGGCGGAGCAGTTTGCAGCAAAGGTCCCGGCAGACTGTAAGCGCTACCTCCAGCCTGAGTGGAGCAAGCGGGACCAGATGACTCCACTGATTATCGACTATATTCAAAAAAGTCCAACCTGGCAATTATCATTACAAACGCATAAGTATATCAACATCCCATGACCATTTTTGAAGCCATCATCCTGGGCATCGTAGAGGGTATCACCGAATTCCTGCCTGTTTCTTCCACCGGACACATGATCCTCGCCTCCTATTTCATGGGCATTCAGGAAGATCCATTCACCAAACTGTTTGAGATCTGCATCCAGCTCGGAGCCATCCTGAGTGTGGTCGTGCTGTACTGGCGCAAATTCTTCGACTTCAGTAAATGGCAATTCTATGTAAAGTTGCTGGTGGCGGTTGTGCCGGCCCTGGTATTGGGTTTCCTGTTTAACGATTCAATCGAGGCGCTTCTGGAAAGTCCGTTGACGGTTTCAATTTCCCTTATCCTGGGTGGGGTGGTCCTTTTATTCATCGACAAAGCATTCAAAAATCCCACGGTTCATGAGGAGCCTCAGATTACCACTAAAAGTGCGTTCATGATCGGACTCTGGCAATGTATCTCTATGATTCCCGGCGTCAGCCGGAGTGCAGCCAGTATTATTGGGGGTATGCAACAAAAGCTCACACGAAGCCTCGCAGCCGAGTTCTCGTTCTTCCTGGCAGTTCCAACCATGGCTGCTGCAACAGGCTATTCGCTGATTCTGAAAGACTGGTCGGTAAATGGCCAGGATATGAAAGGCTACGAGCTGATGATGCTGGAAGAGGGTAATCTTGCAACTTTTGGGGTGGGCGCGCTGGTATCTTTCATTGTAGCAATGATCGCTATCAAATCGTTTATCAGCTTTCTGCAGAAATACGGTTTCCGTCTCTTTGGTATCTACAGAATTATCGCAGGATTGATCATGCTATTTGTCCTCGGGGCACGTAGCTTCTAGATCGGTACCCCCGATGAGGAACTACCAATAAGTTTAGCTGGTTGTAGGCCTGGATCAGGCCTCATGCCTCCAGCTTTCGAAAAGCATATTCAGATACCTGTTTTCTTCCCGGGTAATCACGTTGTCGGCTTTGGTAAGTTGTAAAGCGAAGCGAATCAGGCTGTTGCATTCCTCTTCAGTAGCGTCATCATAGAAATCGTCCATCATCGTCCGGAAGTGACCCTCCCATTCCTCGGGCCTCAGATTGCTGATGATCGCCATTTCCCGGTCGAGGTTAACACGAAATGGAAATTCTTCTACCAGATAGTCGCGTATTACCTTGTCTTCAGCCGGTCCGACACGATAGTCCACTGCAGACAGGATCATCAGCAAATGGTAACCGGCTATTGTTTTGTTTAGTCTGTTGTTGGGCATAGACAAATATATTTTTAGCTCTGCGAAGCGAGCAGCAGATCAAGATCAGTGTATTTCAGGTTGAAGCGTTTGGCAATCGGGGCGTTGGTCACACAGCCTTTATAGAGATAAACCCCATTACGGATACCTGTTTTTTGCTGGATCAGGCCGTCCATGCCTCCCATATCAGCGCAGGAAACCATGATCGGCATAAGTACATTGCTAATCGCTCTTGAAGCCGTCCTGGAAACTCCCGATGCAATATTCGGGACACAGTAATGGATCACATCATAACGCTTAAAGATCGGATTCTCATGGGTCGTCACTCTCGAGGTCTCAAAACAGCCGCCCCGGTCGATACTCACGTCCACAATCACAGATCCCGCTTTCATATTGCTGACCATTTCCTCTGAAACCACCACAGGTGTAATACCATTTACGGGTTTAAGCGCTCCCACGGCTACATCAGCACTGGCCAGTTCTTCAGCCAGTGTCACCGGGTCAAGCACAGATGTGAAACACCGCCTGCCGATGTTATTCTGCAACCGCATCAGGCGATAGATGGAATTATCGAACACCTTCACCGAGGCACCGAGTCCCATGGCAGTCCGGGCGGAGAACTCACCCACGATTCCGGCTCCGATGATCAGAACCTTCGCCGGAGGAACTCCTGAAATACCCCCGAGCAGAATTCCTTTACCATTATGGACATTACTCAGGTATTTCGCAGCCGTAAGGATAGCGGAGCTTCCGGCAATCTCACTCATCGAACGGACGATAGGGTAGGTTCCTGCATCGTCTTTTATGGATTCGAAGGCAATGGCAATGATCTTCTTGGCCATGAGCTGTTCCAGCATCTCTGCCTTCAGAAATGGCATGTGAATAGGAGAAATCACTACCTGATTAGGTTGCAACAGATGAATTTCATCCTCAATGACCGGGGCCGACTTTATGATGGTCGTAGCTTTATATAATTCGGCTTTATCGTATACGATCCGGGCACCCGCTTCACTGTAATCGCTGTCGAAATAAAATGAACCCTCACCGGCATTATGCTCCACCGCAACCTCATGGCCATTGTTTACCAACACAGAAACCGCTTCCGGTGTTAGCGCGATACGGCTTTCCTGGAAAGATGTCTCTTTCGGTATACCTATAAATAGCTGTTTCTTCTTGGGTAAAATCTCCAGAGTCTCTTCCAGGGGCACATAGGAAAAGGAGGGCGAGATATATGGTTTTTTGCTCATGCCGGCTCACTCATTCATTTGCGAGAAAAATACAAACAATGTTTCGAACTAGGAAACCTGTTAACATTCACCTGTTTAAACCGTGCCAGCGGGACATAAAAAAAGCTGCCCGAAGGCAGCCTTTAAATATTCATTGTTTTCCTGATTTATTTTGTCGACATCAGAAGTATCGCTATATCTCCTGTTGTTTGGTTTGTCCATCAATCCTGGGTTTAGCTGCACTTTCTCAGCTTCACACGGCATGAACCCAATGTCAGCAACTAGCCAGTAACTTCTAAATTACTGCTAAATTCTAATACTTTCTCCACCATATTTTTCGAACCTATATATATAGGGGTCCGTTCGTGAAGCTCCTGTGGTTCGATATCCAGTATGAAACCGCTTCCGTAGCTAGCCAGGCCACCTGCAGCCTCAATCAGGAAGGCCATGGGATTACATTCGTATTGCAGGCGCAGTTTACCTTTAGGGTTGCTCTTGTCAGCAGGATAGATGAATATGCCTCCCTTGATAAGTGTCCTGTGCATATCCGCCACCATAGAACCGATATAACGGTGAGAATACGGACGCCCCTCCTCCTTGTTCACTTCCATACAATAGTCCAGGAAGCTGCGAAGTCCATCATCAAATTTGGAGCTGTTTCCCTGGTTCAAAGAATAGATCTTGCCATTTGCCGGACACTGAAGGTTGGGGTGGGAAAGACAGAATTCACCAATGGATGGCTCCAGTGTAAACCCATTCACCCCAAGCTTAGTCCCGTAAACCAGCATAGTACTTGAACCATAGATCACATATCCCGCTGCCATCAGTTTGTTACCTGGTTGCAGGAAATCCTCTTCAGTACAGGGCTTACCGAGTTCGCTCACCCGACGGTAGATAGAAAAAATGGTACCGATTGGTGCGTTCACATCGATATTGGAAGAACCGTCCAGCGGATCAAACAGCACCACATATTTCGAGTGTACAGAAAACTCATCTCCGAAACATACAAAGCTGTCGTTTTCTTCAGAAGCAATGCCCGCACATTCGTTACTGTTCTCCAGAACACTGATCAGGGTCTCATTTGCATAGATATCCAGTTTCATCTGCTCTTCACCCTGTACATTGGTAGCGCCGTGTTTACCAAGGATATCTACAAGGCCAGCCTTTAATACCTGCTTGTTGATCATTTTGCAGGCCAGGCTTATATCGCGCAACAGGGCAGATAGTTCACCAGTCGCCTGGGGAAACTTCCGGGTTTCCTGGATAGTAAACTCATCAAGTGTAATCAGTTTCCGACGGGAATTCATTGTGTTTATTTTTTCTATAAGTAGCAAAAATACTAAATCTATTGCTCTGGCAGCTCTTGCGCTTATTTTACCAGTTAGGCGCCGGAAGCCGGATATATCGGACTCCTGACAAATGAGCTGCTGTTTCAGGTAGTAATCCGTCATCCTGGATCATTATGCTGAAGCCCCGGTTCTGGAGCATCCTGATTGTGTCAGGGGAAGGAAGTGCTTCGTAAGCGACCATTCCCGTATAGTACATCGCCTCTACAGGCGCTTTGTAGTTCAGCAGCACGGTGTTCGCACCTACCGTCCCGCCCAATTGCTTAAGCGCCATAGCCCACTCCGGTTTCCGGTCCTTACTCTGGAATGGTTTCAGTCGTTCGAGGGAATACCGGACAGGTAGGGCTATCAGTAAAACGAGGATCAGTTGAAACAAAAACACCGGCTTCAATCTGGCTCGGTTCGCATACAGGAGGAGGATGAATTCTGCTGAGATGATAAAGAGCGCTGGTGCGAAGACAAGCTGGTAGGTCGGTCGTTTGGTGGTAGCTGCTGAAAATATTACAAGGGGTATCAGGAACCAGAGATTGATTAGGGTTCGTTTTGGAAACGGTCTTCTGATGCCCTGGACCAGAAACCAAAGAACCGGGAGGTATATCAGCTCTCCAAAGGTCATCCGGATCTGATCCAGATAGTACCAGGGTGGTCCAGTGTGTTCCTGTACCACCTGCCTGATCGGTTGCTGAAGCCCCTCGAGAAGGTCAGCAAATTCCCCGGGGAACTGGAGCCGGATCCAGATATACCAGGGAAGTGCAACGACTAAGGTGGCCATCACCAGCAGGATACCCCTGCCGATGATCGGTCCCGCAGAGAACTGTCGCCGATGAATCGTGTAACCGAGCCAGAGCGGCCACACCAGCAATGCGGGATACCATTTCGAGAGAAAGGCCAGACCCGTGAAAACCCCGCACAAGACTACCCAGACAGCCTGCCGGGGCTTATTATTGGAGATGATCACCGAATAGACAGCCAGCTCTACAAAGAATATAAAGAACGTATCCACCACATCTGAGGAAACCCTTCCCGCCGTGCTTTCGATGAGCAGGCCATGAATGGAATGGAGAAAAGCAGCCATAAAGGCCACTCGTTGATCAAATAATGCGGATGCAATTTTATAGGTTAGCCAGATGGACGCAACAGAAACCAGAATGGAAGGCAGCCGCAACAAAAGCTCATTCCCCGTTCCAAAGCAGGCAATTGAAACGGACATGGCCCAGAGCGGTAGGGGGGGCTTGGAAAGCCAGATATGAGCGTTCGTAAAATGTCCGGGTTCAAAAGGCAGGAGGGGACGATCGTAGAGTGTTGGAATCATTGGATGATTCAGAAAGTTTTTAGCGACGAGCGCATGGTAACGCTCATCCCAGGGATGAAGGAAAAACTCAGACGCACCGTAGATCCTCAACAACAGGCCCATCAGCAACAAAAACGCGAGTGCCCTGTTTAACTGGCCCGATAACTGGGCACGAAAGGCAATCCAATAACCCAGAACACCGGCGAGCAGGAAAAGTACACCTTCCAGCATCGATAGGTAATTCAGGGTGATCTGGCTCGTTATACTCACGAAAAAGGCTTTCATACAATATATAAAAGCTATCTGAATTATAGAATATTGCCCTGCTTGCTGAATTGATTCTCTGGCTAAACCTGTCTTTTTTAGCCAACTTTGTCTCATGACCAGGAAAGAGCGCTTCCAGTTCCTGATAGACTGGTTTCAGGAACACATGCCAGAACCGGAAACAGAGCTGATGTATTCCAACCCTTATGAATTGCTGGTGGCGGTGATCCTTTCAGCCCAATGCACAGACAAAAGAGTGAATATGGTTACACCGGCCCTTTTCGAAAGGTTCCCCACACCGGAAGCACTATCTGAAGCTGCTTTTGAAGACATCAACCCTTTGATCAGATCAGTGAGTTTTGCTAACAACAAAACCCGTCACCTCATGGGAATGGCCAAGCTCCTGGTAGAAGAATTTGACAGTGTAATTCCGGATAATGTCCCTGATCTGGAACGCTTACCGGGAGTGGGACGGAAAACAGCTCATGTAATCACCTCTGTCATCCATGGGCAGCCCAACATGGCCGTTGATACCCATGTATTCAGGGTGGCCGCACGGATTGGTCTGACGACAAATGCCAAAAATCCCCTGCAGACAGAGCAGCAATTGGTTAAACACATCCCTTCCGGCCTCATTCATAAAGCACATCACTGGCTCATTCTTCACGGCCGCTATATATGCGTAGCCCGCAGACCAAAATGTGAGATCTGCGGGCTACGGACTGTCTGCAGGTTTTTCCAGACAGATATGAAACATATAGTAAAGGAACTTAAGGAGCCGCTGTCCCCTGAGCAGGTGAAGCGTTCTCAGCCCAGCTAGACTGAAATTCCTTCTCGTATTCCGGATATTGTTTGGTCTTGTAGAAATCCTCACCGATGTACTTCAACACTTTCTCCATCGTGGCAACATCAAGGTAGCCGGGAATCGCCTGTGGGTTCTGAAATCCTGCTTCCATGATCACGCTTGAGGGATAATTCATCTGTCCACGGAGCAATTCAATGGCAAACATGTTGGCGCGGTACTGCGGCATAAACCCGTAAGACTTGCCCTGGAAATGAATACTGTCCTTTTGTTCTGCATTCAGCTTTATAGCATAAAAATTGTCATTCATGTAACGGATCACATTAGCATTGCTGAAGGTTTTTTTATCCATCACCTTACACCAGCCACACCAGTCAGTATAGACATCAACGAAAACTTTCTTCGGCTTTTTCTTCATAGCAGCCTCCACCTCATCCAGCGTCATCCACTTGATTTCGGTGGCCCCTTTATCAGCTTTTCTCTTTTTCTGAGCCATTATAGCAGGCGAAATGGTGACCAGGGCCAGGATCAGTAACAGTATTTTTTTCATTGAATTAAATTGAATGATTAAAGACAGCATCCCGTCTCCATAGGTTTGTAGTCCGGGGGGAAGGGGCTATCCATCGAAATTACGACTAATTCCCGTTAGCTTTGTTAAGCATTATCTAATTGTATTTTATATCTGAAGATGAAGGTAGCGGTAGCAATAACAGGTGCCAGTGGTTCGATTTATGCCCATCGTTTATTGCTGAAATTGGAGCAGTTAAAGGAACAGGTATCTGAGGTTGGAGTGGTATGGAGTGCCAACGCTCACACCGTCTGGGAACATGAACTGGCCAACAGTGACTTTAGAAAGCTTTCTTTCCGCTCCTGGGACCGGAATGATTTCATGGCTCCCTTCGCCTCCGGGAGCTCCAGCTACCAATCACTCATTATTTGTCCCTGTAGCATGGGAATGGTCGGCCGTATAGCAGCAGGTATCAGTAACGACCTGGTCACGAGGGCTGCAGATGTCATGCTCAAAGAACGTCGAAAGCTGATCTGTGTCGTAAGGGAAACGCCTTATAACCTGATCCACCTTCGCAACATGACAGCAATCACAGAGGCAGGGGGTATTATTTGTCCGGCCACGCCTTCTTTCTATAGCCGGCCACAATCACTGGAAGACGCAGTGGACACCGTGATCTCCAGGGTGCTGCAACTGGCTGGCATCAACACGGACGGGTATCGCTGGCAGGAATCTTAACAAACATTAGAATGGAATACGCACAATCGATAGAAAGGCTGAGACGTGTCATGGATGAGCTCCGGGAGCAATGTCCCTGGGACCGGAAACAAACGATACAGACACTTCGTCCGCAGACGCTGGAAGAGGTATATGAACTCACAGGAGCCATTACCGAAGAGAACTGGTCGTCTATAAAGGAAGAATTAGGTGATGTCCTGCTCCATCTGGTTTTCTATTCGAAAATCGCGTCTGAGCAGCAACAGTTCACTTTCGATGAGGTCATCGAATCGGTATGCAACAAGCTCGTGGCCCGTCACCCGCATATCTATTCAACTGTGGTGGCGGAAGATGAAACCACAGTGAAGCAGAACTGGGAGAAGCTGAAGCTGAAGGAAGGGAAGGCGTCCATTCTGAGCGGTGTACCTAAGGCGCTGCCGGCGATTGTCAAAGCACTCCGTCTGCAGGAAAAAACCAAACAGGTAGGTTTCGAATGGGAGGAGGTCTCTCAGGTCAGGGAAAAGGTGGAAGAAGAACTCGGCGAGTTGTTCGAAGCTGTTGAAACCGGTGAGCAGGATAAGATGGAAGATGAATTCGGCGACGTGCTGTTTGCTCTGGTTAACTATGCGCGTTTCATAAAAGTGGATCCGGAAAATGCACTTGAAAGAACGAATCGCAAATTTATCCGGCGTTTCCAGCAGATCGAGTCAATGGCAGAAGCGCAGGGTAAGAAGCTGCACGACCTCAGTCTGCAGGAAATGGATGAACTATGGAATAGCGCCAAAGCATCAGAATAATATTGTTTAGAAAATATCCATATTGGGGATGGTTGCTCCTGACAGTTCTGGGCTGGGCGGGGTTGGCCGGCTGGGCCTGGCTGGAAAAACAGGAGCTGAAACCAGCCGCCCTCGTAACAGCCGTTTCCGAAGATCTGATCCAGCGTTCGTCGGCCTTCAATGCCCTCCGCTCCAGAGAGGATCTGTTCTCACATATGTACGAAGGCTTATTGACGGATCACGAGGTGTCCCTCCTTTCCGATCAGCCTTTTTTCATTTATGGTTTCAATAGAGATACCCTGGTTTACTGGAACAGTAATGCTGTTGTAACGGCCTGTAATCAACCTGCTGCTGAGGTGTTTACACTCTTCGAGCAGAATGGTATCTACCTGAAGCAATGCCTATCTCTGGATTCCAGCAGAACCATTGTGGTACTCTATCCGGTCGTCTACCATTATCCCCTGGAAAACGAATATCTGCGTTCCGGTTTTGCCGCTTCGTCCTCCGTCCCTCTGGATACCCGCGTGGTATCCCTTGCAGGCCCGGACCGTTATCCGGTCATCAATGCTGAAGGGGAGCATTTGTTCTATCTGGAATTCGATATCGATACGCTCCCCGGATGGATACCTTCAACTGCCATGCTGGTCTGCATGGTCCTCGTCCTGATTATCAGCATATCCTGGATCAGTCTTCTGGCCGTCCATCTTGCCAGACGCCATGGTGGCCTGATGGGTGTGGCTACCGTGGCAGCAGCCATACTCATATTCCGGTCAGCGGTTTTCTTTTTTGGATTGCCTTTCCACCTTGACGAACTGCTGTTGTTTTCCCCAAGGCTCTATGCTTCCAGTATGTTCCTGCCCTCTCTGGGGCACCTGATACTCGACTTGTTCGGGATCCTCTGGCTGACCGTCATGTTCAATAGCTGGTCGCCGCTGACCCATAATCATTCCATCCGCCATAGAACAAAGAGGCTGTTCGCAATAGTGGTTTACCTTGCGTTGTTAGCGGTAGCGGCGTTTGGTTCCGCTGATCTGGTTAGCAACCTCGTTAACAATTCAAAGATCAGTTTCGATGTCAGCAATTTCTATTCGATCAGCGCCCGGACAGTAGCAGGTCTTTTTGCGGTCTCACTTCTGGCATGTGTCACGACGTTGCTGATCTTTCTTATTTACGGCAGATTGCGAAAGCTGGTGCTCAAACCCTGGCACCGCTATCTGCTGCTGGCAGCCGTCTGCCTCCTCGTTCTATTGCCGGAAGTTCCGGAAGTACCACCATACCAGATCTGGGCAGTCGTCTGGCTGGTTTTACTTGCAGGCCTTCTCGACCTGATAGCCTATAACAGGGGTGCTGGCTTATTCGCCCCCCGGATGATCTTTCTGGCTGCATTCATCGCGGTTTTTGCCACGATGGCGGTGAACCATTTTACGCTCAGGAAGGAAAGGCAGGAACGGCAGCGGTTTGCCCGTCAGGCAATCAAGCAACCGGATCGGGTTCTGGAGTTTTTATTCTCTGATCTCACACTCCTCATCAGCGAAGATGAGCTGGTCCGGGGATATCTGGATTCACCACTGGCTGATACCCGGATGCTGGTTGACAGGCACCTTTCCTCCTCTTATCTACAGGGGCCGCTCAACAGGTATGTTTCCACGGTCTTCCTCTTCGATGAAGCCGGCAAGCCCCTCTTCAATACCGATACTACCAGTTATAACCGGTTGGCCGAAGTGGCAGATAACGGTACAAGTGTTAGTGACTATCTTTTTTATCTGCATCAGCCGTCTCAGTCCCGATTCTATCTCGCCACTATCCCGGTAAAGGATGATACGGGTGAATTGAAGGGCTACGTATTTATCGACATCAGCAGAAGTAATACGCTCCGCACCTCTGTGTATCCGGAACTGCTTGAGCCGGGACGCACCGAAGAGCTGACGCCCAGCCGTGAATTTAGTTATGCCGTGTACCAGGACAGGATGCTGGTCACGCAGACCTTTGACTATCCGTTTCCAGCCTATCTCGCTGATACGGTTGATGCCGACGGCTTCAGAAAGATCATCTCGGAAGATTATACTGCGCGCTACTACCAGGTAAACGGAACTACCACTGTCGTCATCGTCGAGGCGTATAACCCTGTGCTGCGCCTGATAACCCTGTGCTCCTATATACTCGGGACACTTATCCTTTTTGCTGTAGTAACCTTCCTTTTCAGGATATACTTTCATTACCTGCACGGCCGGGGGCCGGCCATAACGCTGCTGCATCTGACGCTGAGGAGAAGAATTCACCTTGCCATGCTGGGTGTGGTGTTCATCTCCTTCGTCGTTATCGGCGCGGTCACCATCTGGTTTTTTATCGCCCGGTATGAACAATCAAACAGAGCGCGTATCAAATCAGGCCTCCAGATGGTTGACCGTTCATTACAACAGTTTCTCAAAAATGAACGTGTGAGACAGGACGCATTTCATTTCGGAAAAGCGACACAGACTTCCGTGTTCAGGAACTGGCTTTCTGATCTGGCTTCCAGTCAGGCGATCGACATTAATATCTATGACGTCTACGGTTCTTTAACAGCGACCTCACAGGAGGCCATTTACAATAAGGCCATTCTGGCCCGGATTATGGATCCGGAAGGTTACTACGCGCTGACAACAGCAAGGCAGCCGCAACTGATACAGGATGAACGGATCGGGAAGTTGGAGTATCTCTCCGGATACACACCGGTGCGAAATGAGGCGGGTTTCACAATAGGCTATGTCAACATACCCTTCTTTGCTTCGGAAAGGGAGTTGAATTATCAGATATCCAGCATATTGGTGGCGCTGATAAATCTTTATGCGTTGATATTCCTGCTCTCCAGTATGCTCGCAGTGTTCATCACCGGCTGGCTCACAGGAGCCCTGCAGATCATCATCGACAGATTTGAACAATTCAGTCTGCATGGAGAAAACCAACCCCTTCAATGGCCGTACAATGATGAAATAGGACAACTGGTTCGGGAATACAACCGAATGGTCCGGAAGCTGGAAGAAAATGCGGCCTTGCTGGCGCAGAGTGAAAGGGAATCTGCCTGGCGTGAGATGGCACAACAGGTAGCCCACGAGATCAAGAACCCGCTCACACCTATGAAACTCAACCTACAGTACCTTCAACAGGCATTGAAGAATCATCACCCTCAACTGGAGCAATTGACAGGAACTGTTGCAGAGTCTCTCCTTGAGCAGATCGATAACCTTACGCACATCGCATCGGCTTTTTCTGATTTCGCACGAATGCCTGTCGCCAAACCGGAAGCACTGGAGTTGAACGAACTCCTGCACAAAGCCGTCGAACTGCACCAGAATAACAGTGCTGTTCAGGTCAGCTTCACAGGCACCAGAGAAAAGGTGCTGGTCACCTCCGACAAAAGTCAATTGCTTCGGGTGTTCAACAACCTGATACAGAACGCCATCCAGGCCATTCCTGAGGACAGGGAAGGTTGGGTCCGGGTGAATTTACAGGTAGATGAACACCAGACGCTGATCACCATCAGGGACAATGGATCGGGGATTTCCAAAGAAGCCATTGGAAAGATATTCAGCCCTTATTTCACTACAAAGGGTTCCGGAACCGGTTTAGGCCTGGCCATGACCAGAAAGATTGTCGAATTCTGGAAGGGAAAGATCTGGTTTGAAACTGAGGAAGGTTCCGGGACTGAATTCTTTATCCGGTTGCCCCTCCCTTCTGAAGACAAACCCACTTAATCAGCCGAAACTTTCACTTCAGGTTTGAAAATCATTTTCGATTTCACAGAGTTGGAGATCAGACAGGCAGCCTCTGCTTTCTGCAGAATTCTGAGTGCCTTCTCTACCTCCGACTCGCTGCCTACTGTCACTGCGGGTTCGAGGGTTACTTCCGAGATGGCAAATTTGCCCTCCACCTGCTCGAGCTTTCCGGTACCCTTTGAGCGGAATCCGCTGAACTGTAGTCTTGAGTTAGCTGCGATAGCCAGAAAAGTCGTCATCAGGCAGCTATTGATAGAAGCAACAAAAAGGTGCTCGGGCGACCAGATTCCCGGGACACCTTCCGGAAATTCCGGGGGTGTTGCCACACTCATTTCGCCCGGAAGCGCTAAAGAGCTCATTGTACCGATCCTTCCTTCTTTCCAGTCAACGGTGATATCATAATAATGTGTAGCCATTTGGAATATTTTGAGGTCAAAACTCCGTGAAGAATGGCTTCCAGGCTATGATTTCTATCATGTATTACAATAAGTGTATTTTCCTGATAGATGGAATTGCTCACTTTCCTGTCGAGCGTCATGTCAATGTCAAGGTTGCCTTTCAAACCTGAGAAATGATAAAATTAAAATTAACTAAACGTTAACAACTGAACTGTATACTTCAGGATAATGTATATATCTTAGTAATTGTAACGTTACAGGAGCTAAGCTGAAAATCCTGAAGAGTAAGCAGCCGGAAGCCGAAAAGGGTAAGAGTAGGCACTACCTAAAAATTCAACAAATGAAACAAAATGCATTTGTGGCTTTAGTTCTGTCAGTTACTATTTTCTCTTCTTGTACGAAGGGAGATCAAAGTGTAACAGAGACAAAACATTCGTCGACGTCTGCAGCAATTGGATTTACCAATGGTGCGAATCGGACTTTCATTTTAGCAATGGAGGATTGTATCTCACCCCCTACGAATTGTCTCCCAGACTTTATTGTAAAGGAATCGAATTTGGCGGCTTTTGTCGCAGTAATTCAAAACGACGGGACTGCTAGTGGCATTGCTGATTTTTTCAACACTGATGTTGGATTGGAAATTGCTGATGAATTAGGTATGACATCCGAGTACTTAGCAATAATGCAATCTGGAACTCACAATGTAGAAATGGTGATTTCCGGGTCAGATCCTAATATTACAATGTTTCTATTTGGAAGTGTAGAAGATCTAGCTGTTGGCAAGCCAGATTATGTGGTGCCTGCAAAGAGTTGATAGTTCATTGGGGCTGTATTGTTTTCGTACAGCCCCTTTTCATATTCCTAATTATTGTTTGCGATCTTTAAAGATGAAATTCTCCAACAGTGCTTGCGTATATTTAATTACTTGCATTTTCATTTTTCTTAGTTGTTGCGGTGGATCAGACAAAACCTTTAAAAACCAGGGTATGATTATGATACCTTTCAAAGGTTTAACACGAAGTGATTTTTGGACAGTTAGTCCAGTGAGAGGAAAGATATCGACGTTTTCAAAAATTAATAATTCATTTTCGGTTTACAGTACCAGCGGAGAATTATTGGATTCATACAAGACGTCGTCAAATTACTACGACAAATTCTCGTTTAGTTATATTGACAAGAAAGTCAATGTATTGCCGAAGGAATCGAATGAAATACACATTCACGAAAATGGCGTCGTAAAAGTCTATTCTTGTGAAACAAATGATGTTTTAGCCCCTCTTTACTTCCCACTAGAAATCGATTCGACGGGACATTTATTTCTTTATTCGATTCCGAATCTGAACATAGGAATCCCGCAACAGAGAAAGGAATATTTCAATTCGAATATTTTGAAATATTGTTCTATTGTAGATTCGTCTATTGTAATCGAACAGCATTTTGGTCATTTCCCCGAGGTTTATAGATCCGAATATTGGAATGAATTTTATCCTATAGCAACAAAAGTTGATTCCCGAAAAATGGCTTACGTTTTCAGTGCAGAGCCTATTCTGTATATTTACAATTGCGAAAATAGGGAAACGACTACAATAGAACTTTCAATTACGCCAAACAACTTGTCCCCTGTAAATATTGATAGCACTATGAGTTATACATATATAATGCGGTATGAACTTGGTGCTGAGAAATATGTGAAGCTCCTTTATGACTCCAGTCGCGATCATTTTCTGATTTTCAAAGTCTCACGGGTAGAAAGCGAGTCAAATCATTTCGAACGGAGTACCTGGCACGACAAAGAACTCACCGTTTTTGCTATTGACAGCGGAGGAGAATTACTGGCTGTAAAGAATTTAGGAAATGTTGGTAGATATCATTTGGGCAGCTTTTTTACCAGCGATGGGGTGGCCTATCTGGGAACCTTCGCTACCGATACACTCGCTTATGAAAAATGGACTTACTAAAATGTTTCTGTTGTTCGGGTTGTTGGGTGTAGGTGTATCCAGTTGCAAAAATGCGGATCCGGTAATCCATGAAAGATATGAGGAAGAAACACGTTACATAAATCAATATTTGCAGGGCTTTAAACTTCAAAATGTTGATTCAATACGGTTACTCATTCTCGTAGCTGACGAAGGTTGCATTGGCTGTGTAAAGGAAGTAGTAACAACTCTTTCTAATAGGGAAAATGTACTTTTTGTACTGTCTCCGATCGCATATCATCGTTATTTGTCCTCAGGAAACTCTTCAAAAAATATAATAATAGATTCTACAGGGAAAATCAATAGATTGAGCTTCCATCAAGGAAACGTTGCCGCTATTTCTTTTAAACAACAACAAGTTGATACTATAATAGTTTTAGAGCCTGTTTCTACTTCCGAGCAAATTAGGTTCCTAAAGGCAACCATTCTAGATTAGCTTATTTCCTTTTTTTAACGATTGTACTGACATTACTCACATTTGCCCTCTGTCAAATCGCTTAACTTTGCGGACCCCGGTTGAAGACCGGTTATTTGAACATTATAATATATGTCAGTTCCAACAAGGGTAGTCGAAGACGTAGTCATCAAGTTTGCAGGCGATAGTGGTGATGGTATGCAGTTGACCGGCTCCCAGTTTACCAACAATACAGCCCTGATCGGTAACGATCTTTCTACTTTTCCTGATTTCCCGGCAGAGATCCGTGCACCACAGGGTACAGTACCCGGCGTCAGCGGCTACCAGCTTCGCTTCTCCAGTAAGCAGGTGTTCACACCAGGGGACAATTGTGATGTCCTCGTTGCTATGAATGCAGCAGCACTGAAAGTGAATCTCCGGTCTTTGAAGCCCAGGGGAATCATTATTGCCAATACTGATGGTTTCGATGCGAAGAATCTCCGTCTCGCCAACTACCCGGACGGAGCGAATCCTTTGGAGGATAACTCCCTGCAGCAGTACGAGCTCCACAAGATGGATATCACGAGGCTCACACGGGAGGCATTGAAAGACATTCAATTAGGTACTAAAGAGAAGGACCGCGCCAAAAACATGTTTGTCCTGGGCTTCCTCTACTGGCTTTACAACCGCGATATGGACAGCACCGTGAACTTCCTCAAAGAGAAGTTCGGGAAGCGTCCTGAGATACTTGATAGCAACGTACGGGCCCTACAGGCAGGATATAATTATGGCGATACGGTCGAAGCTTTCACCAGCCGATATGAGGTGGAAAAGGCGAAACTTCCTCCAGGCACCTACCGGGGCATCACAGGAAACGTCGCACTCTCCTATGGATTGATTGCTGCCGCTCAGAAATCTAACCTGCCGCTGTTCCTCGGAACGTACCCCATCACTCCCGCTTCGGACATCCTGCACGAACTGTCAAGGCATAAAAACTTTAATATCCGCACCTTTCAGGCAGAGGATGAAATAGCCGGTATCACGGCAGCTATCGGCGCCTCCTATGGCGGATCCCTCGGTGTAACGACAACTTCCGGTCCCGGTATGGCGCTGAAAACAGAGGCTATGGGTCTGGCGGTGATGCTGGAAATCCCATTGCTGATTGTAAACATCCAACGTGGGGGCCCCTCAACAGGTCTGCCCACAAAGACAGAGCAGTCCGATCTGCTCCAGGCCTACTATGGAAGAAACGGCGAATGTCCCATGCCGGTCATCTCCGCTTCCACTCCCAGCGACAGCTTTCATGCAGCCTATGAGGCTGTCAGGATCGCTGTTCAGCATATGACCCCAGTTATACTGCTGAGTGATGGTTATATAGCCAATGGCGCTGAGCCCTGGAGATTTCCGCAATCCGAAGACCTGCCAGCCATTGAGGTCAACTTCAAATCCGGACTTGATCCTGAGGAAAGCAAGTTCATGCCCTACCTGCGTGATGAAAAGCTGGTACGTCCATGGGCCGTTCCGGGTACGGCCGGACTGGAGCACAGGATCGGAGGCCTCGAGAAAGAGGATGTTACAGGCAATGTATCCTATGATCCGGAGAATCACCAGCACATGGTGAAGATACGGGAGGCAAAAGTGGAAAGGATCGCCGAATATATTCCCCTGCAGACGCTGGACTCAGGTCCGGAAAAAGGCGATGTCCTTGTTCTGGGATGGGGTTCTACCTACGGAGCCATCAAAAGCGCTGTAGCTGAGCTACAGAACCAGGGATTGGCTGTGGCCCACGCGCATCTGAAATATATCCGCCCCTTCCCCCGCAACCTCGGTGAGATCATCAGCAATTATCGCCAGGTTCTGATCCCGGAAATCAACAATGGCCAATTGATCAAAATCATTCGCGATAAATATCTCGTGGATGCCAGGGGTTACAACAAGATCAAAGGTGTGCCCATCACAAGAGCAGAACTGGTGACTGCAATCAGGGAGTTGCTCTGACGTGTCATTCGACGAACAACAAAAAACCGGGTGCTTTTTTACACCCGGTTTTTTAATCTATTGATTCCCAGCGTTACTGGATCTTCACCGGAAATACAGCCTGTACATCCGTTTCGCCACCAGTTTGTTCAGGGGTAAGGCCTGCCTTATCAGTAGGTTCATGAATCAGGTAGACCGTGAGTGTTCCAGATCCTGGTGCCCCGGTCGTGAACGAGATCGTCTGATTAAACGGATCTCCGTTGCCGTCAACATCTCCACCGGTGCTGACAATGGAACCGGCGCCTGAAGCAGGGTTGGAGCGATAGAGGAACAAGTGGTCGTCTTTTTCATCGATCACTTCCAGGGTAATATCTTCCATCGGGTTCTCTTTCTCGTTCAGCACCCTGGTATCTACGGTATAGCTGGTGTGTGGTGCCAGCACAATGGTATCAATATGAATGCTGCCCTGGGAACTGTTGTTGAAGCCATTCTCTACCCGGTAATCAAAACTTTGAATGGAACCGTTATCATTCACCATCAATCTCAGGGTTGTGATCAGTTCCTGCTCCACTGGTCTTGGAGGATCATCTTTTTTACAGGCTGAAAAGCTTGCTGCAATCGTCGCAATCAATACGGGGACTTTAATAAAACTGTTTCTCATTGTCTCAGATGTTTAAATGTTATTTTTAAAATTGAAGGGTACTCTGATCCTAAGTACCAGATTCGTACCCGGTTGGTCAATAAAATATCGGAAGGCATCCAGATAATCTCTGTATTGCACATTCAGCAGGTTGGTAGCTGACAGGCTGAGATAGACAGGCTGCTGTCCGAAACGTACTCCTGTTCCAATTGCGCCACCGAGGAGGAAATATCCCTTTGGTGGTCGAGGATAGTCTATGTCATCAAAGTTTTCCGGAATCCTGTTCTGATGGAAGACATAGCTGCTACTGAGTTCGATGAACGGTTCATTCCATCGCTTGGGGGAAGAAGGCTCGAACCGGGTATTGAAGGAGAACCTGTCTGCCGGCATCAGAATCAGCCAGTCTTTCTGTTTACGGTCGTGCGCATAGACCGTTGAGGCTTTCAGTACCGACTGCCACCGGGCTGCCCAGCGATACTGAACAGTGAGGTCGGCACCATTCAACCAGGCATCCGTCTGCCTGTAGTTGAAGGTTTTGAAATAGCCTCTGATGGTCAGCAATTCTCCACCAGGCTCCAGATAGATATAGTCATTGATCAGTTGACTATACAATACAAGATCGAGCTTTAATCGATCGCCTTCGCGAAACCGGGTTTCAACACTGGCGCTATATGACTTTTCAGGTTTGAGCTCTTTATTTCCCAGCTCTATGCGCGCTGCCCCATGGTGCAGACCTGCGCTGAACAGCTCATTAGCCTGAGGTGCCCTCCAGGCGTTGGCCAGCGTTATTACCCATTCCCAACGATCATTGGGCAGATAGCTAAAACCAGCCGTTCCGGAAGCATTATTATAACTGTATTTGTAATAGACGGGCTCCTGGCTGCTCCCCTCATGGTTATAGACACCGTAAAACCTGTGATCATAACGCAGCCCTGCCTCAGCCTTCCAACGGTCACGGGTATATCTTTCGACGAAGTAGACGGCACCGCCGGCACTTTGATACCCTGGCAGAAACAGACGGTCACCATCTGCAAAGCTGTTGTCCTGGAAAATACCATCGAGGCCTATCTGTCCCTTAAACCCGCCCAGGGCTTTGTGATCGAGGTTCAGGTTGAGTGTATGTGTCTGGAGCGTCAGGTTGAGTTGGGCGCGCCCGTTTTCAGATCGCAGCACATCATACTCCTGCCTGAAGTTTCTCTGGTATCCATAGATCAGATTCCAGATACCGTAACGATTATCGGCGTACAATCTGGCTTTGACCAGATCATGCTGCACCTGTTGGCGCGGCCGCGCCAGAGCATAACTGAAGTCCGATGCCACAAGAGGGTCAGGGCTGGTGATGGCCCGGATAAGGTCTTCCTGATTGCCGGTATGTGAGCCCCGGTATAAGCCCAGGCTGGTATTAAAACGGCTGTAGAAGACCTCGCCTCCATAATGCAGTTTCCGGTATACCAGTGAGGCAGAGTAATTATGTTCTTCTACACCGGTATTCGCTACCCAGTGGCCGGGAATTCTATAATTGCCACCTTTTTTAAAAGTTCCCTGTACCCGGAAGCCGAGGGAGGGCACCTTTTTAAACGTATGCTCCGCCATGGCGGAAGCCACGCCCATTCTGTTATTAGAAAAGCCCGCAAGGTTTACTGCGCCGGCCCAGCCTTTTTCCGCACTTATCGGTTCCGGCTCTACGAGCACGACACCCGCAATCGCATCCATTCCATACCGGACACTCGCTGCGCCCTTCAATACGGTCACTGAGTTTGCAAGAAACGGATCGATGTTAGGAGCATGTTCACCTCCCCATTGCTGATCCTCCTGTCGGATGCCATTGTTGAGCATCACAATCCTGTTGCCCGACATGCCATGGATCACGGGTTTGGAGATAGTAGCACCGTTGCCGACCACTGTCACACCGCTCAGACTTTGCAGCATATCGGCAAGGGTTTTACCACTTGCTGCCTGTAGCTGCGAGCTATTCAGTACATCCTTCGACTGAAGCAGCGTCTGGGTCCGCTCTCCTGTCACAGTGATTTCATGGAGACTATGATCTTCATAGTCCACTTTAATTCGCAGCGATGCACTACCATTTACAACGATGGTTTCAGTTTTTTCCTTGAATCCCGCACCATGCACATGGAGGGTATAGCTGCCCTCACAGAGGCTGTCGAGGATGATAACACCAGATTCATCGGTTTCGAGGCTGCGGTGTAGCTCATCAAAGTAAACCACGGCCGGATACACAGGTGAAAAATTATGTGTCTCAACAAATGTCAGCTTCAGCGTGTGCAAACAGGCAGGCTGACCCTTTCCCACAGCGGGTAATATGCAAAGCAGTAACGCTATGCCTATCCCAACGCGTTTCATTCTATTATAGTATAAATGTGAAAATACAGGGCTACGGCCCTGGAACCCGTGTCATTGAATCATCCACAGGCAGGCGGCCCCCTCAGTGAGCGTTCCCCAATTTGCATGTCCCGGATGGGTGCAGCGGAAATGTCCACGGCAAACCGGGGGAACAAGCGTGCTGGCTGCGTCAGTCTGAAACCAGGTGTGTCCTGGCAGAAGTCGGCCAGAACAAAGTTGAGAAACTCACAATGATGGTGTTCCTTTTCAAAAGCGAGATGCCCTTCCGGCCCATGGTGCTCACAAGCCGTGTCCTCATGTCCGGTGAAAAGATGCAGGAATTCCTTCGCAGTATTACCAAAAACGATCAGAAAACACAGCCCTGCAGTAAAGATGATATGTGTGAGCTTTGACAGCAACTGGGCACAAAATTAGGGAATCTGCCTTCTCCGGACAGATTCGGTGGCTGTCAGTGGTGTCAATGGCATCATTTTAACATCTTGTTTTTTCGGAATTATGGTAATTTGGTAAGAATGGAGCAGCTATACTTTAGGATTAATTAAAGGCAAAATCAATGAGACATGCACTGTTTACTGCAATGTTCAGCTGGCTTCTACTCAGTACTCAGGGTTCTGAAGCAGTCGCACAGCCCCATCTGGGTCCGTCCTTTACAGCGGACCAGCACGATTCCCGTGCCATAAAAAGGTTGCACCGGAAACAGAACAGGAAAGCACTAAGAAAGCAAGTGAAGAACCGTGACGCTTCGACTGCACGCAGAAAGGAAGATGAGAAACGATGGATGCGTGAGAACCAGAAGCAGTTGAAAAAGATGGAAAAAGCATCAAAAAAGGAAAACCGTAAGAGCTGGGGAACCAACGAAATGGGAGATGTTTTTGGCGTGTACTGAGAAGAACCACCGCACATAGCACGCGCAATTAGCCGCAAACCAACGGCTAACCTCTTTTGTTTAAAGGTTGACTGACCAGGGAGCAGACGCTGCAGGCTATTTTTTTATTACCCTATTTTTGTCCTGGCAGGTACTACAATTCCGCCCTTCTACCACTATGCGTATTCAGATCCTTTCTTTATTACTGATATTTTTGTGTTTTAATCTGCAACCTGCTCAGGCTAACAAGCGGGAATTGCGGGCAGGCTGGATCGCCACGGTCTCAAATATAGACTGGCCTTCCAGGCCCGGATTGCCTGCGGTTCAGCAACAGCAGGAATTTATCGCCCGGCTGGATCAGCTGAAGTATCTGGGCTGCAACGCAGTCATCGTTCAGGTTCGTCCGGTGGCGGATGCGTTTTATGAGTCCTCTTTTGAGCCCTGGAGCCGTTTTCTCACGGGCAAGGTAGGCAGGGAACCCTTCCCTTACTATGATCCTCTGGAATTCATGATCCGGGAAGCACACAAGCGGAATATGGAGTTTCATGCCTGGTTTAACCCGTTCAGGGTGCTTACCGATAGCCGGAAGAATCCGAACCCACCAGAACATGTTACACGTAAACACCCAAACTGGCTGATCCATTATGGGGGTAAAACCGTTCTTGATCCTGGCATTCCGGAAGCGAGAGAGTATGTTATCCGTGTGATCATGGAGGTCGTGAAAAAGTATGATATCGATGCTGTGCACATGGATGACTACTTTTATCCGTATCGGGTAGCAGGCCAGGAATTTGGTGATGCTACCAGCTACAAAAAGTATGGTGGAGACTTTGAGAATCGCGATGACTGGAGGCGTAATAATGTGAATCTTTTTGTTTCGGCGCTCAGCCGCAATATCAAATCAGAAAAATCGTATGTAAAGTTTGGCATCAGTCCGTTTGGTGTCTGGCGGAATGCCGATAAGGATCCGGAGGGATCGAAGACACGCGGGGGGCAGACGAACTACGATGATCTCTACGCGGATGTCTTGCTCTGGCAGAAAGAGGGATGGGTGGATTATTGTCTTCCTCAATTGTATTGGGAGCACAACCATCGCCTCGTAGCCTTTGAGATTCTTCGGCCCTGGTGGGAGTTGCACCAGTATAACCGTCATATGTATTATGGTCTGGGGGTATACCGCATGGTAGATGCAGTGAAGCCACCCTGGAATTCTCCAAAAGAGTTGATGAAACAACTTCGTGATATCAGAGAGAATACAAAGAATCCCGGCTATGTGTTTTACAGCACCTCCAGCTTTGATAAGATCCGTTCTTCTCTCAAAGACAGCATACAAGCTTTCAACAGATACATCGCGTTTCCCCCAACCATGGCCTGGATTGACAGTGTTCCACCGCAACCACCAGTACTTCGCAGCATCCCCTCAGGTAAGGGGACAATTCTGCGCTGGGAAGCTGCTAATCCAGGCAGGGAAACACTTCGTTACGCTGTTTACCGGTTTAATAACGACGAAACCGTAGATCTGAATCGCAATGATAGAATTATCGCATTGACAACCGAGACGGAATTTCTCGATGATAAGGCATCAGGTTTTAAAAGAAGTTACTATGTGGTCACAGCCCTTGACCGTTTGTGGAATGAAAGTGCGCCCAGTAATGTCAGCGTTACCAGCGTCGGCAACTGATTTATCGTCTATGTAAGTAGTCAATCTATAAAAAGAGGTATCTATGAAGAAGTTAAGTTTTTTGATGTTGGTTCCTGTGCTACTGTCTGCCAGTTGCGAAAAGGACAAGAACGAAGAGCCGAAACTGGATGCAGGGAAAGGTGGTACAGCTACACTTAAACTCAC
Organism: Bacteroidota bacterium; assembly: GCA_023409975.1. Lineage (GTDB taxonomy): Bacteria > Bacteroidota > Bacteroidia > Chitinophagales > Chitinophagaceae > JAFIGV01. The sequence goes on along the minus strand of JAEYQO010000074.1, from coordinate 18,704 downwards.
CACTCAGCATCATTCTGCCTACATCGACAGTTGTATGGTGTACATAGCTTACAACACGCTTGATGCGGTCGAAGAATTTGATGATTCCATGAAGGTGTCCCTGATTGACGGTAAGCCTCAGGCCATTTTTACGAACCTGAAAAACGGCGATTATTACGTCTATGGAGAAGGTTATGATCCTGGAATATTTGAAGTCGTAAAAGGAGGCATTCCTGTGAAAGTGCGGGATCAGGATTCAACCTATGACTACATACTACCGGTAACAGAAGACAGCGGCCATTAGATGTTGTGACTTCAATTTGGCCAAACAAGTCAAGATACAACAATTTTCAGCACTTTGTCAAGCGTAATTTTGCTGATGTTGATAAGCTGTGCATTTTGACAGCGCCTTAACAATGAGTGGTTTAAGTGGCATGTTATTTTATTTAACTTTGGTAAAAACAGGTCGGTATGTTTGATGACGATTATCTGGATGAAGAGTGGGATTCGATGGACGATCTGCTGAAACGCTACGAACAGGTGAAGCAGGGAGAAGCCTCCGGAATGATGGACGAGGAGGACTTTGAAAAGATCATCGAATATTATTTCCAGAACAGCAATGAGGAACAAGCTTTACTTGCCTGTGATATAGCCCGCACTTACTATCCTTTTTCCGCTTCCATTTTATTGCTTCGTGCAGAGATTCTTACTCAGGCTCAGAAGTATGGCCAGGCGCTGAAAGTTCTGGACGAGATGGAACAATATGATCAGAGTAATCTTGACGCCGTTCTGCTTCGGGCTGATATCCTGCTTGGTCAGTTTAAATATGATCAGGCAGCCGCGTTGCTGGAATCGAGGTCGCAGGATTTTGCCGGGAAAGAGAAGATTGAGTTGTTGCTTGAGCTTTCTGATGTTTATGACGAGTGCGAAGAATTCGATGCTGTATTTGATACCTTGAAACGCGTTCTGCGAATAGACAGAAGAAATGAAGAAGCCTTGCAGAAGATTTGTTTCTGGGCTGAATTTACTAACAGGAATGAAGAGAGCGTAGCCTTGCATACTCAGGTAACAGAAGATGATCCTTACAATGCGCTGGCCTGGTTTAATCTGGGAGCGGCCTACCAGGGATTGAAGTTATATGAAAAGGCTATCGATGCCTATGAGTTTTGCGTGGCTATTGATGAGAAGTTTGAATTTGCCTACCGTAACATGGCTGATGCCTACATGCGTCTGAAGTGGTATGAGAAGGCTATTGAAGTACTGGAAAAACATCTGGAGATTGCCAAGCCGGAAGATGTAATCTTTGAGGCCATTGGTTATTGCTGGGAGAAACAGAAGGATTTTACGAGGGCCAGGCATTTCTATCGTCAGGCTTCCCAGTTAAGTCCTAAAGACGACTCTATTTTCTTCAAGATCGGTGAGACGTATGCCCGGGAAAAGCAGTGGGAAAAGGCTGTAAAAGCATATTCTGTAGCACTGCATCTGAATAAAGATAACGCGGCGTATTGCCTTGCTATCGGCAATTGCCTGATGGAGCTGGATGTAATGTCAGAAGCGCTTGTTTGCTATTTGAATGCAGTTCGGTTGAAACCAGGTAATAAAACGACCTGGGTTGCACTGATCAAGGGATTGTATCTGGCAGGATACTACGACGAAGCGCTCACGCAGATTGAGGTGGCCAGAGAGCATTGTGGAGATAAGCCAGACTTTCGCTATTACCAGGCGGCATTACTGATAGAGCTTGGAAAATCCAAGGAAGGGATGCTTCAGCTGGAGAAGGCACTAAAGTCCTCCCCTTCAAAGATCCGGGTATTCACAGAGTTGAATCCGGAATACCTGCGTCGATCCTCCGTATCAGATCTGATCGCTAAATACAAGAAAAGGTAGCACCTTAAGCACATTAGTTTTTAAGCCGTTCCGGAACCGGGACGGTTTTTTTTTGGTGTGTCATCAATGACATTCAGGATAGCATGAAGTAGAACAGCGTATGTTATTCCATGCTGTGGATAGGAGCAGTACTCTATGTGAACCAAGTGATACTTAAAGGGTATAGGGAGTTTCGAGGGACCTTATAGGGAGGGTATAGGGAATATATAGGGAGTATCAGATCTCCAGAACCTATTTTTGAGGATTTTCTTTTCGTACACGTTTGAGATCGATCAGATTCATCGGGTTGCTTGTAAACCCGCTGACATAGGGCTGTGTGAAATGCAGCATCTGGTCGTAGAATAACGGAATCACAGGTGCCTCACGCATGGCAATACTATCCATTTTTCTGTAAAGTAGTCTCCGAACGCTGTCAGGTTCGTTCATGCTCTGTTCATACAGCCGATCGAAGGTACGATTCTGCAGCCGGCTATAATTGGGAGGTGCCGGATTGCCACCGTAGAAGAAAGCAAGGAACGTTTCAGCATCTGGATAATCGGCAATCCACTGTGCACGAAAAGCGGGAGCCTCAGACTTGCTCATTTGCTGTCTCAGAACATTCGCCTGAATGATTTCGGTTCTGGCTTGTATGCCCACATCCTGTAGTTGTGTGACTACGAAGTTTACTATATCCGCCCAGTTGTCTGGTGTGAGAATAGGGAACTCGGGCAGTCCCCGGCCGTTGGGATAGCCCGCCTGCTCCAGAAGCTGAAGCGCTTTCTGAGGGTCATAGCTGTATCCAAAGCTACCGATACTGTCGTGGCCGGGAATTCCCCTTGGAATGAAACCTGCGTTGGCGGGTAAGCCAATGCCATTCTTCAGGTACCGGATGATCTTCTGCTTGTCGATAGCATAATTGATAGCCTGACGTACAAGAGGATTACCGAGGGCAGACTGCTGAAGAAGATGATGGTTTGTATCGACCAGGAAACCGATGTATTCCGTGTTCAGATACACGTTTTTGGTCAATCTGATCCGTTCACTGAACTCCGGTTTGAGCTCACCATTTTTAGTGAGCACCAGGTCTTTGAAAGATCCGTCGATATTGTTGACAAAGTCGATTTTGCCTTGAAGGAACAGGAAGAATTCCGTTGCCTTGCTGTCGACAAACCCTATTTGAACCGCTTTGAGATAAGGCAATCCTGTTCCCTGTTCATCACGTTCCCAATATTGTTCATTGCGTCTGAGCACCAGTACATTTCCCTCGTCCCAGTAGTGGAACCGGAAAGGTCCTGTTCCGCAGGGATTCCTGGCAAAGTCCTTCCCGTACTTTTCTGCCACCTCTCTGGGAACGATACTGCAATAGGGCATGCTCAGGATTTCGGGCAACGGCCGGAAGGGGGCGCTCAGGCGGATCAGGAGCGTCGTATCGTCAATTGCGGAAAATGGCAATTCTTCCGCTACCCGGTCATTAAAAATCCAGGCACCGCTTGAAGCAATGGCAGGATCGATCAATCTGTTGAAGCTGTAAACAACATCGGCAGCCGTCATTTTCCTTCCTTTCCCGCCGGGGAACAGGTCATTGTCATGGAAGTAAACATCGTCTCTGAGGAAGAAATGGTAGCTGAGTCCATCTTCTGAAACCGTCCACCGGGTTGCGAGTGATGGCACCAGTTCCAATCGCTCATTGGTTTCTACGAGAGTATTATACAACATATGGTCAGTCCACATATTGTACAGGTTTCTTGCGAAGGCAGGGTCAAGCGACTCTACTGTGCCAGCAGAATAATTGAGGTAGAAAGTTTGTTCTTCGCTTGTGCCGGATCGGTTACCACAGGAAATAGCCAATGACAGCATCCATATGGTGCAGATAATCAGCGTAAGTTTGTGCCTTAGGAAACCCATCGATGCAATTTAGGAATTGCGCCTAATTTTGATGCCAAACCAGAACTCATGTCTGCGAAACTCTCTGTCAACATCAACAAGATTGCTACTATCAGGAACAGCCGAGGAGGGAATAAGCCCGACGTACTGAAGGCAGCGATCGATTGTCAGAAGTTCGGCGCCGAGGGGATCACTGTTCATCCCCGCCCTGATGAACGCCATATCCGTTACAGTGATGTACGAGATATCAGAAAGATCATAACCACAGAGTTCAATATCGAAGGCAATCCTACAGAGCCAAGGTTTGTGGATCTGGTTCTGGAAACGAAGCCGCACCAGGTGACGCTGGTTCCTGACGATCCGGGGCAGCTCACTTCTAACCATGGATGGGATACCATTGAAAAAGCTGATTATCTCAGAGAGATGATAGCAGTATTTAAGTCGGCGGGTATCCGGGTGTCCATTTTTGTGGATCCTGTGGATGAACTGGTGGCTGCGGCAGCGGATACAGGCACGGACAGAATCGAACTCTATACAGAGGCCTATGCCAAAGAATTTCCGCACAATCCGGCTAGGGCGATCGCAGCCTATATCAAAGCTGCCAGCGTAGCAGCCACCCGGGGACTTGGGGTCAACGCTGGCCATGATCTGGATCTACAGAACCTGGGCTTCTTCAGTCAGTCAATTCCTAATCTTCTTGAAGTATCTATCGGACACGCCCTCATCAGCGATGCTTTGTATTATGGACTGGAGAACGTAATACAGATGTATCGCAGGAAGCTCATCAATAAATAAATAAATATTTATTTTCGTTTATTTTAGGTGTTTGTTTAGTTAAATACCTAATTTTGCGTTACCTAACTGTATCTGATCTATTGCGTTAAGAGGAGAGGTTTAATCAATATCAGCAGCAATTCAGTTTTAGGAGAGGAGATTTTTTTATATTATTTATTGCATTTATGAAAAGATGTTTATACACCTTTTGGTGTATGATGGGGATGCTGTTGCCAATTGTTTCGTTTGGACAGCTCAGTGCAGATTTTACAGCCTCAACAATGAATGGCTGTTCACCCATTCTGGTACAGTTTACGGATCAAAGCTCAGGAAGTCCTTCAAGCTGGTTCTGGGACCTTGGAAACGGAACAACTTCAACCGTACAGAATCCATCTACGACTTACATTATCCCCGGGACCTATACCGTTAAACTGACGGTATCTGACGGCTCAAGCTCCAACACGAAGACTTCCACGAATTTTATCACGGTGAATCCATCGCCTGTCGTGGCTTTCGTAGCCAGTGATACCAGTGTTACCTGTCTTCCCACTACTATTCAATTTACAGATCAGTCAGTTCTGGGCTCTGCCGGCACTGCAACCTATTTATGGGATTTTGGTGATGGGTCCACCTCCACGTTACAGAACCCCAGCCATACCTATAACACCGTAGGTAACTACAATGTCACGCTGCATGTTACCAATAGCAATGGATGTAGCAGGCTCCTTACCAAGAACCAGTATATCCAGGTCACTACACAGCCGGTAGCGGGATTTACGGCAGCCAATCCGAATTCCTGCGCGGCGCCTCATACGGTGAACTTTTCGAATTCCTCTACCGGCGCCACATCCTGGCTCTGGGATTTTGGGAATGGTTCCACTTCTACAGCAGCTAATCCCTCCTATACTTATACGACTCCCGGCACCTATACGGTTCGGCTGGTAGTCTATAATAACGCCGGATGTACCGACACCCTTATCCGTACAAACTACGTTAGTGCAGGTACGCTGGATGCTGCATTTACGAAGTCGGCCACCACAATTTGCACGGGTCAATCCATCAGTTTTACGAACACGTCCGTTCCCGGTCCCGGCACAAGCACCTGGTATTTTGGCGATGGTACCAGCAGCACGGCGACAAATCCCACCAAGATATACAACACCCCGGGCACCTATACGGTAAAACTAAAAGTAGTCTTTAGCGGTAACTGTGCTGATTCTACCACTCAGACAGTCACCGTACAGGCAGGACCCGATGCACAATTCACTGCCAGTCCTACCAATGGTTGTACCGCTCCGTTTACGACGCAGTTTTCAAACACCACTACAGGCGCCACAAGCTATCTCTGGCTTTTTGGTGACGGCACTACTTCTACCGCTGCTAATCCTTCCAAGACCTACACAGCACTCGGAACCTACACCGTGAAGCTTATAGCTTATAACGCCAGCGGCTGCACGGATACGCTTACCAGAACGAACTATATCAAAGTTGCCAACCCGGTAATGACAGTGAGCACGACCACGAATTCTCATTGTGCCCCTGCCAGCATTCAGTTTAACGCGAACGTTCCTGCAGGAGTAACGGTAACGTCCTACACCTGGAATTTCGGTGACGGAACAATAGTAGCGGGTGGACCCTCCATGAGCCATGTTTATCCAAATGCGGGTAGTTACACTGTAACGGTAAACTTCAGTACAGGTCCTGGTTGCAACTTTACCAGTTCGCCGCTCCATGTTGCTGTAGGAACCAAGCCATCTGCTTCCTTCACTGCGGCTCCGAATCCGGTTTGCCCGGGTCAGCCAGTGACCTTCACCAATACTTCTACGGGACCAACCGGTACGACCTGGCTCTGGACTTTTGGCGATGGAAGCAGCAGTTCGACTTTCAGTCCTGTGAAATCCTACGCAGCAGAAGGCACCTATACCGTGCGGCTTATCGCCACCAATAATGGCTGTAAGGATACCTTTCAGACAACGGTTGTAGTACATCCGCCCAAAGCAAACTATACTTTTAGCTATGATTGCAGCAATCGTCTGAAGGTTAGTTTCAACAATACTTCAGTAGGAGGCACTGTATTTAGCTGGAATTTTGGTGATGGAAACAGTTCTACTGCCACCAATCCCACCCATATTTACAATACCTATGGAACTTATCCGGTCACACTGACAGCTACAAACACCCTCACCGGTTGTGTGTCGACGAAGACGGATACGATTCGCCTCTATCAGGTACTGGCCAATTTCTGGGCTTCTGATACACTTGCCTGTAAAGGTGAAACCATTCAGTTTACTGCTGCAACAAATGGTGCCAGTCTTCCTTTTGTTCAGAATGTAAGCTGGTACTGGGGCGATGGCACCAGCACACTGGCCACAGGATGGACCGCATCGCATGCTTATTCCGCTGCGGGCACCTACACAGTGAAGATCGTGGTAAAGGATAATCGAAACTGCACGGATACATTTACCCGTACGAACTACATTACGGTAGCTGGTCCGACTGTGGATTTCACTGCGACACCTGTTACCGGCTGCTCGCCACTGGTGGTTCAGTTTACAGATAATTCCACGAGTGGGCCGCTTTCCATCGTCAGCAGAGAATGGACCTTTGGCGATGGTGCTGCAAACACTACCACGGGGGCAACTGTTTCACATACTTATGCTACCGGGACTTATCATGTGAAGTTGAAAGTGACGGATGCCAACGGTTGTACAGCCACACTGACAAAATCTAACTATATCAAGGCAAACAAACCAAATGCTGCCTTCGCAACAGCCGACACCATTCGCTGTCCGGGACAGCCTGTTCAGTTTACCAATACTTCAACCGGTGCCGGTCTTAGCTATCAGTGGAACTTTGGCGATGGCAATACTTCTACAGCTGCAGCACCGACACATGCTTATACCAGTTCCGGAAACTATAACGTACGTCTGATCGTAACAGATAATACAGGGTGTAAAGATACACTCCTTCGCCCAGCGTACATCAAGGTGACTCCTGTTTCCCTGAGTTTCTCAGCAAGTGACACCTTCGCTACCTGTCCTCCGCTGGCAGTGACATTCACGAACACATCAGCAAACGGTGGAAACTATCAATGGGACTTTGATAATGGGAATACTTCTATTCTCACCAGCCCCACTACGGTCTTTACACTTCCGGGCACTTACAATGTTCGTCTCATCGGGCAGTCAGCTTCGGGCTGTGTGGATACAGTTACAAAAACGATCACCATACTCGGACCAAACGGAACCCTGAGTTATACGCCCACAAACGGTTGTCTTCCGATGACGGTACAGTTTAATTCCACCAATGTAAATACAACAACCCTCGTCTGGGATATGAATAATGGAGTTACACAGACCACGACCGGATCTGCGACAACCTATACCTATACCCAGCCAGGGATCTATGTGCCGAAACTATTGCTGAGTGACGGTGCTTCCTGTACAGTGCCGATAGAAGGCGCTGACACGATCAGAGTGGACCAGGTTGTTGCTGATTTCGATTTTACACCTGCTTCAATCTGCGATAATGGTACGGTTCAGTTTACCGATACAGTACTTTCTTCTATCAATCCGGTAACGACCAGAAGCTGGAGCTTTGGTGATGGTGGTACCAGCTCAGCCCACAACCCTTCCCACTATTATGCTGCTCCCGGTAGCTATACAGTTTCACTGGTAACAGGCACCGCATTTGGATGCACCGATACCATCGTGAAAACGGTGGAGATTCTGGCCGCTCCAGTCGTGAGCGGCGGACCTGCCCAATCAATCTGTCAGGGGAGCGCCACCCCCGTGCAGCTACAGGCCACCGGCGCCAGTTCTTATAGCTGGTCACCTGCCACGGGGCTCTCTGCTACCAATATTGCTAATCCTACGGCCTTGCCCGCCACTACAACAACCTATACCGTCATTGGTATCAGCGCAAATGGATGTAGTGATACAGCTACGGTCACCGTCACTGTTAATCCAATACCCACCATCGTTACGGGACCTGATCCTCAAATCTGTGAGGGAGATTCCGTGCAACTGACTACATCAGGCGCAGCCACCTATAGCTGGTCTCCCATAACTGATCTTTCCTGCACCAATTGTCCGAATCCCGTTGCCTCACCAACCACCACAACTACTTATACAGTAACAGGTACTTCTACGGCAGGGTGCAGTGCCACTGCTTCTGTTACCGTAAACGTGAACAGCCTGCCTGAGGTTGCAGTGAACGCGGTAGATACCGCAATCTGTGCTGGTGGTTCAACGCAACTAACGGCAGCAGGTGCCGACACGTACGACTGGTTTCCGGCTACGGGTCTTTCCTGTTCTACCTGTCCCAATCCGGTTGCTTCACCGGCTACCACAACCACTTATATTGTCACCGGGACAAACGCCAATGGTTGTGTGGATACAGCGATGATTACTATTGTGGTCCATCCATTGCCACAGGTGAGCGCGGGAACTGATCAGAACCTTTGTTTGGGTCAGACGACTCAGCTTAACGCTACCGGCGCGGTAAACTATACCTGGTCTCCGGCGACGGGACTTTCCTGTACTACCTGTCCCAATCCTACTGTAACTATTACATCAACAACAACCTATACTGTTACGGGTGTCGACGCGAATGGTTGTGAAGCAAGTGATCAGGTTACAGTAACCGTAAACGGGCTTCCGACGCTGAGCATTAGTAACGATACTACGGTATGTGCCGGTACGCCGGTTCAGCTTCAGGCTGGCGGCGCTCAAACCTATAGCTGGTCGCCCGCGACAGGTTTGTCTTCCGTTATTTCTGCTAATCCTGTGGCGACGCTCTCTTCCACCACCACTTACACAGTGGTGGGTACCAACGCTGCCGGCTGTACTGATACTGCTACGATAACAGTGACCGTTAATCCACTTCCGCAGGTAGATGCGGGAAAGGATCAACTGGTTTGTAGTCTGGGTTCTGTGCAGCTACAGGCAACTGGTGCGATTCAATATAGCTGGTCACCCGCTTCAGGTCTTTCTGCAGTTAATATTGCCAATCCTGTTGCGACACCTTCTGCACCGGCTACTTACACAGTGACGGGCATAGATGCGAACGGCTGTTCTAACACGGATCAGGTGACTGTGGGCTTTCACCAGCAGCCTGTGGTCGATGCTGGTGTCGATCAGACTATTTGTGAAGGTGTGCCTGTGCAACTGGCAGCGACTGGTGCTATGGCCTATTCATGGTCGCCGGCGACCGGGCTATCCTGTACTTCCTGTCCGGATCCACTTGCTAATCCGTCACAGACTACAGTTTACACCGTGGTAGGAACAGATATCAATGGTTGCTCAGACTCTGATCAGGTGGTAGTGAATGTTATAGAGATGCAGCCGATAATTGTCGGTCCCGGCGATACGATCTGCAAGGGCGAAAGCGTGCAGTTGACCGCAAGCGGAGGGAATGAATACTTCTGGTATCCCTCGGAAGGCCTCTCTGCCACTGATATCGCTAACCCTGTGGCTACGCCAGAGTCCACTATAAAATATTATGTAGTGGTAAAACAGGGCAATTGTTTTCTGGATACCCAGGTAGTCAATGTGGTCGTGCATCCGCAGCCTTCAGTCTACGCAGGTGCCGATCAGCGTTCGCTTGCAGGAACACCGGTCAATCTTTTTGCAGATGCGAAGTACACTGACTCCTACTCCTGGAGTCCTTCAGAGGGCCTCAGTTGCACAGACTGTCAGACAGCGGTTGCAATGCCTAAGAAGACAACAACCTATACGGTGAAGGTCAGCAATGCATTCGGATGTACAGCACAGGACGATGTGACGGTATTTGTCGAGTGCGATAACAGCCAGGTTTTTATGGCTAATACCTTCACGCCAAATGGTGATGGCAACAACGACCGGTACTACCCTCAGGGTAAAGGCTTATCGATTGTGAATCGCTTTCGAATTTTTAATCGCTGGGGAGAGCTGATGTTCGACGCCCAGAATATACCTGCTAATCAGGAATCTTATGGTTGGGACGGTACCTATAAAGGGGAGCAATTGAAACCTGATGTGTACGTGTACATTCTTGACGCACTTTGTGAAACCGGAGAACCTTTACAAGTAAAAGGTGACGTCTCTATCTTTCGTTAATTAGTATATACAACTGTCATGAATAAATATTTGAAGCTTGCATCTGTGGTGTGTTTGTCTGTGGTGTCTGGTATGAATGCCAATGCCCAGGATATCCATTTTTCACAGTTTTATGAGAACGCGATACTCCGTAACCCTGCACTTACCGGCATTTTTAGCGGCGACTACAAGGCGGGGGTCAATTACCGGAGCCAGTGGAGCAATATTTCTGCGCCTTTTCAGACGATCCTCGGATCTGTTGAGTCCCGGATAATGGTCAATGAAGAAACGGGAGATTACCTGAGCTTTGGAGTGACGACTACCTATGACAAAGCCGGTAGTATCAACTTCAGCAGCCTGCAGGTTTACCCGGCCATTAATTTCAATAAGTCCTTGGAAGATCAGCATCAGTCGTATCTCTCCTTTGGATTTACAGGTGGCTATGTGCAACGGTCTGTGGATCCTTCCAGGATGACATTCGCCTCTCAGTACAATGGTGGCAGTTTCAGTCCGGATAATGCCTCAGGAGAGAACACAACCCATACCAGAACGAACTACCTTGATGTAGGTGCGGGCGTTAGTTTCAACAGTTCAATAGGGGAGTTCAATCAGATCAATTACTACCTCGGTGTTGCGGCTTATCACATCAACAAACCTAAGGCCGCATTCAATCCTTCGGAGGCCTTTCTTCGTATGGACATGAAGTGGAACGGAAATCTCGGTATACAGGCTGCTGTGAACGAAGTGATAGGTGTGACCATGCACGCTAACTACTCCAAACAGGGGGCCTACCAGGAGGTCATCGCTGGCGGTTTGGTTAGCTGGAAGAGTATAGACCCTTCGCTTCGAACCTCTTTCACATTGTATGCCGGCATGTTTTACAGAGTCAATGATGCGATCATTCCTACTGTGAAACTTGACTATAACTCCTATTCCTTTACCGTATCCTACGATATCAATTCGAGTGGTCTGAGAACCGCCTCTAATGGAATGGGTGGGATGGAAATTTCAGTTTTCAGCCGTGGATTTCTTAGTAAAGGCGTGTGGGCGCAGGACAAAACCAAATGTCCCCGCTTTGAGCAGATGATCATGCCGGCCTTCTGATCATTCTAACGAAAGAAGCCGTCCCAATTGACTTGGGACGGCTTCATTTTTTTTATTTCGGCGATGCTGGTTACTGACTATCCAGGGGCACCGGATGGCAGTTGAACTTAAATCCGATACCATGAATCGTCTGGAGCTCAACTTCGGGCTGGTTTTTAATATACTTCCTGATCTTGGTAATAAACACATCCATGCTTCTACCCAGAAAATAGTCTTCCTTACCCCACACATTTAATAGAATATCGTCGCGCTTAAGAACCTTGTTGGCATTAAGACAGAGGTACCTGAACAATTCCGCTTCCCGCTGAGTGAGCTGGTGCTTTTCCGTCTCGTTATACAGAATCAGGTCGTCGTAATTAAAGTTCAGGTTTCCGATCTTGAAACCGCTCGGCCCTGTATCCTCTTTCTTTTTAGTACGTTTCAGAAACACCTCGATCCTCAGCAGCAGTTCCTGCATATTGAAGGGCTTGGTGATGTAATCGTCAGCGCCACTCTGAAAGCCAGCGATCTTATCGTCATCCATTGACTTCGAAGTCAGCATCAGGATGGGGATCGACTCGTTCTTTTTGCGGATCTGTGTAGCGATAGACATACCGTCTTTCTTCGGCAACATAACATCCAGCAAAATAAGATCGAAGTTGTGCTTCATGAATTGCTGGAATCCGGATTCCCCGTCAGGGCAATGAACAACATCAAAGCCATTTTCCTGTAAATTGTCCTTCACAACAAATCCTAACGTTGGATCATCTTCAATCAATAATACTTTCGCTTTGGTTTCAGCCATATGAGCATTTTTTTTGGTCAGGGGGACCATTGCAAATATACGATCCGAGGCTTTCGAAAGCACTGACGAAAAACATCGTTTTTACCCTGATAACTATTAGTTTTTAAGTTTATTGTAAGACACTTACAGGTTTTACTTATGTAATTTTGTGTTCAAGATAGGAATCCTTTTGAAAATATGAAAGGCTCCCCCGATATCCTACACACATTATTGATTTATGAAGAAGTTTGGCAGGCTAGTGGCCGTTTGTACCTCGTTGTTAATTATTTATTCCTGTTCGAAATCGGACAATCTGAATCCTGAACCTCAGTTTCCAGATACTCCGGATACCACGCAGAATCCGGCAGACACCACACAGAATCCGAAAGATTCTACACGACATATATCTCCCATCGATACAGTAAAAGAAGTCCCATCTACAGATCCGTTCACCACCTATCTGATAAAAACGGGCCAGAACTATATGGTAGGAAATTCCTACCCTCAGTTCATTGGATCAGCGTTGAAGTTTGAAGCGATTCTCGATAGCAGTTGTATTTATCAAAATGTTAACCCGGCAAACCAGGCAGATATCAACAAGCTCTATGGATTTTCAGATGCCAACACCCACCATCAGACAAACAGTGCAAGGGTCGGCTGGAATTGGTATGAGGGGAAGATGCGCATTCATGCCTATTGCTATGTCAATGGCGTGCGTAACTATAGGGAACTGGGGACTGTCGAAGTCAATACTCCTTTTTCGGCAAGCATAGAGGTGTTACCCGGGAAGTATGTGTTTACGCTGAATGGCCATAAAGACACGATGGACCGGGGCTCGATGGATCCTGTAGCGAAAGGGTATAAGCTCTTCCCTTACTTTGGCGGCGACGAACCAGCTCCCCACGATGTTTACATCAGAATAAAGGATAAATAAACTATCGAAGTTTATGCGGGTTGGCTGCCAGGAACGTTTCCCAGCTGCTGCTTCTTTTGCTTTTTGATAATTTTTTGGGAATAGTAGCCTGTGGTATCGGCAGGCTACATTCGTAATGGTGACACAAGGCCACTGCCACCGCATCAGTGGCATCCATAAACCTGGGGTCTTCTTCAAACTTAAGGATATGTTGAAGCATTTGCCAAACCTGATCCTTGGATGCATTGCCCTTCCCTGTGATCGCCTGTTTTACCTTTCTGGGCGCATATTCAGTGGCCCTCAGTCCGTGCATCATTGCGGCAGCTATTGCCACACCCTGGGCTCTCCCGAGTTTCAGCATACTCTGAACGTTTTTTCCAAAGAAAGGCGCCTCTACCGCCACGGCTCCGGGCTTGTGGGTCCTGATAAGGGTTTCCATCTTGCGAAAGATCAGTTCCAGGCGCTCTGCATGATCCTGCCGTTTAACGAGCTGCAACACACCCATTTCCACTAATGATACCTTACTTTTGTCAACACGGATCAGACCGTAACCCATTACAAGAGTGCCGGGGTCAATGCCAAGAATAATGTGAGGGTCAGAATGCAAGGAAAGCGTTTGAACAAAAGTATCAAAATATGGCTCAACTACCTCATAGGCGCGGCTGTTTCCGCGGTGCTGCTCTGGAGTATCTGGCTTCAGGTTCGTAAGCAGATCAGTGGACTTGAGGGTGGCGACTGGCTTGAAGAAGGGGAGCATTTCTTTCTGATACTTGCTATAGTCCTCATGCCCATAAACATCGGCATCGAAGCCAGAAAATGGAAGTTACTGGCCAGCTCCGCTCAGCCGGTCACTTATCTGAAAGCACTCCAATCGATGCTGGCAGGCATTGCGATTTCTTTACTCACCCCCAACCGGATTGGGGAGTATCCGGGAAGGCTCCTGTACCTCGGGCGGAAAAGTGCTATCCGACTGATTAGCGTCTCCATTCTTGGTGCCTTTGCTCAATTCGTGACGTTGTTTCTCTACGGGATTGTCGGGCTGGTCTATTACAACCTGAATTTTCCCGGATTCTGGCCAAGGGTAGTTCTCTTCGCCTGTATTGCGATCACGCTGATTTTCGGTGCCCTTTTTCTCTCGTTCGAAAAGTGGATCGTCTATTTTGAGAATAGTCGCTGGCTGCGGAAGCTGCAGATATACAACCATCTCCTCCGACGATTTACTGCTGCAGATGTCTGGACCATCCTTGGTCTTTCCATTTTGCGGTTTGCTATTTATACGACACAATACGTCCTGCTATTATACTGGATGAAAATACCGGTTAGCGTTACAGACGGATTTCTGATGGCCTGCCTTTTTTTCTGGTCGATAGCAGTAATACCCTCAGTCGCACTGGCGGAAATGGGCATCAGAGGAAAAGTCAGCTTGTTTCTCTTTGGTCATTTCACTACAAATGCGCTGGGTGTACTAACGGTGACTGTAGGCTTATGGTGCATCAATCTGGTGCTTCCGGCGCTCATTGGAAGTGTACTTTTGCTAAGGCTAAAACTTTTGAGGTAAATGGTTAGATGGATCGGAAGTTGCTTATTCCTTTTGTTGCCCTTTCTTGCTGCAGCCCAGGGAGATTTTTGCGGCGAACGTAATACAGCATTCAGGGATGGCGAGATGCTCACCTTTAAGGTGTACTACAATATGGGCCGGCTCTGGGTAGGGGCCGGAACCGCAACCTTTTCCACCAGAGAATCCACGCTGAACGGCAGAAGAGTTTATCATGTGGTGGGAGATGGAAGGACTTACAAGTCCTACGAATGGTTCTACAAGGTAAGGGACAGGTATGAAAGCTTTATCGATGCGGAAACCATGTTGCCGCTGAAGTTTATAAGGAACGTTAATGAAGGCGGTTATAAGATTTACAATAATGTTTCCTTCAACCGCTCCATCAATCAGGCGGTTTCTACAAACGGTGTGTTCCAGGTGCCTGGCTGTGTTCAGGACGTACTCTCGGCAATTTACTACGCGAGGAATATCGATTACGACAAATACCAGCCCGGAGCGAAAATACCATTCACACTGTTTCTTGATGATGAAGTGTACAAACTGCACATCCGATACCTCGGGAAAGAAACTATAAAAACCCGGTATGGCACCTTTAAGACCATAAAGATCAGTCCCATGCTCATAGAAGGAACGATCTTCAAGGGTGGTGATAAGATGATGGTCTGGGTGAGCGACGATAAGAATAAGGTACCGGTAAGGGTAGATAGTCCGATAGTTGTTGGTAGCATCAAAGTGGATCTTATAGGTTTTGAAAACCTGCGGAACCCATTTACGGCATTTCTGAAAAAGAATTAAACGCGTGGACTTATGTCTTTTAAACCTTTCCTGATCTGTACGCTCTGCCTGATTTTTGTGGGAGAGAACCTCCCGGCACAACAGCAAACCCGCCGGATCAAACAACATATTGTCTCCCTTTCTGCGGGTTCGATGCATGGGCGTGGCTATGTTAATAAAGGAGTGAACAAGGCGGCCAATTATATAAGCCGGAACTTCAGCGAGCTGGGCCTTCAGCCTTTTGTTGACAGCAGCTATTACCAGCATTTTACATTTCCGGTAAACACATTTCCGGACCGCCTTCGGTTGCAGCTTGGCAGACAGGAGCTTCAGGCTGGTGCGGACTACCTGATTGATCCCGCAAGTACCCGGGTGGATGCAGAGAGGCTAAGGGTGAAACGATTGAAGTTGAAAAGCGTGCGTGACACAGCACAATGGGAAGCAGCATTACGAAAACTGAATCCCGGGCGAGCCTGGCTCCTACAGGATCTTGATACAGTATTGAAATACCTCAAGGTGCGTCGTCGCTGGGTAGGACAGCAACTGCCGGAAGGTCTTTACCTCGTTCCGGAAGCTAATAAGCTCACCTGGTCCGTTTCCACTGATACCATTGCTCCTACGATATTTTATATCCGGAAGGCGCGGCTGCCGAAAAGGGTTTGCCGGGTGAGTGCAGTTGCAGATGCCAAATGGGTGAAAGAATATGGTACGCAGAATGTAGTGGGATTTGTTCCGGGAACGGAGCAGCCAGACAGCTTTATCGTGTTCACTGCGCATTATGATCACCTGGGTAGAATGGGCAGGAACTCCATCTTTCCCGGTGCGCACGATAATGCCAGCGGAACTGCCCTGATGCTACATTTGGCTGCGTACTTTGCAGCGAATCCACAACCCTATTCTATAGCCTTCATGGCCTTCAGTGCTGAAGAAGCAGGCCTCATCGGTTCCAGGTACTACACGGAACATCCGTTGTTTCCGCTGGAACAAATTCGATTTCTGGTTAACCTGGATATGACAGGGAATGCCAGGGACGGTATTACTGTGGTGAACGCCACTGATCAAAAGGAAGCTTTCGGTTTGCTTCAAAAAATCAATGAGGAAGGAGGCTTTCTGAAAGCAGTCAACGAGCGAAGTCAGGCTGCCAACAGTGATCATTATTTTTTCAGCCAGAAGGGTGTTCCGGCGGTTTTCATTTATGGTTTAGGCGCAAAAGGCCATTATCATGATATATACGACAAAGCCAGCGAACTATCACTTGAAAAGATAGATCAACTGGCTTTGTTGTTGATTGATTTTGCGAAAGCGCTCCAGTGAGCGTATGCATTACAAATTATAGTCCCAGAAGCTCCCAGAGGATATCATTCACGGCCATGGGCGTCATATTGAGTGTGTCGGTATAGGTGGCCGATGAGACACCGCTCTCGATCTTGCCGAAGTGGTACACGCCGTTCTGGTTGGACAGTCCTACAACTTTTATTGGCATATTAGCCGGAACAAGGTACCCTTCAGCCAGGTTGAAGATGGCATTTGTATCCCAGAGCCTCCATTTCTGAAAGACGGTAACACCGTTCAGGTCGGGGAGTAAGAGATACACCTGGGTATTGGCGGCAGTGTAAAAATCATCTTTGATAACTACTTCAAGATTTGTTTTTGGAGCCGTTGATGTAAAGAACTGATGTGCGCCAATCCAGCCGAAGTGCCTGGTGGAGTCGAACTGCCAGAGGTGGTGGTTGGTGGACTGGATGGAGTCTACTATCGTTCCGCCGACAAAGGTGCCTGGAAGATTATCTACGGGGTTCCAGGTTAACACGGAATCTTCGTTGTTGCTATTTCCCAGAAACAGATAGCGCGATTCAGTTGAGGGGCCGGTCGCTCTGAAACCCAGTCCATAGCGGGTAGGGTAGATTTCCTCGCCGTTTTTGTAGGCTTTGATCCAGACCATGCCTACAGATTTCAAGAGATCTCCGGCGTGGGTGGTGGTGGCCCTGTTGGCGGCCATGATGCCATCATTATAGATCTCTATGAGTCTGATATCGATCTTGCCTTCATGAATTACTTTGCCGTCTCTTCCGATGAATGAGTTGGCATAGAATGTCAGTTTGCTTCCTGCAAATCCGTAACGAATGGCGCTATCGCCAGCCGTGACACTAAATTCCTGGATGCCGCTGGTAAGCGGGGAAAACAAACGGTTCAATGCTGATTTATCAGAAGGGTCGGGCGGTGTTACCACACTCTGGTTACTATCTGCTCCTTTCTCGCAGGAAGAGAATGCCAATGCCAGGCAAATCATAGAAAGGCCTGCTTTTACAAAGCGTATCATGCTCATTCGGTTTCTTTTATTTCCAGACGCCGTCAGCGTCTTTAATGTTAGGTGACTAAGATAGAAAAAATTGGACATTAATAGCTCAGTGTATGATTTTCATGGCCTCCCCAGACCTCGTTCAGGTAAGGCTGCCAATTGCCTATGGGACCAGAACTCCCTGTGCTCCGGGGGAAAGCGTGAATCGGACGGTGTCTTTACAAGCCACAGGATCACCATCCACCTGCATCAGTTCCAGGCCTTTCCGCGACACGACTACCTCTCTGGCGTGGAGCCGCCTTACCCAGCCACTTCTCAAAATGCTTCCTGTTCTTAGCTGTAATGCGAGAAGCGCGCCAAACATTTTGGGAAACTTCCTTATCACAACAACATCAAACAGCCCATCGGTCCAACTGGCACCGGGGGCTATCTGGAAGTTATAACCGAACTGCCTTCCGTTTGCGATATTGATCATGAACGCGGTTTCTTCGATTTCCTGATCATCCGCTTTGATGGACCACTCCTGTTCCCTGTATGCCCATAAATGCCGGCTCACGAGTGCACTGTATGCAGCCAGTCCTCGCCTCGTGCTGTTCTGAAAAGCTTTGGCTATCAGCGCATCGAATGCCACACCCGCATTGCTGAGAAAGGGATGTTCGTTAGCATATCCGACATCCATTTTTACAGTGCGACCCTGGTTGAGCACCGCTATTGCC
>JAEYQO010000109.1 GCA_023409975.1 Bacteroidota bacterium | reverse complement strand
ATCGCTTGCTGCTTTCGGCCGCGGTCCGTCCGCCTCAATCCGATTTCGTTCGGTTGCAAAAGTGCTCCGACCGTTTCATGAAAACCGGTAGCAGTGGTAGCGCTACCTGCTTCAAACCCTTTATGGGTGCACTAAGAAAATTTGCGGCACAGATTTTGACACCCTGTTTAGGACCTTCATATAGCCATTCTTGCTAATGGTTGAGTCTATACGGTAAAAGGGGGATGACTCCGTGATGACTCCGTGGTGACTCCGTGATGACTTGCTGATGATACCGTGGTGAGGCCCCCTCGAATCTAATCCGGAAACTGCCTCGTAAGGTCCTTTTGGATGTCCGAAAGCAGCCTGCGAACTCCGGCTAGACAATTTTAGGCAATAAATCAACAATGATTAATATAGAAAAGAATTTTAGAATGCCTGTTTCAATATTCTTGTGTTTCCAACTTTTATCATGTGCTAATTCTTTATCGGGGAATAGTAAGGAGGAGGAAGAATTATTTGAGCAAATTAAAGTTGGGATGCATAAGGATGATGTGATTAAAATCCTTGGCGAACCAGATAGTAAGTTTATTGATTCGACTTCGGACAAGCATTATCATTATTATTATTTTACTAAAAGTAAGTGGGGACGCTCTGAGCTCCCGCATGTTAGTTTTGATTCTACAGATAGAGTCACGTCATCGTATTATTATTAAAGATGCCATGTGCCTTAGCTGGTGCAGGCGTGGTCGCCCGTTTTGCAATTTTTTGGTGGGGAGATGAACCTTGTGCCGGAACAAAGCGGCGCTGTGCAGGTCCATGGTAACGCAAGTTCCTGGGAGTTTTTCGAGTTGCCGAGTGATCTGACAGTTGGCCAGAATGGCTTTATCGCCATCTATATCAGCAACGAGCAGTCGATGGATGTCTGGTTTGATGATTTACTAGTAACCCATCTGCATGGAAGGTTGCTTGAGGAACAGCATTATTATCCTCATGGACTTTTAACTGGGAAAACTGTATCACGTACCTCTGGTCCGGAAAACCGTCAACAGTACCAGGGTAAAGAGATGCAGAAGGAGTTGGGGATGCAGCTTTACGATTTTCAAGCTCGACAGTACGATCCCCAGATTGGAGTTGGAAGGTCTTTATTTATAGTTGGGGTTGCGATGAGCGTAACCGAAGCTGCTTATGCGGGACTTAACGACGATCCCAATTTCACAGGAGTCGCTTTCAAAGCTGGATTGGATATTGCAATGGGTGCTTTTGCCCTAACTGGACCAGTAGGAATGGTGATAGGAGGTGGTTACTTTTTATTGGACGCTGCGGGAGTGTTTGGTAGATGGGAGAACCTGCATTAAAATAATTAAAAATGAATGTATTTAAATATGTAGTGTATAAGTTGTATTCCTGGAACAAACGATGGAAAAATGAGACGCATGTATTAAATGTGCTGCTAATGTTATATTTAATGCATGTTTGTCAACTAGCTACTATTTTGGTTTTTGTCAGCTATTTTTGTCAACTACCGACGGAATACCTAAAAAATCAAACTTTGGTTATCGGATTTCAATTCTTTTTTTTCGGCATAATTTATCTGGTTTACAAGCATAACAGGAATTGGGACAATTATTTAATTGAGTTCAAAGAGAAAACTCGAAAAAGAAAACTTATTGGAACTATTGCTGTTTTGATTTATATAGTCTTTAGCCTGTTTTCTTTCATTTTAGCGATATTCATGCTTAATGGGGCATTTTAGGGTGAAAAGCAAAAAGGTTTGGGGTGCTTTTATTCTAGTTGCCAGGGTAAACTGTAATCGGTAACCACAATTACACAATTTTCGGCAATCAGGAGTACATAAGTGGAGGGCAGAGAATTGTAGACAAATGGGGGGGTGAGTCAGAATAAATTGCGGAGTGTTCATCCAGCGCTGGTTGTACTTTCTCATGTCCTGCTTAGTTTTTTGTTAGCTACTTTAGCATCCTTGTACAGTACCGGTGATTGGATTTTCAGTAAGTAGTAGCAGAATGTTAATGCGAAAGTTCCTTCTGATATGTCTCGTCTTGTTCACTACCACCTGTTACGGCCAACACAGCTCGTCAGGGGTAACAGGGCAAGCCGACTCCTTGAAAATGTTTTATTCACTTGTAGTCCTAAGTCAGGAGACCGGCGTTTGTGATCAATGCGAAGAAACGTTTTTGCGATTGTTTCCAGGCACTTTTAAGGTATTTAACGATGTTTATGGATGGAACAATGAGACAAATACAATGAATGTTTTATACCAATATGCCTACCAGCATATGAAAGTATTAGAGGGGATTTCAGCTAAGGATACAGCCTACTATCATAAAATAATCGGTATTACGATCGGTGGAACCTGGGACGCTGATGCAGTAGACAATTTGCAAACCCTGGTTCAGGACTTATTTAACGATAGTCCGGGAATCATGCTGCACTTATTAAGTGATCGAACGGATGAGGAAATTAAGAGCTTTTGGTTCTTTTTCTTCGATGGTCCTCATCCGGTAAAGGAAATACCTGAAGATGTGAAAGCGGCAACTGAAAAATTCCCCGGCGTGTATAGGCAAATGAAACTGGCGTTTGATGAGGTTCATTTGCATACGGATCACTGAGGCACCCGGTTGGAAATTTCAGCGATTAATAGCTGAAACCCGGAAGCTTTACCAGACTCAAAAATGTTTCTTGAAAAGTAAATAAATTGAAATCGGTAGTCATATTCTTCCTTTTATTTTTGCTAGTACATCCCGAGGTAACCGCCGGGGAAGAAAAAGAGGGCTTTTTTGATAACAGGAGTATCAAGAATGGCAGTGGTCAATCACAACATGATACTTGTGGTATATACTCCGAATTCGTTGTTTTAAGAGACAATCTGGTAAATAGGAATATAGATCGGCTCGAAAGGTTCTTTGACTTTCCAATCAAAGACCAGCAACTTTTGACATTTATCTCTAGTCAGGATGAGATCGGAAACCAGCAGATTATCGAATTAGATGTAGATGGCTTTAGAAGCAATTTTGCCAGGATGTTTCCCGACGCTTTTTTGGCTCTCCTGCAGAAGACGACACCTGAAGTTGCTAATAGTGATGGATACGGAGAAGTGGATTGGCAAAACTTGTATGATAATCAGAACTTAATATTTGAAAGATCTAAACTGCTATACAAGGCAGGTGACAAGGCTGTTATTTTCCGGTTTGTTACGGAAAATATCGAGGAAACCGGGAAGTATGAAATGACAGTGGAATATGTTTTCAGATTCAAAAACTGTAAGTTGAAGTTTGAGAAATGTTTAATCGCTGGATAGGTACCCGGACTATAGGAAAACTCCATTTCATGTGCCAATTGGTGGCCCCACTTGCCGGAGCCTGATAATTGCATAATGAGGTGTATTTCGTCAATACTAAAGCGTTAAACAGATGCGGAAACTAGCATTACTCGGTTGTTCAGTTTTTCTTTTCTCCTGCAAGCATGGTGAGAATTGCGATAATCTCCAAAAGATTCAGAGGGGGATGAGTGTCGAAGAGGTAACATCTGTAATGAAGGACCAGCCAGATACGATTCTGGTTAATTTTTTCGAGAAAGATCAGTTCAGCTACTTATACCCTGTGCCTTTTGGAGCTTCGCAAAATGTCTACATCAACTTTTCTGAAAAGGACAGCTTAGTCATATCAGCTTTTGGATGCAAATGAGTCCATTACTCTTTTACCTTCCGGAGCCATATTAACCATAATGATCAAAAAAATTGTAGCAGTTACTGGAGAATATATAATGGAGCTTGACAATAGCGCAGGCGTCGGGCTACCTGCGGGAAGTGCCCCGTTAAATGGCGCATTCGGATTTACAAACACATGGATGGTTCATGACTTCGGAAAATAAAGGACCTAGGGTTTGGTTTTTCATTGGCTTGGCGCTGTTTTTCGTAGCCATGAGGTTTAGTTGTAAATTACAAGGTGAAATGGTGTGTGAGGATTTCGCACATTTTGATTCTAGTCACATTGAAGGTAGAATCTCCGTTATACCCGAGTATTCCCGTCCCACCTGGTTTAAGATTAATGAAAAATCGACAAAATATAGGTTCAATCCCCTTACTGACAAAAGTCACAACGATGGTAATATCTTTTCCTACCTGGCTACACCGGGGGATAGTGTTTATAAAAGAAAATTTTCGGATTCACTTATACTGTTTAAGAATGATAAAACCTATTACTACAAATTTCAACATCCGAACTGCAATGATTAGAAAGACCTACTGTAGTTCATTGAAATGAGCACCAAAGTTCCTGGAGATTTCGGATACTCTGATCAAATGTACGCTGACAAATCGGGTAGGTTACACTACGCTATTGCAAGGGGTTCACGTTTAGGAGGAATTACAATAGCAAGGTCGCCAAAGGTCATCAATACTTTTTCTGATATTCAATTATGGCAAGCCATAGATCATCAACTTAAATACGCAAGCTCACCCAAAGTATAGTAGGCATATTGTCAGTTTACGAATTACCTTAGGCCCCGATCGCTACGTCAAAATAAGTGTGTGATGAAGAAATTGATGTTAATAATATTCATTCCGTTCTATGCCTGTTCTCAGCCTCTAGATCAGGAAAAGGAGATGATTGAGAATCACGCATACTATAGAGAGATCGTTAAGTCTTTTTATTCTCTGCTGAATGAGGAGAGAAATGTAAGAAAGCAGATGTCAGAGGTTTATCTGTATGCTTACCTGGACACAGGTGTGATAAATGAAGTAAATCAGTTTGTTGATGACTTGACTTTTGGTCAGCCAGTCGACTCTATAAAAAAAATTATTGATAAATCGGTAATCTTTGATGATGGGCTACAGTTTGCTGTTTATATGGAACTCTCATTTTCAGAGACAGAGAGGGTGTTTTTCGAATTAGGTTCAAAAGATCGCCCTTCAATAATTCAGCATATCTGGTTGAGTGATGGTTCATTGTTAAGTGATAGAATGAAAGGTGATATTTCTCCACAAAGTCTCTTACTTGTAGGGGTAATAAGAAGTGAAACCAATTTCGTGGACGTTCGGGAGACGCCTTCAAAAAGCTCGCACATTATTAACAAGCTCACCACTGGAGAATTGTTTTATTATACACCTGATTCAGAAGAGTGGTGGGTAGTTTCTAAAATTGACGGTAATAGGGGAGCCTTAGGTTATATTCATAAAAAAGAGGTGATTCCATATTATGAAATGACTTTAGAATTGAAGAGAAAGGTTGTTAAATTGCGAAATTCTGAATAGCTAAGTGAAGCCAATTTTATGATTATTTAGCTGACGAATTGATCAAACCTTGAGTCGTAATAATGTTTGCAAGTGAACGAAGAAACTGGTTTACCTAATACGCTCTCCAGTCATTCTCAGCACATATTGCCGCTCTGGAAGGAATGGAGTCCAGGGAGCCGACCACTTTGAAAAGCGAATTGGATCAGCAGGCTGGATATTCCGGCCCAAACCCCGCCACTCCAGGCCATTGCCTTTAAGCTGGCGGATATGGCTACGAAAATTGAGGCGTCTGAGCTTCTGATTTACCAGGCCGGACGGCTTAGTCTGTGGAGCTTTCTGAAAGGTGCCTTTTGTAGGTTGAGGGGAATAGATGATCCAGTTCGGTCATCTTAGTGTCTCTGAGACAATTATCGAAGACCTATATCATCCCCTGGTGGTTTGATTTCCTGTTAATGGTTCAAATGGACGCTGCTCCAGGAGGAAATATAGACGGCTCTGGACAAGGAGGGGGTGGTGGCAACTTCTGGACAACCAAGGGAAGTAATACACCATCAGTTTCATGTTGTCAGAGTCTCCGCCAGTACACGGGGCCAGGAGTAATACGCAAAAGGTTGTAGCAAGATCAGCCGTAAGGTTCAAGTACAAAGCTTTTAACCTAGTTTACATCATCTATATTAGATGATGCCGCAGCTTTGACAATGAAACAAAGAGAATTACACATTTTGTCGGCAAACTCCATCCTAAACCTTATCTAGACAAAATAGCCAACCAAATGGGGGTAGAAAAAACCTCATTAGATCTGCTTTAGAAAGTGCAAATTGAGGTTTCCTGCAAGTGGGGTTTTTCAAATACCAGTGAATATGGGTGGGAGAAATCTAATTATTCGTGGTTTTATCAATAGTGGTAAACCGATTATAAATACAATGTATTGATTAATGAGCTATGAGCTGGAATATTGAAATGGACAATATTGAAAGGAAGTATGATTGGCGGGCAGCCGTTGGATTGCTTAAAAGGGTTAGTGTGCCCCCGCCTGAGTTGTATCTACGTGTAATGTTTTTGCTTTTGGATTTTGTTGTTGAAGTGTCTATTCCGTTCATGTTGACCCACCATTCCGGACCATGTTGACCCACCTGGGTTTTGTTAGGCCAGTATGTTAAGAACTTTTGCGGTTTAAAAATAGTTGATCCTTTTTTATTGTTTGATTTTTC
>JAEYQO010000056.1 GCA_023409975.1 Bacteroidota bacterium | reverse complement strand
ATATGAACCTGCCATTGGGAGAAAAACAGAGCCCTTCGGAAAACGAGTCCACAAACGGGGTATTATCCCATGGATTGATAAATGTATAAGCAGGCAGATCAAAAACTCTTGGATTACTCAGATCTCCGCTGCAACGATCAAATTCAGCCACAAATATCTTCCCCGCACCCCTGCAGGTCGTCGCATATAGCGTTCCGTCCTGGCTAAACTGTGATTGTCCTGACATGTCCCATTTGGTAAAATGAGGTTCAGAGAACCCTTGAACAAACGGTCCATAAATACTATCTGCGGTGATCAGGAACTTATAAACCATATTTGTATCACTGGCCTGTTTCAATAGCCACCAGCTTTTGCCGTCTCCATGCCGGGTAGCCATCATCTGCGATTTGCTTAATTCTACCCCTTGCAACAAAGGGTGCATTTTCCGAACCACCGCCCCTTGTCCACTATGGGCATCCATGTCGATCAGGTTGTAAAAAAGCAGATCGAACAGTGCCCTACCGGTTGAAGGCTGCTTCCAATAAGTATTGACTTCATAATCCGAAGCAGATGCGTTGATCAACACAAACTTATTACTGCCCATGGGTAAGAATATAGATGACTGATTATATGGTGAGGATTGGTAAAATGAAACCATTTCGTTTTGAACTAGTTGTCCACCATTCAAAATTGTGTCTCCTTGTAAATCAAAGATTCTGAATCCATCAGAAATGAGTATCAATTGACCGTTCGCATCAGATATATTAGAGCACCCCCCGTCGAGAATTATATTTGGAGAGTAAAACAAAATGTTATTTAATACATCTGGACCATCAAATGCACTTGTATATATCCTGTAAGTGCCTTGTACCCAGACTTTCCCGTAATCATTCTGTTGGGAAAAGGCGATGCTGCTTTGTAACAGCATCGCCAAATAGATAAATACCTTCTTCATATTGACTTCCTTTACCGGCCAATCATCAACTTGCCATTTTCCTTCGGTTGCCCATCCACCAGCCAGCGATAGATGTATAAACCCGGTACAGCATCTCTGAGCCCTCAACTATTTACTCTTTATTTATAAATTTATAAATAAAATCAGAATGTGAGATTCGGCAGGAGGTTTCTGCATACCAGAATTACCGCCCAATCGGGTTGCTACCTCAGATCATTCTCTGGCTGAATCCATAAAAATGAACTTTTGTAACTTCGCGGTGTGCAGACGACAAGGAAAAAGAGGACAAGAAGAGAGAATCCCGTACTGGAACGGTTCCTTGGGGCAGCCCCCGAGATTCTGGACCGTCGCCAGATCGCGGTCAGTCAGTTTATTCATGCCGAACTACTGACTGTTGCCGACACACCTCAGGAAAATGCTTCAGAGGAAGGTCGACTGTTTCTTTTCCCCATTGAAGATCACCAGTATCATCTTCATCTTTTGTTCCTGCGCCCATTAGCCGATGACAAGGCCGAGGTTTGGTGGCTTCAGTATTTTCCCGAGTTCTTTCTGCAATACCCACCTGATCTGCTGTTAAACAACCCACCGTTCCGATTCGATCAATCAACTGAACTGCAGTTTGTCGTCTGTGTTCAATCACAGGTGCTGTTGGAACAGTTTTCGGAAACAGGCGGTGTGACTCCCCTGATACAAGCCCTCAAACACAATGAGATCTGCCTGCAATTACTTCGCCGGTCTATTGAATCTGTAACCGTTCCTTTCACCGCTTGTCCCGTTCCCGCCTGTCGATTTCTCGCACATGATTCAGAACGGGAGAAAATATTTGAAGCCCGAAGGATCATCGAACAATCTATCGATCAGCCTCTGACTATTAAGGAACTTGCCCGAAAGGTGGCCATGAATGAGTGTTACCTGAAAAAAGGGTTTAAAACCCTCGTAGGGAAAACGATTAATGAGTATCAGCAGTCGCTGCGTATCTCCAAGGCGAAAGAGCTGCTTCAGCTCAAGAACAAAACCGTTTCCGAGGTAGCTTCTGAGCTGGGTTACAGCAGTATCTCACATTTCAGCACATCCTTTAAAAAAGCCACAGGGCTTAAGCCCTGTGAACTCCTGGGTTAGATCTTTTCCAGAACCAAAACCAGTTTATTGAAGTCGGCGGCTGCGTTGATGACATTCTTAAAGACTTGCAGCTCCGTCAAGGGGTACGAGATCTCTGAATAAAACTCGTTAACAGTGATCTTTAGTTGATTCCCTTCCACCTTATAATCAGAAGTAAAGGCCATCGTCTCCTTCCCGCCAGGCGTCTTGTGATTGACGGCGTAACGAAGGATCTCAGGATTAGCTACTTTGTATCCCTTCGGTATCTCTAAAGTGATGCTCCGTTTCAACCCATGAGGAAAGGGCATTTCCAAAGGAAGCTTTCTGGGCTTTTCCTGATACATTTCCGACTGTCTCCCGATGACATCTCCGATCTTAAACAGGTATTTCGGACCAGCCTTTTCCAACAACTTCGCAGCGTTGATTTCCGCCACGACCTCCAGAGGTCTGTTGTCGTAGTAGTTTTCAAAATCTTCATTTTTGACGTCGAATCTGCCGATGTCTTCCTTGACAGACCCCAGGTCTATCACATTGTGCACCAGTTCCTGACGTCTTTCCCGGGGCACCAGAACGAATGCCTCCCTTAGCCCCATGGCGCTGTAACCACTTAGGTAGTGCGTGATAGCCACCCTTGGCGTCATGTCTTCAGTAAACCGGATGACGGCATCAATATCATGATTGTGCATCTGAAGCGGAAGGGAAGGGATCTTGCGGATGGAAGCAACGGCTGAATTAAAGTTTCCCAGTTTCACCCTCTTGCAGAAAATGCCTTTATTTTCAATGATTGCCGTAGGGACAAAGGGCATCCGGTAGAAAACAGCGGAAGGTGACAGATATTTATCCAGATTCGGAAAGTATACCACGGAGAAATCAAGGAATCTCCAATTCTCAAACTTTTCATCAAGCGGGAATTCAAAACGGTTGCTGGTCACTCCATACTCATGCTCCACACCAGCTACTTCCAGGCAGGCAAGGAAAAAACGGATGAAGGCCCCTTCGGTAGTCGTCTTTTTTTCTATGATCTTGTCGAACTGCAGAAAGCCAGGATCAGAAAGGTTGTCATTGATCACTATCGTTGTTTTCAGCGTTTCCTCAATCTTCCGGATCTTCTTCTCTTCACTATCACTTTCCTGAATGCCTAAACCTTTCAGAAATTTACCAACGATCTTTCTGTCTTTATCACTGAAGTCGTAGTAGTCAGAAGCGATACGCTTTGCCAGCTCATCCCAGGTGAACAGCCTGCTATCACCCTGCTCGCCCTTTGCATAAGCAAGTTTATAACTCAGCAGCTTTCGTCTCACATCATAAAAACTGAAGGGCTCTTCTTCCAGAGCGGGCACATTCTCGGCTTTCACATAATAGAAATTCCTTCCATCAATAACTGTATCAATAGTTTCCGGAAGGCCATTATATCCCTTGAACTCAAAACGAAGCTTCTCGTGACATTCAAGTGTAAGCTCTCCCTTCATCACAGGAATGCCAAACTGGAAAGATTCCGCCCCGAACATGTTGAAAGCTCGTTTCTCTGTGTACAGGTATTCAATCTCCGCACCTTTGGTGACGCCTTCCATAGCAAATGCATACTCCTGTCCGCCTTCCTCGCTGGTTGTCAACCGGATCTTATCCATGCTGATCTCACGGGTGCTTCCATCCGGTAATATCGTCCTGGCGCGTACCTTGTCAACTTTGTTGGCCGGACCCGTTGGAATGGTGATCTTGTTGAAGCTTTCAATGCCTTTGTCGTCGAGCACCTTGATGATCCTGTGTACAGATCGGAAAGTAAAACCGGAACCGCCTTCCGAATTGTACTGTATATACCGCCGGTCAAGTACAAATACTGCAGATTCATTAGCAAAAGAATCGGGTACCTGATGCAGGGAGGGATTTGATTCCCAACGCAGCGGGAATTCGTATTGGGCTTGCGAGGTAAGGGCTGCTGCCAGCAGGCCAAGGGATAGAATTATACTTTTCATACACTACTTTTCTTTTAGGACGATGGATTCTTTGTATTGTTTTCGCAGCTCATCCATCATAGTTTTATGTTTGGGGAAGCTGGAGGGTTGAATATAGAGGGTGTTCATCTCGAACTCTTTAGTAAGGTGTACCTGAGATCCTTTCTGTTCGTAGCCGATCCGAAAGTTCCACAAATCCTTTTCCTTCATGACAGATGCCGGAGGAAGCCAGGAAACCTCCAGACCTTCCGGAATATCCAAAACGACAACCTGACGAACCTTATGCTTATAGGAATTCTCAAAAGGTACATTGCGTTCAGGATCGTCCAGTTGCAAGTCCTCAAAGCTGCGGTCAAGGTTCAGGTTGATATACCATTCCTTTCCTGCTTTGTGGACATAATCACTGATTTCAAAACGGGATCCTGCCTCGAAGGTCTTTTCCGTATTACTGACCGCACCAAGTGTATAAGACTCCTGAAGAAACTTATTAGAACCGCGACTCAGCATGCTCTTTATGGCATCGGACTTTTCCTTTTCGTTCCTGTAAAGGAACATTTCATGAAGGCGCCACGCAGGATAACCCTTCGCCCGGAAACTGATATCGCCTTTAAGGGATCTTCCATCAAGTACGACATGGGTTGAATCATAGATCAGGTTCGCAGCAGCAGGTTGTACAGGGACATCCAGTACCTTGTACTTTTCACCCATTCCCACAAGGGCCTGTTTGCCTTGAATCGATGAGGGGGGCACTCCAAAAGGAATGAAGGAATTGGTTCCGTCTACAAATATCCACTGATCATTGATCCTGATAGTTGCAATCATGTGATTATCCGCTATTGGCAATGGCGTTTCCTCATACCGGTAAGGTTTATGTCGGGTGCCGATCCAGGTATAGTAGGCCTCTATCCCCGCTTCGCGAAACATGGTTACCAGCAAGCTGCTCATATCCTTGCAATCACCGTATTTGCGGCTGCAGACGAGGCTCGCCGGACGTGGGATGAAGCCCCCCATCCCGTCCTCGAAGGCGACATAGCGGATGTGTTCCTGTACCCATTGATATATTTTTTCGGCTTTGCGGACAGGATCGCTGATGCCATCAGTCAGTTCCTTCACGAGGCTGGTGATCTGCGGATCCTTCTGCTGATTCAGATCTTTAAGAAAGGAACTATAAAACCGATACAGATCATCAACAGTACCGAAGATCCGCTCCTTCCCTCCCTTCTTCCCCGGGTACTCCCGGATGTAAACCAGCAAATGCGGCATAAAATAGCTGGGGCTGGGCGCATTACTATAGCCTTTAGGCCTGGGCAGATGATGTGCTGTCCAGGTATAGGTGATCTTCCCTCTGGTTTCTGTCTGAGTTTGCCTGATCCGGTCTCCATGCAGCCCTCTTAACTGCCAGTCGATGATGATTTCTTTGGGTGCGGTGACACTAAATGTTGCTAACACCACCGGAAGATTGGTCTGGAAATTGAAAGGTGGCAGGAAATGCGGGTCTGTGTGCGTCATCTCATAAGTCATCAACGTCCGGGCACCTTTCACAAGGCCCGAATAGGAGATGATTGTTTCATGAACGTCGTCATAAAAAACTCCTTCCGAGGTAGACTTCACGGTCTTGAACTCCCGGGCCCTTAGTTTCTTAAAACCTTTTTTATCCGGCAAAAGTGTATAGCCTTCCAGTTTATCGACCTTATGAAAAAAGCTGTGGTAAACATTGCTGTTATTGAACATCGAAGGTGCCAGATCAGAAAGAAGCTGGATTTCCTGTTCAACGGTGCTGACGGCAGTAATTTGTCCGCCTTTAAGGTCGATTTCCAGGTGTTCTTTATTTACCAGTACTACAGCATTTTCATGCTGGTAGCGGGTGAGAGGGTCTTCAGGTGATTCCTGTGCCTGAATACTGCCCATCATGAACAGGGCAGTTGTCGTTGAAATGATAAAATGCTTCACTATTCCTGATTTTCTCTGGTTACACTGAGGGCCAGTCCGTAATGATAATTTACAGTAGTTTTCGTTTTCTGATCGTTATATACCGCCGGACCATGAAGCACTCCTTTGCTGAAGCCGGCATCTAAATGCATCCGGCCGTTCTCATCAAATATCTTTTCCCTGCCTTCCGTTACGCCTCCACTATAGACTGTTTCGTAAGCAAGTTGACCATTAGGATGGTAAATTCTGTATGGGCCTTCATAGTCTGAACGGATGACCTTGTATTCTTCTGCTATGTTGCCATTTGAGAAGTAAATTTTTTGAGGGCCACTCTGGGTGTTTTCTACGTAATTCAGCTCTGCGGACACCTGTCCATTCGGATACCAGGCTTTGATGGTGGCTGTCCCTTTTGCAACAGCGACGAGGGGCTTTCTGTTGCCTTCCTTGTCAAGCCAGGTGTAGCCGACCAGATTTCCTTCTTTGTAGAGAAGGATCAATGCGATCTGTTGGTTTTCACCCCAGACGATCTGTTCACCGTCTTTCCTGTCACGAAACATATTATACGACCAGCGCTGTCTTTCGCCTGTATAGTAGTTGCTTTTGCCATTTTCCTGATCGTCGAGATACGCTGTTTCTGCAGAGACGGTGCCGCTGACTGAATACCAGGTCCAGAGGCCCTGCTTGTCGCCGAGCCTGTAATTCGCTTTCAGACGTACCCCGCCGTTCGGATGCCAGGAAGTACTGATGCTGTCTCTTTGTCCTGCAACGTAATAACCGGCATCTCTCATGGTTCCGTCAGGATAGTATGCCGTGTACTGACCTTCGTAGTCACCTTTGATCAATGTTCCCTTGAACCTTGTTTTTCCATTGGGGTATATCAGTTTGTAATGACCGGTGCTCAGGGGATAGGTCTCTTCGTGCATTCGATTTCCGGCAGTATCAAACTGTTCCATCCGCATTATCAGTCCCCTGTCGTAATAATCGAAATAGTCCGGCTTCCCATTGGCGTGGTAATGTTTTGCAGGCCCATTCACATAATCCTCCAAAAAGAATCGTTCAGTTTCAAGCGCTCCCGCTTCTCCGTAATATTTCCAGATACCGGTTTTCTTGTCGTTGAGCAAATATCCTTCTGCCCGTAAGGCACCGTTAGCGTGGCGCGAGATATATGGACCGTGTTGTTCGCCATTCTGGTAAACACTGCTGTCTTCTACGTTCCCATTCTTGTAATAACTAACCGATGGACCGTGTTTTTTGTCGTCTTTCCAAACTATCTCCCGGCGCAGCGAGCCGGTGCTATAATAATACCTGGCTTTTCCATTGACTTTTCCGTCCTTATATCTTACCTCACTCTCCAGACTGCCGTCAGGAAAATACCGGCGCAGAACTGACAGTTCTCCTTTGGTCGGGGATTTAAAGACCTTTCCTTCCGGTGAAACAAAATTATACTGCTGCGGTACTCCATTCTTCCATTCAATGCTACCATACGCTCTGTCTCCATCAAACAGGGATTCGAGGCCATGCTTTTTACCATTCCTGAAGCTGCCGGTAGAGGCCAGGGCTCCATCTTCATTCCAGGTCTTGAATGCTCCCTCCGGCTCGCCTTTGGAATAATGAAACTCTGATTCCTTGTTGCCGTTCTTGTAGTAATCAATTGCTTTACCGACTTTCTGCCCCTTCTGATAGGTAGATTCACTGGCCAGCTTGCCATTCCGATGGTATTGCCTGTTAGTTCCGTGGAGCTCACCTCCGAGATATTCCTGCTCACGGTGAACCGTTCCATCTGAATACCAGGTGGTATATTTTCCGTCGAGTATCTTTTTATCTGTCAGCCGATAAACCGCTTCCTTATGGCCATTGAAATGCAGGCTTGTGTACTCCGCTTCATTGCCCGTCTGATACTTCACGACATTGTTCAGTTTACCACTGTATGTATAGAACTCTGCCTGCTTCTCTTTGCCATTTTCCCAGATCGCGGCTTCCTTGATGATACCTGATCTTCTGTATTTTTTTACCTCGCCATGTAATTCTCCATTCTTATAGTTCTCAACCAGCCGGAGCGTGCCATTGTTGTAATAGAATTTCCACTCGCCTTCCCGTTCTCCTTTACTGTTGACAGTGCCTTCCGCCGTCAGATTCCCATCCGAATAAAATTGAACAGGACCTTCCAGAAGCTGGATATCGTCCGCCAGTTGTTTATGGGATGCAACGGTGAAAACGTCATTGTACACATAGAAACGACGGGGCGCTGACTTTCTGGCCACCGGATCAAGAACCCTTGTTGCCCGGATATCATTGAAGTAGGGGAAAACCAGCTTTTTTGCTTCCTCAATCGTTTTCTTCTCCTTCTTTGCAAATTTCTCCACCACCTCAATTCCATAGTTTGAGAAGAGTAATAGAACGAAGGGGTCAAAAAGGTTTTGCTGCAACACCTGCTTATATACTGGCAGGTAGTATTGCATTACAAAATTGGTATCGTCCTTTTTTAGTTTCACCTGATCCATGACGGTGTATGCCACTTTGATAATGGCATCATCGCCAAGGACAGAAGGTACTTTATAGCCACCGCTCAATGCCAGTCTTGCCCTCAGGATCTCGTCCACTTTATCGAACTCGGGATGCTGATGTTCTCTGGCTTTTTTCTGCCAGTCTTCCAGCTCGCGCGTCTGATTAGCGATCTGGCTCATAAATGTGATAGAGGTGCCGGCTAGTTCGGCATTTTGTGTGCAGAGAAGGGAGGCCATCATCGCTATGAAAGCTTCAGAAAACCGTCCCTGCTGCATATATAGGCTTCCGAGCGCCTGATGAGAACGGAAATGGTAGGGGTTTCGCATCAGCGACTTTTGCAGCATAGCTTCTGCTTCGCTGAACTTGTTTTCACGGCTGTACGAAACCGACATCTCATAGTAGGGCTGATGATCATGTGGGTTCTTCGACCGGATGCTTTCATAGACGAATCTCGCGCTATCACTCATGCCATCCATGCTGTAGGCATGTCCCAGTAGCAGTAATAGACTACGGGGGTCTGAATCGCGGAGCTTCAGTCCTTCCCGGCAATATTGCCGGCATACTGCGAAGGAGCTATCGGCCAGTAAGGTCAAAGCTATTTCGTAATGCGCAATGGCGTAATTACTGTCACCTTCCGGAACCTGCCGGAACGCTTTCAGGGCAGCCTCGTAATCGCCCTTGTCGTACAGGGCAATTCCTTTATCTATGAGTTCTTTCGAGTCTTTAGGCTGGGATTTTACAATAGTAGCTGTAAAGAAGAGGGCTAAGGCTGTTAGAAGGCCTAACCGCGTGAGGGGTCGATGGTGCATGTAGCAAACGTTGAATATACATTGGCTAAAATAAGAGATTTGATGATAAATAGGTGTGGTATCGATCAACTAGTTGCGAAAGCGCCTGATTGGAAGCAAACTCAGCAAAGCAGGCTCTGATCGCAGCATCCAGATACCATAGCCCAGGAATATCAGGGTGGCGGATAGGTAGTACACAAGGCGCGAAGGAAACAGGCTTACAAGAAACTGGTGGAGGGCAAAAACTAGCAGCATGGAAACCATATACCCAACAATCTTGCGCACATCATATGGGACGGGATAGACTTTCTGACCCCACACCCAGGAAAGCAGCATCATGCTTCCATAACAGGCAAGGGTCGCCCAGGCGCAGGCGACATAACCATAGGCTGGTATGAAAAAATAGTTGATGAGCACCGTGATGGCTGCACCGGCAAAGGTGATGACGGCTCCCGCACTGGTTTTATGGGAGAGCTTATACCAGATCGATAGATTGTAATAAATACCGAGAAACATGTTTGCCAGTAGCAGGACGGGTACGATCTTCAACCCTTCCCACATAACAGGGTTCTGAATGAATTGCTTCCAGATATCGAGGTAAAGAGCTACGAACAGGAACATGAGGCAGACAGCCATTACGAAGTAGTTCATCACCCGCGCATAGGTCTTCGGCGCATTTTCACCTTTAGCCTGCTGAAAAAAGAACGGTTCAGCGCCCATTCTAAAAGCCTGAATGAACAAGGTGATCAGCAGGGAGAGTTTATAAACGGCGGAATAGATTCCTACCTGCTCTTTGGCTGCCTCCTCTGAGCCGACTGGTGCAAGCCAGTTAAGCATGAGCCTGTCGAAGGTTTCGTTGATCATTCCTCCGAAGCCTGCTATCATAATCGGCAGGGAATATATCATCATCTTACGCCAAAGTCTCAGGTCGACCCTTAACCGCACCGAGAAGAACTCCGGTGCGAGCAGGATAAATGCCAGAGCAGACTGCGCCAGATTGGCAAGGATCACATATCCTGCACCCAGTGAAGGATCCCATAGACTTGCTATAAATGTGCCCGGATATTGCGCCGCCAGACCTGGCAGCACAGAATAGAAGAACAGGACCAGGCCAATGTTCAGTAGAATACCTGCGATACGTATGAAAGCATACTTACGCGGACGATTGTCATTGCGAAGTTTTGCATACGGTATGGCTGTGAGTGTATCCAGAGCCAGTATACCAGCCGTCCAGGTTAGAAACTCCGGGTGTTGCTCCAGCCGGAGCAGAGATGTGAGACTTTCCTGATTCAGCAGAAATATACCTGTGAACAGGATGGTGGTAAAGAGTACGGAAAGACTGATGGTATTAAACACCAGTTTCTGATCCTCTTCTTTATTGCTATACCGGAAGAAAGTGGTCTCCATTCCATAGGTGAAGAGTACATTCAGGAAGGGAATGAAGGCGTAAACGACGCTCATCTCACCGTAAGCGCCGGCGACGAGAACGGCAGTGAGGTAGGGTGTCAGCAGGTAGTTCAGAAAACGCGCCAGTATGGAACTCAGTCCATACCACATTGTCTGACCAGCAAGTTTCTTTAGTGAAGCCACTTCGCGAAGTTGGCTGTAAAAATACTATTCTATCACCCAGGTTTCCCTGCCGCGGAGCAGTTTATCAAGATCCCCATGGCCCTTCGTCGCAATGGCTTCCTGTACCTGCAGATTGAGGGTGTCCTCATAGGTGGGCCGTTCAGCGGCATAGAAAACCCCAAAGGGCCGAGGAAGATGTCCCTCTACCGTGTGATTATCAAAGAATCGAGTCAGGATCTGCGCTTTGAAGAAATCTTTTTCATCATGTATCCAGAGGTCCTCAGCGCTATACTCGTTCAGGCTCACGATCTGCGGTTTATATCCGTCCAGTCTTATGCCTTTATCGCGATTGACGCCAAAGATGAGTGGCTGTCCCTGCTCAAGAAACAGGGCTTCTTCGGGTTTTGAAGTTTTCTCCGTGAAAATCTCAAATGCACCATCATTGAAGATATTGCAGTTCTGGTAGATCTCGAGTAAAGAAGCACCATAATGACCATGGGAACGGAGCAACATCTGCTGCAGATGTTTCGGATCGCGATCCATGCTGCGGGCAATAAAAGAGGCATCTGCACCCAGGGCCAGAGCCAGTGGATTGAAGGGATGATCGAGGCTACCCATGGGTGTAGACTTGGTCACCTTGTTGACTTCAGATGTTGGGGAATACTGACCTTTTGTTAAACCGTAGATCTGGTTATTGAACAACAGGACATTGATATTGAAATTCCTGCGAAGCAGGTGAATGGTATGGTTACCCCCAATGCTCAGGCTATCACCATCTCCGGTTACCACCCATACGCTCAGCTCCGGCCTTGTGGCCTTAAGCCCTGATGCGATGGCAGTAGCCCGGCCATGGATCGAGTGCATACCATAGGTATTCATGTAATAGGGAAAACGGGAGCTGCAGCCAATCCCGGATATGATCACGATATCTTCTCTGGGAATTCCGGTTTGCGGTAGAATCGTCTGAACCTGTTTTAATATCGAATAGTCACCGCACCCGGGGCACCAGCGTACTTCCTGATCGGTGGCAAAATCCTTGGCTGTAAGGGGGGCCGCGGCGGGTTGAGCCTGCGGTATAGCAACTTCACTCATAGTCAAAATCTTCGCAAAATTACGGGATATCAGGCAGGTAAACCCTCAATCTGACCAATATCATATCTCGATGGGCTGATATTTAAGGTTTGCTTAACCTCCCGGAACGCTGCCGGGATTATTGCAGGTTCAGCCGAAGGCTCGTGAAAAGGCTTCTGCCCGCAGCCAGGCTCGTGAAAGCACTACCATGAACTGAGGATCCCTGAGCCCCTGTAGCCATTCGTCCCGGATTGACAACATCCAGCAGGTTTTTTACACCGAGTGTCAACTGTACCTTATTCTTCCAGATTCGCTTATTGACAGAAAAATCGAGAAAGGTGTATGCATTCATAACACCGTTGAAGGCAGTTCCACCGTCAATAGTGGGCTCGAGGTTAGGTTGTTTCCCGAGGTGCTTGAGGTAAGCCGAGATACTCAGCTTTGGTTTCTTCCAGTAATACTGTACCGTGGTGGTAAACTGGTGTGAAGTTGCATAAACGCTCTCTTCAGTTTCAAGGAGATGGATCAGGCTATAACCCGTCTGCATGTAAAGATCTTTCCATTGTCCTTCGACCTGTAATGTTCCGATCAGATTGCGAAGCCGGTCAATATTGGTATATACCGCAAAGATCGAGTTGCTGTCGGGCAGCATCAGCGAGATCTGGTTTTTTACATCATTGTGATAGCCCGTGAGCATTAACTTAAGAAAGCCATTTTCCTTTCTGATAGCTGTCCAGGATGCTGAGGCCTGAATATGGTCGCCCTGCTCCGGTTTCAGATCAGGATTGCCTTCCACTTCGTGATTGCTATCGTAAAAATGGAGGTAGAGTTCTTTCAGGGAAGGCGCTCTGAATCCTCTTGCCCAGGACAGGCGGAACTGCCAGGCTTCGGAGGGACTGTATAAAGCGCTCATGGAGGGGACCACGGGAGCATCGTACACGGAATTTAAAGCGTAGCGCAGGGCGGGTTGCAGCCTCAGTGAACTATCCAGTAACGGATACGTGAAACTGAGGTATCCTGCATAATCATTGATCTGACGCGCGCCGCCCGGAATTTTGCCGCTCTTACCTTCCTGAAGATTGATATCATATCCAAAAGTGTACTCAAGTTTACGGATATGATTGGTGTAGGAACCCCGCGCAATAATATCGGTAAAACTTGTCGTATCCTGCATGCCCTCAAGTGGCGACAGTTCCTGATTGAGGGTTGTCAGATCGGTGTTATAGGTGTTCCTGATCCTTCTGTAGATATTGTACGCAGTCTGGAGCTGGTATTTGCCCTGCTTTCCAAGGTTTCCGGATAAACTGATTCTGTTATTCAATCTCAGATTGCGATAATACTCATCACGTGCCCTTGCATAAAAAGGTGTAATGACGTAGGCCCTATCCTTATTGGTGATCTTTTCGTGCACAAAATCACTCGCTAGCTGCAGGCGGAACGAGGACTTTGCAGTATAACCGTAAGCGAAGTTAGCAAGATATTGCTCCTTGGGCTTCCAGTCGAAAGAGCGCTCCAACGTATCCAGGGGGCGCCAGCCATCAAAATAATTTCTTCCCCCGCCCAGACTGAACTGATGGCGCTGTTTGACCTGAATGGTACCCGCCAGGTCGAAATTATATCTGCCGAGGCTTTCATAGAAAGCACCGCCCTCCAGCCGCCAGGGAATATTATTTTTTCTGGTGATGATATTAATGACACCACCCAGTGCATCTGTACCATACACCACGCTCATCGGACCCTGTACCAGTTCAATTCTTTCGACATTGTTGAGGTTGATTTGTCCGAGATCGATTTCGCCACCCTCTCTGCCACTTAGCGGAATGCCATCAACAAGGATCTTTACTTTATCCCCTTTCATCCCCTGCATACTTGTCCTGGAGCCCAGCACGCCGTCGCTGGACATCACCACATTAAGCTGGTTGCGCAGCGCGTCTGCTACATTCACCGCTCCCTGGGCTTCCATGGAAGCTTTGGTGATGACCTGATAAGTGGAAAGTGCATCCTTCATTCGTACCGGCGCAGTGACGCCTGTGACAACTACTTCTTCCAGAGAGGAATAACGCTTCACCAGAACGACCCTCAGGGACGCATCCTCTGGCTGAAGCTTTCTGAAATAAGGATCGTAACCGAGACTGTTGATCTCGATGGTTGCCGGAAAAGCGCTCACGGGAAGACTGGCCAGGCCATCAGCATCCGTCAGCGTAGTGTATTGGGGTTTACTACTATCTCCGGGATAGATGTAAACATAAGCACCAACAACCGGCTCCTGTCCTTCATTCGACACTACCTGTACAGTGACGAGGTTTTGTGCCTGCGCAAAAACGGAAACTACCGAAAGTAAAAAAATAGAAATTATCCGGACCCACATGTCTGATCTATTTTAAAAAAGTTCAGCCACCGGACAGGCAGCTGAACAATTAATATGCACTTGAGTTGATTCAACTTCATTAGTGTTGTACCGCAAGCTTAAGCGCTTGTTTCCAACTGCCGTTGGCCAGCGACAGAATATAGGTACCGGCAGGGAGCGATGCAGTATTCAGTTCAAATGCATTCATGCCCGCCCTTACCTGAACCGTCTGCCGGATGACCACACGACCTGTCATGTCCGTAACCAAAACCCTTGTTTCACCCGCAGCGTCTTTGCTGTCCAGCATGACGGAAGCGGAGTGATTGGCGGGGTTCGGCGCGACAAACAGTGCGGCTGGTGTGGTGTTCAGTTCATGAACTGAATTAACCTGACCAAGCAGTCGCTTTCTGAAGTAAACCTCACCGGTAGCCTGTCCGCTGAAACCGAGGAAGTTCACCTGCCAGTATTCATTGGTGTTGAGTGTCTTTACGAAGTAGTAAGTGCTGTCTTTGAAAGTCCACTGCATGGTAGTGGAATTAAAGCTCTTCCAGTCAGAACCGATCTCATTGATCG
The DNA here is from genome assembly GCA_023409975.1 of Bacteroidota bacterium. Taxonomy (GTDB): domain Bacteria; phylum Bacteroidota; class Bacteroidia; order Chitinophagales; family Chitinophagaceae; genus JAFIGV01. The sequence goes on along the minus strand of JAEYQO010000056.1, from coordinate 104,892 downwards.
TATCCGTGTATGGATATGTTTGAAAACCAGTGATATCCCCTTCAACCGTATTATCCTTCTGATGCGTTAAAACATCAAAATTGGTGAGAACACCCATTACCGGATAGTAAGGAAGTCCTGGTGCTCCGGGAGTATATTCCCTGTAGCGGGTGAAAAGCATATCCCAGGCCTGACGACCAGGCTCACGGTCCAGAACGGTACGTGTGTCAAGGTTGTAATAAGCAAATAACCTGTCGGTATAATCTGGCTTACGATAGATACGAACAGTCGTATCATCGCTGCCATCCCAGCGCGCTACGCGGAAGATCCACTGTACAGAATCAGAAGGATTTGATTTATACTGCTGTATAGTCAGCTTGTAAGACTGCATGGTAGCGCCGCTGCCGACATTCACAAGAAATAGCGAATCACCGTTTACATGGTGTGTTCCCATATCATACATACCCCAGCCGTAATCAAATGGATTGCTGCTGGCCAGCTTATTGAAAGCCCCGTAATTCCAGCTCGTATCAGCATTGAGCAATTCTTTCATGGCTCCTGTTTTACCCACTGTATCCGCATCTGCAACAGTGGTAAAATCAGCCGCTGTCATATGAAGGGAATATACCTTCACCCCACCCTGAACATGGTTGGCATATACACTGACATTTCCATAGGCCGACTGAGGGACCATCTGAAATGCTATATGCCAGTTAGTAGATGGCTCCGTTTTGGCTGAACCATTCTGAAGGCTATAAAAAACGTCATTGGCATAACCGGTCCCCATCACAACCGTATCCTGAATCCAGCTCTGAGCTCCAACCTGAGTTGTAGCTGCCATCGCACCAAATAAAAGTAAATTTTTCAATCTCATCGCGTCATTGATTTATAGGGCAAAAGTACCCCCGCCGGAACTTTGGAACCGGGCAATTGTCAACTAATGACAATTAAATGACAAGAGGAGAAAAACTTATATGAGCCCTTTCTGTACAAGCAGCTCAGCAATCTGTACGGCATTGGTAGCTGCACCTTTCCGCAGATTGTCTGCAACGATCCAGCAATTCAATGTGTTGGGCTGGGAGTAGTCCCGGCGGACCCTCCCGACAAATACCTCATCTTTTCCGGCGGCGTAGACTGGCATGGGGTATTCTGCAGAGGCAGGGTTGTCAACCAGTTTCACCCCTGGAGCCCCGGCGAGTAAAGATCTTACTTCCTGCTCATCGAAATCGTTTTCGAATTCAATATTGACGCTTTCACTATGTCCACCGACCACCGGAACGCGCACTGTAGTTGCAGTGACCCGGATGCTGTCATCTCCCATGATTTTGCTGGTTTCCATCACCATCTTCATCTCTTCCTTCGTGTAACCATTTTCCTGGAAAACGTCGATATGAGGGAGAATGTTCATGTCGATGGGATGAGGATAGACACCGGTCCCCTTACCTCCTGCCCGCTGGTCAAGGAGCTCCATAACGGCTTGCTGGCCAGTACCGGTAACAGACTGATACGTGCTGACTACGACTCTGCGGATACCGTATTTTTTATGGAGGGGCTGCAATACTACAACCATCTGTATGGTGGAGCAGTTTGGATTGGCAATGATCTTATCATTGGCGGTGAGCACGTCTCCATTGACTTCCGGAACCACCAGCTTCTTTTCAGGATCCATACGCCAGGCAGAGGAATTGTCGATGACGGTACAGTTGATGGCTGCAAACCGGGGCGCAAGACTCAGAGACGTACTGCCTCCTGCGGAAAATAGTGCCAGTTGCGGTTTTTTATCCAGGGCCTCCTCTACTGTCATCACCGTCATATCCTGACCCCTGAACCGGATCTTTTTACCTTTCGACCTTTCGGAGGCTACCGGATAAAACTCAGTAACAGGGAAATTTCTTTCCTCAAGCACTCTGATCATGGTGCTTCCGACCAGACCTGTTGCTCCGACTAAGGCTACGCGCATGGCAATGGATTTTTAACTGGAGCAAATCTAAGGATTAGTGGGCAGTACACGTCTCAAACTAAATCCACTCAGGCCTTCAATCTGAAATGCTGCTTTTCCCGGAACTCATCGCGAAATAGAAGCAGACCCAGCTTAAACAGATCGAGGCTGAGGCGGACTCCCGTTTCCTCTGTCAGGGCATCCCAGGCCTCTGTGTGCTTACTGGTGTGGTGTATGCCATTGATCAGGACCAGGCTGTTAGGATGCAGCAGACTCTTATATTTATTGTAAACCGGTAACCAGTCACCAGGGTCCAGTAAGTCTATCAGGAGCAGATCAGGTTGAGGATACTGATCAAGGCGCTGATGATCAAAAGGTTCCGATTTGATCCGAACCTGTTCCCCCGCCGATCTTTCGAAGCTGATCAGTGTTTCCGGTTCGCCATAATGATTGGCCAGCCAGAGCACATGCCGGCAATCAAAATATTGAAGCAGTTCATTGACCAGCTTCTTGTTACGGGTGGTTTGCAGGATCAGCCGTGTTTCCTCCCGCTCCTTTTTCTTCAGCAGGTAATCAGTAAGCGCATACACGAAGGGAGAATGCACCCCATGCCGGCCTTTTGCCTTTCGCAGGTGTTTCAGATATTGCCGGATGCGGTGGGTGCTGCTCACAGTTTTACTCTTTCCAGTTGTTGAAACACGTAATCATACTGATGTCGATCATCAGCCTGATGCTTTTCTTCCCAAACCAGCTTCCATTGAGAGTGATCAACCTGAGGGAAGAATACATCTGCGTCATCAATCTCGGTATCTACCAGTGTCAGATACAGTCGATCCAACAGATCCATAGACTCAGCAAAGATCTTACCGCCGCCAATGATGAAACCTTCTTCAACCTCCTGCTTTTGCATATGCGCAATACCTTCCTGCAAATTATGACAAAGGAGCACGCCTTCCGGGAGATCCAGACCTTTCTGATGCGAGACCACAATATTCAATCGGTCCTTCAGGGGCTTTCCAAGGGATTCATAGGTCTTCCGGCCCATCAGAACTGGCTTGCCCAGGGTCGTCCTTTTGAAGAACTTCAGGTCCTCCGGAAGGTGCCAGGGGAGCTGATTGTTTTTGCCGATGGCGCGGTTGCGATCCATCGCCAGTATAGCGGAAAGCTTCATGGTGTAAAGCTAGGAGAATTTCAGTCGTCCGTAAACAATGGCGGCAGCGGAGTTCCCCTATGTTCCCGGAATCAAACAGCTACCGGTGCTTTGATATGAGGGTGACACTGATAGTTTTCAAGGGTAAAATCCTCAAACCGGAACGAAAAAAGGTCTTTCACCTCCGGATTCAGTCGCATAACCGGTAGCGGGTAGGGCTCCCGGCTTAGCTGCAGCCTGGCTTGTTCGAGGTGATTGCTGTAGAGGTGTGCATCACCAAAGGTATGAATAAACGAGCCGGGCTTCAGGCCGGTAACCTGCGCGATCATCATAGTCAGTAGCGCATAGGAGGCTATGTTGAATGGCACACCCAGAAACACATCTGCACTGCGCTGGTAGAGCTGACAGCTCAGCTTCCCCTCTGCTACATAAAACTGGAACAGGGCATGACAGGGACTTAAAGCCATGTTGGGAAGGTCAGCCACATTCCAGGCGCTGACAATGATCCTGCGGCTGTCCGGATTATTCTTTAGCTGATGCAGAACATCCGCGATCTGGTCGTGTGTTTTGCCGTCCGCTCCGGTCCAGCTACGCCATTGATGGCCGTAAACGGGACCGAGATCACCGCTCTCATCTGCCCATTCGTCCCAGATACTGACACCATGGTCTTTCAGGTATTTGATATTCGTATCGCCATTCAGAAACCAGAGCAGCTCGTAAATGATCGATTTGAGATGTAGCTTTTTGGTGGTGACGAGGGGAAAACCAGCCGCCAGATCGAAACGCATCTGGTAGCCGAACACGCTGAGGGTGCCTGTCCCGGTACGGTCAGATTTCTCCACCCCCGTATCCAGAATATGTCTGAGAAGTTCGTGGTATTGTTGCATCAGTTGCCAAAATTCCTAAAAACTTACGGCATCACACAACCTGTATACATCTGTTTTTTCGTTTTTTAAAGCTAGTTTTGAGGCCATCTTATTCAGTACCAAATGATTCAAACACTTTCCATCGTAATCCCGGCTTATAATGAGGGTCCGACCATCCACCGGATCCTCGACAAGGTGAGAGCGGTTAGCCTCGCTGGCGGCATTCAGAAGGAAGTGATCATCGTGAACGATTGTTCCCGTGACAATACGGAAGAGGCAGTATTGAACTATAGATCCGCACATCCGGATCTGCCCATCAGCTATCATGCTCATGAGGTAAACCAGGGCAAGGGCGCTGCCCTGCGTACGGGTATCCAAAGGGCTACAGGTGACTATGTAATTATTCAGGATGCAGATCTGGAGTATGATCCCAATGAATATAATATCCTGCTCAAGCCCGTTCTTGATGGTTTTGCTGATGTGGTGTACGGGTCCAGGTTCATGGGTGGTAAGCCCCATAGGATCCTGTTCTTCTGGCATTCTATCGGCAACCGGTGGCTGACCACCCTGTCCAATATGCTGACCAATCTTAACCTTACGGATATGGAGACCTGTTATAAGCTGTTCCGGAGGGATATTATTCAGGGAATCAGACTGGAGGAGAATCGGTTTGGATTTGAACCGGAGGTGACCGCAAAGGTGGCGAGGGTTCCGGGTGCTCGTATCTATGAAGTCGGTATTTCCTATTATGGCCGCACCTATGAGGAGGGTAAAAAGATCGGGTGGAAGGACGGTTTCCGGGCCATTTACTGTATCTTGAAGTATAACTTATTCCGCTAGCCTAAAACATTTTATATGCCTGTGATCTTACCCGTGAAGGGAGTACACCCCCGTATTCCTGAAGATTGTTTTGTAGCACCCAATGCCACCGTAGTGGGTGATGTGGAAATGGGAAAGGAATGTAGTATCTGGTTCAATGCAGTGGTTCGTGGCGATGTCAACAGCATCCGTATGGGTAGCAGAGTGAATGTGCAGGACGGTGCCTGTATCCATTGCACCTTCGAGAAAACCGGGACTGTGATTGGTAATAATGTCTCCATAGGTCATCATGCCATTGTACATGGATGCACGGTTGAGGATAATGTACTCATCGGGATGGGAGCGATTGTAATGGATCACGCCCATATTGGAAGCAATAGCATCATTGCTGCGGGAGCGGTCGTGCTGGAAGGCACGGAAGTCCCGCCGGGCAGCATCTTTGCGGGCGTCCCTGCTAAGAAGGTCAAGGATATCAGCCAGGAATTGCTGAAGGGCGAGGTAGAACGTATCGCGAAGAACTATGTGATGTATAGTTCCTGGTTTCAATGAGGCTGCTTTAGTCAATAATCAGACAATCCGCCAGGTTGAAGCTTCTCCGGATCGTATCGCGTGATCTGGTTCTGAAGCTGATTATCAGTTTATCGTTGGAGAATTCAAGTCCGCCAAACCAGTGTATTGAGGAGATAGATCGGTAATATTCGTCGACTGAGACCGGGGAAATTTCCGGAAGTGCGTAATTATTGATTCGCTTACCCTCTCGATAGAGCGCCAGCACTTCCCGGGAAGTGCCCCTTCCTCCCCAGTCGTCTATGGTCACGAGCACTTTACCATCATTGGAGAGGAATGCCTGAGCCGGCGTTAGGGCATTAACGAGGTTAAAATAGTAAAGGGGATGCTCTGGCAGGTCGGAACTGTAAACGATGGCGACAGGCGCCCTGCGTTGATAGCCAATTCCACTGCAGCTATCTGGCACCTGTCTTTTTCGGCGCTTCTTTGACTCTATTGCCTGGATACAGGCGGGAACAATCTTAACGAAATGGCGTCTGTCGTTTGAAAAATAAATGGCACAGTCCACAGCTTCCCAAACGTCAGCGCGACTGGTTTGTGGCAGCAAAAAGAACAGAATCAATAGGATTGGAAATGGTTGAAACTTCATGGGTTAATATTTATGATCCCGGTGTAATGCAGGTTGGCTCATGCAGTGCTCCAGGTTGCAGTTTTTGTCACCCTATTCGCAAAACACAGATTATTTAAAGGCACAGGATGGTCTTCGCGAGCCTATTTAATGCTTTCATCAGGATTCAGTTCAGCAAGTCTAAAAATTACCTCGACAATTCGCAATACGGGCCAATTGTTTCTTTCATCCGGTTTAACCATCGATATAGCTGTTTATTCGTTACAATTATCCGGGAAAATTAAAGCACTATTTTTCCCCGGATTTGCACTCTTTTCAACGCTGATTTTTACGGTTTTTCAAACATGAATTCCGTATCTTTAACAGCTGAAAATACCTGACAGTATCAAAGCTACAACTACCTGAATGACCGGCAAGAGGTCATTGAAGGTTTGTAACCGTCAGATGTTTTTTTCCGGTCATAGCCTGAACGTTCATCATAACTCTGGTGAACGGTTAAACACCCTGAAGTTTTATTGTTGGCCCCGAAAGTTCCCATCTGCATATGTGCAGAAGCACATCTATCCAACAAAAACCATCATTCCGACCGGAAAAATACCCATTTTCCCCCAAAATGTATCAGAGCTACAGAGGAGCTGCAGAGGACCTACAGAGGAGCTACAGAGGAGCTACAGAGGAATGACTCAATGGTGACTCAATGGTGACTCAAGGTTTACTTGCCCATGACACCCTGATGATACTTAACTGAAAGTCCAATAATCCTCCTGAATCCTGGTTCTGACAGGAATGCACGATCAATCCAGGGGAAAGGTTAAGAGAAGTAATGTTGTCGGGCTCCTTTCCAGGAGTGATACGAGGTGCCTATCTCAGCACCTTTTGGGGATTTAGCTGTGCCATTAAAAGCATCTCCTTAAGAACCTGCACAAACTTTTCAAGGTTTCTATCCCGGGTTCTGCTCATGGGATTGACAACAGCGAATCTGATATGTTCCTGGAAAATGCTGATGGTTAGGGTACAGCCTATTCCATCATTGTATAAATAGGGATGCTCCGGATTCATTCCTTTCAGTAAGTCGACAGATGAGAGGGACAAGGCCAGACTGCTGAGCTTATCAAATGCAGCCTTCTCCACTTCATACACCGTGTCAACAATGCCGGTATTTTCCAGCTTCGAATCTGATCTGATCACCGCCTGACACTTCCCATCAATCTCTGTCAGCTTAATGGAAACATGATTATAGCGTATTGATGGTCGGCTTATGCTGGCTTCTAAAGTAATGTAGTTGGTCTGGGCGAGACTTTCGTGACTTCCAACGACCAGAAAAGCAACTAAGAACGATAACAGACCCTGTTTCATAGACTTTCTTGAAAATGAAAACTCATTTTTTAGTGTATGCCCGCCCTTCAAGGCGACGAGGCTGGAACTTTCTGACCCAGCCCAAGCTATCGATACATTTTCATTCCAGCCAATGTTTTCTGTTCCTATACTTAGCACTTTTAATAGGCGACTACTTTACGACTATTGTTAGCGCACGCGATCTCAGAATGATCTCATGGTTTCAGCGCTCTTTTACGGATCCTATTTATCGCCTTCATAATATCCTTCTTCACATGGGGCGCATCATATGATTTTGAAAGTTTTTCCTCGAGGAAAGAAATATCTTCCGGACGTCCAATTTTTCCGAGAGCTTCTGGAGTCACCCGGTAATGGTGATCGAATCCTAGCTTTAAAATTTCCCTGGCCTCATCTTTTGGGAACATTTTGGCCACTGCCAGTGGCAATAGGCCGGTCTCAGAATATCCAAATCGTTTATCCAGATATGTTTGCTTCACCCATTCATTGAGGTGCTTGGGCGGATTTTGCACAATCGCATCACAAATGAACCATTTCTCCTTCGAACTAGCCTCGTCAAAAATTGGTATCAAAACTCGCCCATCATATCGATTTTTCGATTCCCTCAAATAACTAACTGCACCAGCTTTATATTTGAGCCGGGGTATCCAATCAATCACTATGTTGATAAAATCATCTGGCAATGGTTTCAAAGCATCGATGTAGGCATTAGTACTGTTAAAATCGAGTTCGTCAGGATACCCCGCTTTCATCACGTCAGAATTCATTCCCTCAAAATCAATAAACCGCTCAATAATTTCATTCAAGCTCTTTTGATATGACTGCCTTAATTCTTTAGAGTTTTTAAACTTCTCTGAATTTAAGAAGGGCTCTCGAAGTTTTTGATACCGGGATTTTACCACTTCCAAACGTTCCTTATGTAACATTTCAATTGACTTTTTAAATTTACAAGATGGTATAGCCTCAATTTGTTTCACCGAACATACAGGGCTTCCAGAACATTGCTTTCGAAACGATGAACCGGTTTTCGCATTTTACGGCAGCGATCATTATAAATCACCTTAATTCTGTACGTTCCAAAGTCATTGTTTTTTTGACCAAGATGTTTATTGTCATCAACTAATAGGCTCATATCTAAATTGTATTTAAACGACAGCGTTTCGCCTGATTTCAGTTTCTTATAGTCACTTGCTTGCAGCTTTCGCCTCTTTTCCAATAATCCCGCAGGCGATATTTTTTTCTTCCCGCTTTTTTCAATTACTAACTGAAATACACTCAAACTATCGGTCGAAAAATCAGCAAAATTCAAAATAGCAATATCATTACCCGAAGTGTTTGATATTTCAACCACCAAAGGCAAAACCTTTTTTGTTTGAGTTATCGTATCTTTTAAAGTAGTGATATTCATTTTTACATCAGCCAATGAACTGCATACCTGCATTTGACTTCTGCAAGATGCCAATAGCAGCATTGCGATAAACGATACTTTTAGCAGCCACATCATACTTTCATCTAAATATGTTATACCATAACTGACCAGGTCCATAAGGGGACCAGAAATGGAAAAGTGATTAATTGCTTTTTCATTGGTAAAACTTCTGTTCTACGATTGTGCAATCAGATTTTAGAAACTTGAACTTCCCTCCACCTCCACGTATCATTGTGTCTTTGGGAAGATATTCAATAACAAAATGAAGGCTATCCTCCTCTACCGTTACATTCATATCACTAGCTTTCAAACCCCCTTTTTTTTCAATTAACCTGTCGGTAGTTGCTTGAGCACTTTCTTTATTGCAATTCATAACAGCCTGATTTGGATTGTCGCAACCCTCTATTTTAAACAGTATCAGTAGGTATAAAAACAAAACTTTCATAGCATTTTATCTTCGAATGGTTAGCCAATAATAGTTGTAAGGGTAAGTATTAAAATACAAATGACTGCCACTAAACAAAATACTTGGTGATGCGCCTGATGTTTGTAGCCATACATTTTGACGACCTATAACGTAAGAATCTGTTTTAGCATAACTGTTATTAAACCCAATATCAGCACCACTATGAGACTCAAGCCAAGTACCTCCTGTATTTGGATGAGAATGAAAGAAGCCTGTTGCATTACTTGGTTTTGAAGTGGGGGTAATACCTGATTTATGGCCCGGTTTCCACAATTCTACGTCTCCGTTATCCAATATCCAACCACCAAATTCTTTTCCTCTCGCAAAAGACCTTTGTGATGCAACGCTTACTTTTCGAAACATAATTATCCGGCGCCAGCATCCTTCCTAATATCGGATCATACATCCTGCCGTTCATATTGATCAGGGTGAACTCAGGCATGTGTTCATGACCGGTGTACCCTCTGTACAACCAGGATGGATTGGCAACTATATTGGAATAGGTCCAGTCATCAGGGTTCCTGAACCGGCCCCAGGCATCAAAATTCTGCTCCGCCTCAATGTTTCCCGCCTGATCTGTTACTGTAAGTATCGACCCCAGGTAATCAGTATACACATAATGAATATCAGGAAGCAGGTGGGTGTTATGGTTATACTCGATGATGGCGCAGATCCCATCCCCACCAGGTATATAGTATAGCTGTGTGCCATCACTTTGGTATTCATATCCTTCCCAGTAGTAGCGCTCACGTATTGGAGAACCATTCTCCAGCACAGTCGTCTTTGCCCGATGATATCCGGGATCATAAGTAAACACCTGCTCAAATCCATTCTCCTCCACAGAAGCCGTTTTTCTAAATGGCGTATAGGTGATATCCTGCTGAAGTGTGCTGATATTGTTTTGGGCATTCGTGACGTTTCTCACAGCGTGTAGCGGAAATCCGCCATAGGTATAGGTACCCACATCGGTCTTGGAAACAATATTTCCATTAGAAATGTTGTTGCTTGCCTGGTGATATGCAGTCTGAATCGTTGAATAAAAATTACCCGGTGCATTCAAGGTTTCGACGGTAGCGTGCGTAAGCCTGTTCAGATTGTTCATAGGTTTAAATGACATTGCTGAAGGATCGTCGTATTGACTGTACCATTGAGTATTTGCTACTCTATACAATCACCCCCACCGCTGCATCAAGTCCGCACTGCTGCATAAAGCTGTTCGTAAACACGGAACGGGCTTCAGGACTGAGAAGGGTCTGGCGGCTTCGCAGCCAGGACTGGAGCCGATCGCCATACATGGTCTTTACCCGGCTGCCGTTGAGCGGCCCGTTTAACTTACCCCAATGGATGGTATGCGGAATTGCGCGGTGTTCCAGCCTGCTGATCACGTTCGCAAATACCGCATGATTGGCTTTACTGTCAAGCCCATCCAGCTCCACAACGCAGGTCTGACCAAAACGGGTAAATCCCAGCGTGGCGACGGTTCCTTTCACAAACCGCACCGCCACCGCCCCGGCAAATGCATTCTCTGCTATCTCAGCAAGGATCTCCTCTATTACCCTGGCCAAATCGGAGGTGGCAATCGCCAGCGCAAAGCTGGCTACATTACCAGTGAACCGCGTGTCCCTGAAAATCGCCCCGATAGACTTAACGCCTTCCATGGCAGGACGGATATTCTTCTCAAATTCATTGGTGGTCGCCTTCTTCACATGGTTGTAGCTGAGGTCATCCCCCAGGGCCGTCAGCAGGTTTTTCATCATCCAGATAAACTCCGGACTCGGTGCAGGATCGTGGGTTCCGCTGTGATCAACAATATGCCCCGACGGCACGGGTACCTTGTAGAACAGGAACAGGTAAATACCTCCTTTTTTGCCTTTCCCCACGGCGTAAGGATTCATGTTGAACTCCATATGATAGAGCTCGTGACCCGGCGTGCTCTCCGGTAGTTCGGGCAGTTGCTTCCTTAGCCTGTCGAAATCGAGGTCTGACAAGGCCTGCATCAGCTCTTCGGAATAGGTGAAATGCTCCAGCCGATACTCCTTTAGCAGGAAAAGCGGCTCGGTTTCTATCATCAGGCCATGAATGATCCCGAAGGAACCAAAAGAAACAACGGCAGCATTAAACAGTTCATCATCCCGCAGGGGCGTGGCGCCCAGCCAATTCAGGAAATCGTCCGAGGCGACCGGGTAGGAGGCACGTTCGAGCCAGACATGAGTATCCGGACCGGTGATCAGGTGAAGGCCGACAATGCTGTCGTGTACCGCACCGGTGAATAATGCTGCCCCATGCGTGCCTGTGGCCGTAGCCCCGGCCACTGTCTGTCCGTTACTGCCACCGGATGCCTTGATGCTGCGCGGCGGGTCCGATTCTATTTCGAGGTGTTTGTTGAGTCGGGCTATCTGGACACCACATTCCACAAACTTCAGGTCTTTATGTGTTTTTCCCTGGTCTGCATAGGCCGGGGAAATATGCTTAGGTGCGATATTGAAAATCAGGTCGAGCCCTTTTGTCTGCACCATTCCCCCCGAGCACATGGCAACGGGAGAGAGCGACCAGTTGGCCCCGATGGCACGGAGGGTATGACCCCTCTGAATGGCATCGCCTATGATCCATTGCAGATTCTTTGTGGCACGGTGGTAGAGCGCACTACCGGTGAGCCCCATCCCCTGATGATGCAGGCGCCAGGAGGTACCGGGTGTGAACTGGTGCCGGAAGTTTTCATGGCAGTTCAGCCAGGGTTGTTCAGGGACAAATGATTCCAGTCCGGGTTTCATAAGCGATGATTTAGTTTATTCGATGTCGGAACTGCCGCTGCGTTGCGCACAGTCCCAGTCTATTCGTTGTTTAACCACCAAACCTGCAGTAAGGAATCCCAGCAACACATCGCCGGGCCTTGTGGTCACCTTGAACCGGCTGATGCCATTCGGACAGCCGCTTTGCAGATTCACTTTGTTTTTAGATCGCCAGAGCGAGGTGGTGATGGTGGTATCATGACAGAAATGGCTGCCTGAGCCTGCACAGTCGGCGGTGGGTGAATCTACCTCCACTACCCGGGTGATCGAGCAGGCACTGAAGGTCAGGGCGACCATAAGCATTCGCAGGACAGCGGAAGGGCGCAGAGACATAGAGGGGTGATTTGTAATACAAGATAATAAAAAACAATGTGAATGTCTGTTCTCTATTCTTGCCGGCGCAGTAGAAATGTGTAGCCCGTTGAGGTCCGAAGTCCGAATAGTTCAGGAATGTGTCAGGAATGTGTAGGGAAGTTGTGGGGAACGAGTAGGGAAGGAGGTGTGCTATAGCTGTTGTGAAGCACACTGCCAATGGCCCCTGCGAAGGCCAACTTAGCGTGAAAATCCCCTAACCCTCAGTCGGCTTTCAGTTAAACCTGCGTTAGACCTGCGTCCTACCTCCGTTAGTACCCAACCGACTCCCCACCGCCGCTACACCGCTTCACGACCGTTCACACGGATTTTTCTTTTATGTGTTTGGCTGAATGTATTATGGAATATTAATTCACAATTGCACCGTTATAAAGATTGCTTTCTGATCCAAATGACACGATCTTGAAGAAACCGCAGCTTCTGATTTTTACCGGACAGCAATGGTTGTGAAGCAGCCCCTGATCTATCGAGGGAGGAGACCCGCCTGGCCGTACCATTCTCAACGAAGGAGCTCGCCTGTTGGATGCTTTGTCTGAGGCTGGAATTCTTTCTCGTCGACAGCAGATTCGCCTGTTTTAATGAGGTGCGGATGGCTGTGCTGGATTTCAAGGATAAGCTGGCCTGAGGAAGCCGGGTTTACCTCTTGCTTTTAAAAAACTTAGCGATTACATTTGCTGGATAAACAAATCTGATTTATGAAAAAACTGATCCTCGCTCTTTTTGCTATAGGCGCTGTAGCCACCACAGCTCAGGCCCAAAAAGCAGGCAGCTTATTAATCTATGGAAGTGCTGGCTATGGTTCGGAGAACGTAACCAACAATGCAGGCCTGCCCGGCGCTACTGATGTAGAAGAAAGAAGCAATACCTGGAATTTTTCTCCTGGTATCGGCTACCAGTTCAACAACAACTGGACAGTGGGTATCAACTTCAGCATTGGTGGAAATAAATACAGCGAAGATATCCCGGGAGGTACCGAAGAAGTTCGTGTGACTGAAATGGCTGTCGGACCCTTTATCCGCCACACACATTCTTTCAATAAAACCTTTTTCCTGTTCAATCAATTGAACCTTTCTTACCTGAATGATAAGGTAATCTTCGATGATGGTGTTGCAGGAACTCCCGATCTGGAAACTGTTAGCAATGGCTTTGGTGTCAACTGGTTCCCTGGTGTTGGAATCAACTTCCGCGACAATGTTGCGCTGAACTTTGCTTTTGGTGGTCTGGGCTATGGCACCACTACTGCAGATCTTCCTGGTCCTGGTGAAACAACCAATTCCGGATTTAATTTCAACTTTGGACAGACCTTTAATATCGGCATCTCTGCCAATATCGGTGTTCGTCGTACTGCCCGTGGCAATATGGAACCAGGTATGGAAAACCGTCGCCTGAGGAACTACGAAGACGACGAGGATGATGAATAATCAGTAGCCTTCGAACTTTATACGAGCTGCCCTAACGGGCAGCTTTTTTTATTGCTACGCTAATCGTTAACTGTCTCAGTAAATGGTTTTATAGCGTTGTATACACTGTTTAGTATCCGGAGGTGCCTGGTCTGAGCCTCTTGCGACCAGACATCCTGCGCGGCTATATTGAACCTAAACGCCGCACCATCCTTTTCATTAAGGTATTTACTCAGAACTTTTTGTTTTCGGCCATTTAAAACCTTACGCCCAATCCCAGTTGCATGACACTGTATCCATCATAGCCCACTTCAGTAAACAGGTTGAGGGTAGGATCGAACTGGAAGCGAAGCCCTGCACGGCCGATGGGACGAAGCTGCGTTTTCAATTCCGGCTCCTTATATGGTGCGATATTTCCATATCGATAACGAAGCAGGTTGAAGGCAGCACCGGCACCGAGATAGAAATCAAGCCTCGGATTCGGTAGAAGGTCGGCAAAATGGTAGTTCACTGATAATCCGAAACTGGTGATGTTGACATCGTCTGAATACATCACTTTTTCAGCACCACCCGGGTAATAGGCCCATCCGTAATAGGAATGATGAAAGGTACCATAACTGAATGAGGGCGCAATGCCGAGGTTATCGATCAATGCCCACTCGAATTTGGCATACAAGGGGCCGAATCCTGTGTTCTTGATATGCGTATATCCCGCCGGGGTTTCATAACTGATGCGGTAGAGATTGGGGAAGCCGAAACCAAAGGAAAGGATCTTGGTACCCCTGGTGAAGGAACCTGAATGACCCTGACTTTCAGCGACGGCATGCTCAGGATCCTGTTGTGCAAGGGCAGAAAAGGAGAGCAGCGTTAACAGGGCAATGGGCAGAAATGGCTTCATGTCGATTGGAAGAATAAAAATAAGAAATAGAATGTAATTAGTCGCGAATGATGAGTCGCGGGTCGTTAGTGGCCACGATCACATTTTTGTACCTTTGCAGCCCGGTTTTGGGACTTTGAAGTCTTCCAAAACGGGATTACTATCCACAAACATTCGTATATGTCATATACCCCGAAGCACAAAGTGCGCATCGTAACGGCAGCTTCCCTTTTCGATGGTCACGATGCCTCTATCAACATCATGCGTCGCGTGATGCAGGCCAGCGGCGTCGAAGTCATTCACCTCGGTCACGACCGCAGCGTTCAGGAAGTGGTCGATTGTGCCATTCAGGAAGATGCCAACGCCATAGCCATGACCTCCTACCAGGGTGGGCACGTGGAATACTTCAAGTATATGTACGACCTGCTCCGGGAAAGAGGCTGCGGGCATATCAAAATCTTTGGCGGTGGCGGGGGTGTGATCCTTCCCAGTGAGATTGAAGAGCTGCACCAGTATGGGATTACAAGGATCTATTCTCCCGATGATGGCAGGGCCATGGGCCTTCAGGGCATGATCGACGACCTCATTCAACAGAGCGATTTCCCAACCGGTAATCAGGTGAACGGTGAGGTGGGACACATTGTCGACAAGGACGTGAAATCCATTGCGCGACTGATCTCCGCTGCAGAAAACTATCATGAGCTGCCTGAAACCCAGGCGATGCTGAAGAGCGTAGCCGAAAAAGCCACTGCTTCCAAAACTCCGATCCTTGGCATTACCGGCACAGGTGGTGCCGGTAAGAGCTCCCTGGTAGATGAGATCGTTCGTCGCTTTTTGCTGGATTTCAAAGACAAACATATCGGCATCATCTCTGTAGATCCTTCAAAGAAGAAGACCGGGGGCGCTCTTCTGGGCGATAGAATCAGGATGAATGCGATCAGGAACGAACGTGTTTACATGCGTTCGATGGCGACCCGCCAGAGTAACCTCGCCGTTTCGAAGTACATATTTGATGCAGTGAACATCCTGAAAGCCGCTCAGTACGATCTGATCATCCTCGAAACTTCGGGAATCGGTCAGAGTGATACGCAGATCACCGACTACAGCGACCTGAGTATGTATGTGATGACTCCGGAATATGGCGCCGCCACACAACTGGAGAAGATCGATATGCTGGATTTTGCGGATATAGTGGTGATCAACAAGTTCGACAAGCGAGGTGCCATGGACGCCCTCCGCGATGTGAAGAAGCAGTACCAGCGGAACCATAAACTGTTTGACAGGAAGCCCGACGAAATGCCGGTGTTTGGAACGATCGCCTCGCAGTTCAACGACCCCGGTACCAATACGATGTATAAGGCCCTGATGGACCTCGTGGTCAACAAGACTCAAAACGATAACCTGACATCTTCCTTCACCATCACCAACGAGATGAGTGAAAAGGTTTACATCATACCCCCTGCCCGCACCCGCTACCTGAGTGAGATCACTGAGAACAACAGGAACTATGGTAAATGGGCTAAACAGCAGGCCGAGGTGGCCCAGAAGCTGTTTGGCATCCGTAAAACCATTGATCATCTGCAGGATAGCAGGATTGAGGATAAAGACCGCCTCTGTAAGGAACTGGAGGAGGTGTATAATAAGTTAGTCCTCGATCTTGATCCGAAGAACCTCCAGATACTGCAGAACTGGGAAGCAAAGAAGCGTCATTACCAGGACGAGTTCTACGTATTCCGGGTCAGGGAAAAAGAGATCAAAATCAAAACGCATACGGAATCCCTTTCCCATACTCAGGTTCCCAAAGTGGCTGTCCCTGGATTCGAGGCCTGGGGCGAAATCCTGAAATGGGCATTGACCGAGAATTTCCCCGGGGAATTCCCGTATGCTGCAGGTATCTATCCCTTCAAGCGTGAGGGAGAGGATCCTACCCGGATGTTTGCCGGTGAAGGCGGACCAGAGCGTACCAACAAGCGTTTCCACTACGTGTCACTGGGCATGCCTGCAAAACGTCTTTCCACCGCTTTCGATTCGGTTACCTTGTATGGTCAGGACCCCGATCATCGTCCGGATATCTATGGAAAGATCGGCAACTCTGGTGTCAGCGTACCCACACTGGACGATGCCAAAAAGCTGTACAGCGGCTTTAATCTCGCCGATCCCAAGACCTCCGTTTCAATGACCATCAACGGACCGGCTCCCACGCTGACTGCCTTCTTCATGAATGCTGCCATAGATCAACAATGCGAAATCTATATCCGCCAGAACGGTCTCGAACAGGAAGTGAACAAACGCATTGATGCCATCTATGCAGAAAAGGATGTTGCCCGTCCTTACTATAATGGTGCTGTGGCATTGGGCAAACCCGGTGATGCCTCAACGGTGACGCTGCCAGAAGGAAATGACGGCCTGGGACTGATGCTGCTGGGCGTAACCGGCGACCAGGTGCTGCCCCGGGAGGTTTATGAAAAGATCAAGGCAGATACCCTGAAACAGGTTCGCGGTACAGTACAGGCAGATATTCTGAAGGAAGACCAGGCGCAGAATACCTGTATCTTCTCGACAGAATTCTCCCTCCGTGTGATGGGTGATGTACAACAATACTTTATCGATAAGGGCGTCCGCAATTTCTATTCAGTTTCTATTTCCGGCTACCATATTGCAGAAGCAGGAGCGAATCCTATATCACAGCTCGCGTTTACGATCTCTAACGGGTTCACCTTCGTAGAGTACTACCTGAGCAGGGGCATGCATATAGATGATTTTGCACCCAATCTGTCCTTCTTCTTTAGCAATGGAGTTGATCCTGAGTACAGTGTGATCGGCCGGGTAGCCCGCCGGATCTGGGCCAAGGCCATGAAGCTGAAGTATGGCGGCAATGAGCGCTCCCAGATGCTGAAGTACCATATCCAGACGTCAGGCCGTTCCCTGCATGCCCAGGAGATCGATTTCAATGATATCCGCACTACCCTGCAGGCGCTCTATGCTATTTACGACAACTGTAACTCGCTGCATACAAATGCCTATGACGAGGCGATTACCACGCCTACTGAGGAAAGTGTGCGCAGGGCCATGGCCATCCAGCTCATTATCAATAAGGAACTCGGACTGGCTAAGAACGAGAATCCGCTGCAGGGATCCTTTATTATCGAAGAACTAACGGATCTGGTGGAGGAAGCAGTGTATGCTGAGTTTGACCGGATTACAGAGCGCGGGGGCGTTCTGGGTGCTATGGAGACGATGTACCAGCGTGGAAAGATTCAGGAAGAAAGTCTTTATTATGAGACACTTAAGCATTCCGGCGAATACCCGATCATTGGTGTCAATACCTTCCTGAGCTCAAAGGGATCACCCACTACCATACCGAATGAAGTGATCCGCTCTACCACGGAAGAGAAGGAATTTCAGATAACCTCTGTGCTTAACCTTCAGAAACGCAGTGGCGAACAGGGTGAGGAAATGTTGAAGCGCCTGCAGCAGGTGGCCATCAACAACGGAAATATCTTTGAGGAACTTATGGAGACTGTGAAGTATTGTTCCCTGGGACAAATAACACGGGCCCTGTTTGAAGTGGGTGGTCAGTACCGAAGGAATATGTAGACAGCTCGAACACAACAATTCATGGATTTTATTCCACCGGCATGCGTCCTCAACAGGGCGCATGCTTTTTTATATTAGCGGGTCAGAATCAATGGTTCAGCTTACGGTATAATTTTTAAGCTTCTTTTGTCAAATGCGAAAGGCTTTAAGAATCACCCTTTGGGTGCTGGGAAGTATCTTCTTTCTCCTGTTTGCCATCGTGATCTTCATCAATACAGATCCGGGCAAGGAATTCATCCGGAAAAGAACGGTAGCCTTCCTCCAGCAGCGACTGAAAACAGAGGTAAGGATCGACTCCCTGGATTATGACCTGCCCAATATGGTAGAACTGAAGGGAGTGCTCATCCGAGACCAGAAGAAAGACACCCTTCTTTCCGCCGGCGAACTGCGGGTGGATATCTCACTTCTGGAACTGCTGAGCAGCAATGTGGACATCCGGAAAGTATATCTCTCGGATGCCTACTCTCATATCTACAGAGTGGCCCCTGATACGGCTTTCAATTTCGATTTTGTGGTGAAGGCATTCGTCAGCAAGGGAACGGACACTACCGGAGCGGTGACCGATACAGCGGCAAGCATGCAGCTGAACCTCGACGAACTGGTCCTCAACAAGGTGCGGTTCCGTATGAATGATTTTACCGGTGGCAGCCGCTTTTATTTTGATGTGGGAGATCTGGTACTGACGACAAAGGATCTTGATCTGGATAGCATGGTCTTCAATGCCGACCGGTTTACAGGAGATAGCATCATTGCCACTATCATCAATGACAAATCGTTATTGCCACCGGGTAATTCAGAAGCGGTGATGCCCTACATCCGGGCAGACCTTGTCGACCTCCGGAACGTCCACTACAACCAGCAGGATCTTGTGAATGGATTCTATATGGATATTCAGGCCGGACGTCTCAACTCCAGTCCGCTGGAGCTCAATCTGCCTGAGGAGCGAATCGTCAGCAATGAATTTCTTCTTGATAGCAGCACCGTGGAAGTTCGCCTCTCGGGCCGCTCGGCAGAACTGGCTGAGCAATTGGCGGATTCTTTAATAGATACTGATGCACCCCCTGCTGCCAAATGGTATGCGCTGGCCAATAGCCTGAACCTGAATGATGTCCGCTTTATCTTCGATAACCAGACCGCGCCAAGGGTACAAGGTCTGGACTTCGCGCATCTGGATGCTTCGGGAATCGATTTGCAGGCAAATGATTTCTACTACACCACAGATACCATCGCTGCTGAGATCGCGCACTTCACCGCCAGGGACCACAGTGGCTTCTCCGTTCATGAATTACGGACCGATTTCGTATATCATCCACAGGGAGGACAACTCAGGGACCTTTACCTGCAGACAAACAACTCCATACTCCGCGATCATGTGAGCTTTAGCTATCCTTCCCCTGAAGCGCTGACACAGAACCCCGGCCTGATGCGCCTGGATGTGAACCTTCAGAACAGTGTGGTGGGCATCCGTGATCTCCTGTTCTTTGCACCGCAACTGGCTAACGATCCCTTCTTCAGAAAACACCGTGAAGGAAAGATCCGGCTGGATGCTGATGTGGAAGGCCCTTTGAACGACCTGGCACTGCAGCGGGTAGCTGCCTCAGGATTGGGAAGTACGGAACTGATTGTAAGCGGGCGGCTGCAAAATATGATGGAGCCCGCGCGCCTCAGCTATGATCTGGATATTCAACGCCTGCAATCGGGTCGCAGCGACCTGGAGGCATTGTTACCCCCTGCGGCATTGGCGCAGGTACGATTACCGGATCGTTTTGGTATCACCGGTACGCTTTCCGGAAACACAGAAACCTTTCAGCCTGCTGTGCTCATCGCTTCCACCGATGGTAATGCGGCCGTGCGCGGAACTATATCGATAGCAGCTGGAAGGGAGTATTATGATCTGCGGGTACGGACACAGCGATTGAACCTCGGAAAGATCATCATTCCGGCAGCCGGAGTAGGAATCGTAACGGCAGACCTGAGAGCAAAGGGTAGCGGTTTCGACCCAAAAACGATGGAGGCTACAGCCAGTGGCACTGTGAATGCCGCTGTTTACAATGGCACCACTTACCGTAATCTGAACTTTGACGGAACCATCGCAGGAGGTATTGCCAACGTCAGGCTGCAGGCAGATGATCCAGCGGCCAATTTCGATCTGGTAGCGCGACTCAACTTCCGCGGTGAGCGGATCGGCATCGCTACAACCGGAACGATCAACAGCCTCGACCTGCAGGCACTGGGACTATACGGCTCAGAGCTGAAGATACAGGGCCGCATTCATGTCGATATCATAGAGCTGGATCCGGACTATCCTAATGGCACCGTATCCATCGGCAATCCGGTGATCACGCTCAACGGTGAAACCTATGCGCTGGATACTCTGTATGTTCGCTCGCAACCCAGCAGCGATAGTGGTAATAGTATTCTCTTAGCGGGAGATGCCATATACGCACACGTCTGGGGACCCACACCCCTGACGCGCATTCCAGACATTCTCGCTTATCATGTAGATAGGCACTACATGCTGATCGGAACCCAATCAGAAACTCCTTTACCCCCAAACTACGCCCTGAACATCACTGCAAGAGTGGATGACCACCCGGTGCTCCTGGGTTTTGTACCCGGACTGAAATCATTCGATACGCTCGAAATTGATGGAAGGATCACTCCGGAATTACTGACGCTGGACCTTGGCGTATCAGAAGCGGTTTACAATACCTATACGATCACGGGTACTGATGTACAGATACGGGGCGATCAGGCTGCTCTGACCTATGATGCAGATATCCGGAGAATACGTCAGAAGACGATGGATATCTGGTTTACACATGCTGATGGCCAGATCCGGAATAGCCTGATCGATGCGAACCTGAGTATTGCTGATGCCGACAGCGTACAGAAATTCCGGCTTTACGGCACCATGCAGCAGGAGGGCGACCACCATGTTGTGCAGCTGCAGCGGGGCCTGATGCTGAACTACGAGGTTTGGAATGTACTGGAGCCGAACAGGATCGTATTTGGTCCGGAAGGTTTCTACGTCGAGAATTTTGGTATGTCGAACGGCCCGGAACAGATCCGGATCAACAGCACCAGCGCTACCTTCAATGCCCCAATCGAAGCAAGGTTCAGCAACTTCCTGCTGTCGAACGTTACCAATATCATCAGCGGAGATACGCTGCTGGCCGACGGTGTCATCAATGGAGAGGCTACCCTGCAGAACTGGGAATCTAATCTGGCGGTGACCGCTGATATGAATATCCGTGACCTTTCCGTTCGCGGAGATACTATCGGCCAGGTGGCGCTGCAGGTACACAACGCAACCCCTGAAGCAATAGATGCCCGCGCCCGGATCACAGGCTATGGCAATAACGTCACACTGAACGGTCAATATTATCCGACAGCCGTGGACGGAAACAATTTTGATATGCAGGTCAACCTCGATCCATTGAATGTGGCAACGCTGGAGGGGGCTGCGCTCAACCAGATTCGGAATACCACTGGCTATCTGCGCGGACAGCTTACGCTGCAGGGCACCATGGCCGAACCGATAATCACCGGAACCTTGCAGACCGACTCACTCAGCACGAACATAGCGGCACTGAACATCCAGTTCAGGATGCCGGATGAAACACTCCGGTTCAGCGGTCAGACAGTGACCCTGGATGATTTTCAGATCTACGATCCTCAGGGAAACGCAGCCAATATCGATGGTTCCGTGCAATTTGCTTCTCTGAGCAACCCCGTTGTGGCGCTGCGGCTGAACGCTGAAAACTGGCAGGCAATGAATTCAACACCTCAGGATAATGAACTATTCTACGGCCAGTTGTTTCTCAGCACCAATATAGTGATCGATGGTCCACTCACTGCTCCCAGCATTGATGGATCAGTGACCGTACTCGAGAACACGAGTATGACGGTAGTGATCCCGCAGTATGAAGCAGGCAGACAGGAAAGAGAAGGCATCGTGCGGTTTGTTGATATGAATGATCCCAACAGACCCGAGATGTTCCCACCTCCCCCACCAAAGGATACCATTGAGCGATTTGCCGTGGCTCCGGGTGCCGATATCAATCTGAATATCTCTACGGATGAATCGGCAGAGTTCAATCTTCTGATCGATCCCGGGGCGGGTGATTTCGTCAAGGTGCGCGGTATTGCTGATCTTAACACCTCGGTTTCACCAGATGGAACTCTGGGCGTTGTAGGAACTTACGAAATCGTGGATGGTAGTTACCACTTCAATTACAATTTCATCAGAAGGCTATTTACCATTCAGCCTGGTAGCCGGATCGTCTTCGCGGGAGAACCGCTGGAGGCAGAAGTGGATGCCACCGCTGTTTACGAGGCAAATGTGCCGCCGTATGAATTAGTTGCCCGCCAGATCTCTGATCCGGCAAGCCTTATCTATTACCAGCAACGGCTTCCGTTTGAAGTGCAACTGCAACTCCAGGGAGAAATCATGCAGCCGGAAATTCTCTTCGACATCGTATTGCCGGAGGAGAAGAATTACCGGGTAGCTGCAGACGTGGAAGATGTCGTTCGGGCCAGACTATCGCAGATAAGACAAACCCCCTCCGAAATGAACAAACAGGTGTTTTCCCTGATCATTTTGAATCGTTTTGTGGGTGATAACATTTTTGAGAGTGGCGTTGAATCCGGGGGACTGGAGAATATTGCCCGACAGAGTCTGAGTCGATTTGTAAGCGAACAGCTCAATGAAATTGCCGGCGGCTTGATAGGTGGCCTGGACCTGACGATGGATCTGACAACCTCTGAGGATTTTACCACTGGTGAGCGCAGGAACAGAACTGATCTGTCAGTGGGCGCTTCGAAGCGTTTGCTCGACGATAGGCTGACGGTAACTGTCGGAAACAACTTCCAGGTTGAAGGTCCGCAGACACCGAACAGGAATTCCTCTCTAATCCCTGGTAATCTGGCAATCGATTACGACCTGTCCCGCGACCGATCCTACCAGATCCGCATCTTCAGGAGAAATGAAGATCTCGGTGTTTTCGAAGGCTATGTAGTGGAAACGGGTGCCAGCTTTATCATGCAAAGAGACTACAATAGGCTGAACCAGTTGTTCATGGGTGCACGCAGAAAAGAACGAATGCGGGAAGAACGCATCCGCCAGGCTGGTGCCGCAGGTGGTAATGCCGGAAATCCGCCTGCTGATAGCAGCTATGAGCAACATGCAAGTTTTATAGGACCAAAAAGAGAAGAGACAGACCTGAACTGATATGAGCTGTAAGAAACTGGCAATTTATCTGCTGATCCCTTTTGCAGCCGCAACTTTTTCGGCCTGCAACACGACTCGCCTGGTACCTGAAGGCGATAGTCTTTTTACAGGTGCTGATGTGAAAATCAACGATGCCCACGGCGACAGCCGGTATCGCAAGACAACCCGGAGAGACCTGGAGAGTGCCATACAACCGAAACCTAACCGGAAGTTACTCGGGATGCGTTTGAGGCTGGGACTTTATTCTATGGCTGGGGATACCAACAAAAGAGGGTTCTTCAGAAACACACTGCGGAAGCTGGGTGAGCCCCCTGTTTTAGCCAGCACCTTTGATATGGAGGAGAATGAAAAGACGCTAAAGAACATTATGGAGAACAGGGGCTATTTCTTTCCGGAGGTAGCCGGGCGGCTGGAAACAAAAAAGAAGAAAACGCAGGCTTTTTTTGATGTACGGACAGGTCCTTTGTACCATATAAGACATGTGGAATTTCCGATCGATTCCTCACAGGTGAGCATTGATGTGGCTATGACTAAAAGAAATTCCCTGCTGAAATCAGGAATGCCTTTCAATCTGGACCTGATCAAGGGTGAGCGGATCCGGATCGACAAGGTTCTGAGCGAACAGGGCTACTTCTACTTTAAGCCTGATCATCTGTTGATCTGGAGCGATAGTAGTGTGGGCAACCATCAGGTAGATCTGTATGTGCGGCCCAAACATGAAGAAGCATCTGAGCTGGCCTATTATGTCTACCGGATAAACAACGTATTTGTCTACCCCAACTTCAGGCTGATGTCTGCGCAGGAAGACACCCTTAAGGAAAATGCCGGGTTTCATGACGGCTTCTTCATGATCGATCCGGCCAACACGTTCCGGCCGATCGTATTCGACCAGGCCATGCAGTTCAAACCTGAAGAGATTTATAACCGCACAGAACAAAATCTGGCGCTGCACCGACTCGTTTCGCTGGGAACCTTCAAGTTTGTAAAGAACCGGTTTGATCCGGTGAACAATCCTGTTGATCCCAGACTCGACGTCTATTACTACCTAACTCCTTACCCAAAGAAGTCACTTCGACTGGAAATAGGCGTGGCCTCCCAGAATGACAGTCGTTTAGGAACCCAGACACAATTGAGCTGGCGCAACAGAAATGCCCTGCGGGGAGCAGAACTATTGACGGTACGACTGAGAGCAGGATATGAGGCGCAGGCCGGAGGAAATGTGAAACGACCGGCTACTATGGAGGGTGGGGCAGATGTGGAGCTTTCAATACCCCGCTTCATCATACCCTTTTTCGATGTGGTTCCTTCCAGCATGTTCATTCCCCGGACGAATATCCTGACGAGCTATGATATTTCTGTCAGACGGCAGCTCTACCGGATACATTCCGCAAAAGTAGGCTGGGGATATACCTGGAAGGAAGAGATACGAAAAGACCATCGCTTGTTCCCCCTTAATGTGAATTACGTCAGAACAGACACCATTGGCGTTCCTACAGTAGGTGAGGTGAACTTCAGCAACCTGATCTTCAACGGGCTGATCATCGGACCGAGCTATGAATATACCTTCAACGGACAGGCGACTGGTCTGAGAAAGAACAATTTCTACTTCAACGGGCTGGCAGATATCTCCGGCAATCCCTTCAGCGCCTTCAGCAGTGGTTCGTCTTCCGGCAGACAGGAAATATTCGGGACTGAATTATCTCAGTATCTGAAGATGCAGGTAGATGGCCGGTATTACAGAAACTACTCGGCACATAAAAATGATATCTGGGCCAGCAGGATCATCATTGGATATGGACATCCGTTCGGTAGCAGCAGACATCTGCCAAATATCAAGCAGTTCTTCAGCGGCGGGGCGAGTAGCCTGAGGGGTTTCAGAGCGCGTCTGGTGGGTCCTGGAACATTCAATGAACGGTACCTGGCTACCGATGGTACGGGCAGGGAAACCTTTATCGAAACGCTGGGTGATATTAAACTGGAGTTCAACACCGAGATCCGCAAGCATATTTACCAGTTCCTGAATGGAGCGGTTTTCTTTGATGCGGGAAATATCTGGCTGGCTAATGAGGACCCCCGTTTCCCGGGGGGAAATTTTACCGGAAACTTTTATAATGAATTGGCAATGGACGCGGGGGTAGGACTCAGACTCGATTTCGACATTCTCACCATTCGCCTTGATCTGGGTTTCCCAATTCGCAAGCCCTGGCTGGAAGCTGGAAACAGATGGGTATGGGATGAAATCAACCCCGGAGACAAACAATGGCGACAGGAGAATCTGATCTTCAATCTGGCCATCGGATATCCTTTCTAAGTAATCAGCCGTCAGTATGAGTCCCTGATTGAACCCATAGTAGTATACCCCCCTAACCAACTAACCTGACTACTGACCACTGACCACTGACCACTGACCACTAAAAAAAAGCTGTCCCTCGCAGGACAGCTTTTGAAAATTGGGTTCAGGCGCGATAGCCATGGAACCATTTACCCCTATTGAAACGAAAGCAAGGTGAAGTCGTTCAGGTATAAAGCAAAAAAACGTTTCCCAATATACGGCTTTCGAAGTAATTCAAGAAAAATTCTATGATTAAGATCATAGCCTGCTCTGCGGGATATGAAAAAGGCCGCTCTCCGCGGCCTTTTCAACTTATTTCTTTTTCTGATTTTTCATTTTGTCCATCTGGGCTTTCTGCATCTCCTCGATCCTTTGCTGCCATTTGGAGGGGGTTGCAGGCTTATTCTTGTTCTCCTGTATCTGCTTGTGAATCTTGTCCTCATCGATAATGTACTTCTGGATGATGAACTGCTGTGCAATACTGATCATATTGGAGAAGAAGTAGTAGAAAGTAAGGGCCGCCGCCATTTTGTTGAACACACCGATCAGCAGGAAAGGGAAAATATACGGCATCCACTTCAGCATCGGATTGTTCGGATCGGCAGTCATATTCCTGTTATACAGCGCCAGGAACAAGCTCGATGCGGTCATCAGCAGTGTGAACAAACTCACATGGCTGCCATAGAACGGGATATTGAAAGGTAGATTGGCGATACTATCATAGGTCGACAGGTCGTTGGCCCAAAGGAATGACTCCTGTCGCAGCTCTATCGACGACGGGAAGAAATAGAACATCGCAAACAGGATGGGTAGCTGGAAGAGTGTTGGCAGACAGCCTCCCAGTGGATTAACTCCCGCCGTACGGAAAAGCTTCATTTGTTCCATGCCGAACTTCTGCTGATCATCACCATACTTCGCTCTCAGCTCATCGATCTCAGGTTTCAGAACCCGCATCTTCGCGGCAGAGAGATAGCTCTTATAGGTAAAGAAGGAAAGGATCAGGCGAATGATAATCGTCATCAGCATGATGATAACACCATAGTTGCCGATAAAACTGCTGAGGACATTAAAAATCGGTATGATCAGGAATTTGTTGATGTACTTAACGAAAGCCATGATACCATATCCCAGCGGCACCATATCGTCCAGATCGATTTTGTAAGAACGGAGGGTGCTATAGTGGTTAGGCCCTATATACCAGCTCAGGTCTGCAGTCTGGTTAGCGCCTGCCTGTGCAGGCAGCTGGAATACGGTGCGGTTCTTCGCCACATGATTGCTGTCCAGATTGACCGAGGTGCGGATCTCTGCATTGTTGAAACCCTTTTCTGCGATCAGGGAAGAGTTAAAGAAATGCATTCTGAAACCCACCCACTGAACCTGCTGATTGAGGTTTTCAGTCTCATCTTCAGTGATCGTATAATAGTCTTTATCACCATCCATAAACCGGTAGTACACCTGGGCGTTGGTACGCTCGTTGGTAATATCACGCTCGGTATGTAACGTGGTGGTTTCCCAGAGAACAGGTAGCTGGTCTGAAGCCATACCGGAGGTAGTGATATTCACCTTCAGCATGTACTCGTCCTTTGGCAGGGTGTAGCTAAGGTTTACCGCTTTACCTGCACCCAGATCAGCCGAGAAAGACAGGATCTGATCGCCATTCTCCGCAGTTTTCAAAACCGGTGTGAAATAAAGATCGGACGTAGCCACACTCCCATTGTTCACGGGAAGGGTGATGCTCAGCTGGTTACCGGCACCGGAAAAAAGATATAAAGGTTCCTGATCGTAGGTAAGGTAGTCCTTCACCTGTGCGCGCTGAGGATAGGCACCCTTGGTGGAAAATGTTAGCGCCAGCTTCTCATTCTGTAGCACGATCTCCTCCGCTGTACCATTGAAAGCAGGAGGAAGGGTGCGGCGGAGTGAATCGTTCAAAGGATCTGCCGCCGGAGTTGGCTGTGCGATGACAGCGGTGTCAGCCAGTGGCCGGGGATGCGCTTTAGCCTGGGCGATAGAGTCAATTCGCTTCTGCTCCAGAAATTGCTTTTGCGTCTGGTTATTATATACTACATAGCCTCCCAGCAGGGCCAACAATAGTAGAAAGCCTATTATCTGATTACGATCCATTAAGTGGAAAAATTGGCAGCAAAGGTAGGTAAATTGAGTTTGTTTGGCTGTTGGGTAGCGGGCTCCGGCTGAAAACTGTATATTTACGCCTCATACCTTTGTCGCCTTGCGGCTCGGGAACAGTTCACAACTCTAAACACCAGTTATGTTCTCCGGCAAAAAACAAAAGGATCCAAAACAATCTGCAGTAGCAGACAAAGTAAGTATTCTGGCCGAGGGTTTCCAGATTCGTGGAGATATCGAAGCAGAGGGAGACATCAGGATCGATGGCGTCGTTTACGGCAATGTCTTCTGCAATTCCAAAGTGGTCATTATTTCTACCGGCAGAGTAGAGGGGGATATTCAGGCAGTGAATATCGATGTGCACGGCACCGTGATCGGTAATATCACCGCCGGTGATCTGTTATCCCTGAAAGCAAGCTGCATTATTCAGGGGAATCTGAATACCAACCGGCTGCAGATGGAACCCAATGCCGTATTCAATGGCCACTGCATCATGGAACTTCCCAAAGCACGGGCCAGCGTACAGCCAGAAGGCATTGTTCTACATGAGAATTAGGAGAAGTATTCCAGCTCTTGCTGAAGGTCGAGGAAGGGATATTCTTTCATAAGCTCCTCCACCTTGACCCTGTATGCCCTCCGGAATCTTCTATGGGCTTCTGTATCCGGAAACCTTGGTTTATGATTTCGGGCTATCACCACATCATGAACCCGGGCCATCACCTGCCGATCCCTAGGTTCGATACACGCTTTCACAAACTGCTCCCAGACGAACTGGGTAGCCTGATAGTTGGGATGCACCAGATCGATATCATAGTACCGGTAATCCCGAAGGATATCAATGACCAGTTCATACGCAGGGAAATAAACCAGCGAGGGCTGTCGCTCCCGCAATGTATGAACCGCCTCCAGTAGCCTCGCTTTACTTCGGTTGTTTGCTATAACACCATCGCGGATATGTCGCACCGGACTTATCGTAAACAGAAAACGAACTTCCGGATTGACCGTCCGGATATTCCTGATACATTCTTCAAAGGCCGAAACGATTTCCTCTACAGACAATAGCTTCTTGATGAACCACTCGGCCGGAGCCCGGTGATTATTAGCCACAGGTTGGCCACTCTCTTTTAGCTGGTATTGAAAAGCAGAACCAAGTGTGATCATAATCCAACCGGCTTTTCTGATACACGCTGCTGCTGCGTGCTGACTGGCATTGATCTGCTCCAGCACTATAGCAGGGTCGGGATCAGAGAAACGGGTGTGATGGTCCCAGCTATTCCAAAGTTCATTGAGAAAGAACAGCTCCGACTCCTTGTACGCTCTGGCCGCAACGTAGGAGTTCAAACTTTTCACCACAGAAAGTGGATTGAACAGAATGCCATGGGGATTGGACATCAGACGGAACCGGTGCTGGGAAAGCCGGTCTGCCATATGCTCAGTGAAACAGGACCCTGTCAGAAGCAGTTGATCCCGATAGGTAACAGGAGGGGAAAGTGGCGGAATATCCAGTTCCAGTGCGAATTTCATGTGTGCGGAGATGGAAGTCTGTACCTTTATCAGAGGGCAGGGCCGCAGGCTCGTTTGCCTTTCTGTCCTTACCTGTGTCTATATGGCACTAAATTTATTGTGGTTTTAAAATTGTTTTACTCAACTTTAAATTCTGAATTCCAAAAATACACTTTATGCATTCAAACGAATTCCGCAAATATGCCATTAAACATCATGGCATAAGTAGTTTAACTCTCGACAGTTATTCTTCTTCGGTGATCAAGAGCCCCCTTGCACTGACCCCATATATCATTGAAGAGCGTCCTTTGAATGTGGCGCAGATGGATGTATTCTCCCGTCTGATGATGGACAGGATCATCTTCATGGGCGAAGCAATCAACGATCAGGTGGCAAATATTATCACAGCGCAGCTCCTGTTCCTGGAAAGCACAGACCGGAACCGCGACGTTCAGATGTATATCAACAGTCCCGGCGGTAGCGTATATGCAGGTCTCGGTATTTATGATACCATGCAAATCATCAACCCCGAAGTTTCTACTATCTGCACGGGTATTGCTGCTTCTATGGCGGCTGTGCTCATGTGTGCAGGCACCAAAGGTAAAAGAACTGCTCTCAAACACAGCAGGGTAATGATCCACCAACCTCTCGGAGGAGCCGAAGGTCAGGCCAGCGACATCGAAATCACAGCTCGCGAAATCGGAAAGCTGAAGAAAGAGCTTTATGAGATCATCGCCTACCATAGCGGACAGAAGTTCAACAAAGTTGAGAAAGACAGCGATCGTGATTACTGGATGACAGCCCAGGAAGCCAAAGACTACGGAATGGTAGATGAGGTTCTGGAACGTAATCCTCGGAAGGCACTGGAAAATCCAGGGTCAGAAAAGTAGTTCACTGACAACTTTTATCAAAACTAAAGAAGGCCGGATATCCGGCCTTCTTCATTATATCTACAAAAGTCTGAACTTATTCTGCTTCTGCAACTACTTCTTTTACCTCAGGGATCATCCTTTTCATCATTCCCTCAATTCCGGCCTTCAAAGTTATCATCGAAGACGGGCAACCGGAACAGGAACCCTGCATCATCAGTTTCACGACACCATCTTCATAGCCGCGGAAACTAATTGCGCCACCATCCATTTCAACGGCAGGCTTCACATAATTCTCCAGTAGCTCCTTTATTCGCTTCACAATATCGCTGTCGTCAGCATTCACATCGTTGGACGCTACCGGACGGGCTACAATCTCATCTTCATTGATCACCGCTTTATTATCCTGAAGGTATTGCTTCAGGAACTCACGAACAGTAGGAATGACGTCATCCCACTGGGTATCAGGTGTCTTGGTAAGGGTGACAAAGTTGCTGGCAATAAACACGGCGCGTATAAAAGGAAAGGCAAATAGTTCCTTAGCCAGGGGCGACGGAGCCGCAGAAGCCTCGTCAGGAAAATCAATGCTCTTGCCCGGATACAATAATTTGTTAGCTACAAATTTCATCGTCTCAGGGTTCGGTGTCATTTCCGTATATATACTCACTATAGTATTACCTGTCTTCAGCATATCGATTCTTTTTGCAAAAATACTTAATTGTTAGGCTTCCGAGCCAAAAGATAGGTTAATACATCTATAGACACCGCAAATAGCTTTAACACTGTTTTTGAAGGATTTACCGGGGAGAGGTATGGTTTTTCCTTTTTTAAGGGCAAGGAAAAAAACGACGTGTTATGAAAAGGATGATTTTAATAATGAGCTTGTTTGGGTTCGCCGGTCTCGCAGAGGCCCAGACTAACAGGACATACCGAACGGATATGGATAACGAAAGGATTATGCAAATGGAACGGCAGGGCTCGCGCACGGACGTGGATAACACCCGTGTAAAATTGAACACAGGTTCCTACAACCAGGAAACCGAAGAGCTGATCCAATACCAGAACACTATTCAAATGAATGAGATTCAGCAATTTCAGGGTAATCGCCAGTTGACGAATACGGGTTCCCTGCTCAATCACCCACAGGTGGGCGACGACGGGTTGGACTATGGAAGTAACGTTCTTGAAAACGACAATGCCGGCCTGAATAATGGTGAGATGCATTTAAACGAAGTACAGCAGTTCTCTGGTAATGTTCACCGGGAGGAGGGTACAAACCATACCCCGGCTACTATCACCACGGAAATGCTACCATACCGTTCCGTACCCTACGATACGACCAAGAACAACGGGCACTGCCTGGGCTGTGGTTCCGGTTCTCTGACCGACCCACACTAGTTGGTAGATAAACAGCGGTTAAAAAAAGCCAAATACCGGAGTATTTGGCTTTTTTTATGCCCACCGGGCATGATCTTACACCTATCCCTAATATAAACCTCTCATTATGAAACAATTACTAACGATATGTCTCGCACTGTTCGCTTCTCTGTCATCAACGGCACAGCAGGAACGACCAGTGATCTATCAACCCTACAATCCCATGACAACATATGATGTATATCAGGATCATGGGCTGCAAGGTAATCGGAGCTATGAAAATAATAGTCACTTCTACAATCAGCATAATCTGATTCTTCAAAATCAGACGCTTACCGGGAATGGTCAATACTGGGACCCCGGAAATAGCAATCCGGTCAATCGGGAACTATATGATGGTGAAGCACCAAGATCTATCATCATCCTTAACGGCCCATTCCGGATGGAAAAAAGCAGGACAGGTAACATCCGCAGAGAGCAGGGTTCGTTACGGGATTAGTGCATGCATATTAACATTCTATTGGCAATTTATCCCCTTGGATGGAATGGTTTTAAACCTTTTGGATAAAGATGATTGAAATTTCGAAAGAATAAAAAACAGACACTATGAAAAAGATATTTTTAGCATTAGCAATGGTAGGTTTCGGTTGTGGTTCAGCTCTGGCACAATCCTCGGCAAATAGTAAATGGGCTAAGAACTATCCTGTTTGCCTCGTTGGTAACCAGTACCAGATTTGTAATTCTGGCGAAAAACAGGACATTGGACGTACTACCGAAGTAAGTCAGGATGGTTACTTAAGTATCGAAACCACAACGGTGCACCTCGGAAGGAGCACCACTTCTGGCAATACGATCAACAGAGGTCGCATCCGCGTAACTTATGACAAGATGAACGATCCTTACTGGGGTCGCCCGGCAATGTCTAATGACGGAGTGAATACCAACAAGTACAGAAACCTGAATTACCTGAACAGCTCTCATCCAATACCAGCCAATGACGGTGGTATCTCTAATAGGTAATAGTTGAGATCCTTCAGGCATAAAAGAAAAGACCAGGGACCGCCAATGGCAGTCCCTGGTCTTATTTATCCTGCAGATCTAAACCGCAAAGCTCTCTCCACATCCACAACTCCTGCTGGCATTCGGGTTGCTGAAGTGAAAACCCTTGCCGTTCAAACCGTCTGAAAAATCCAGTGTGGTATCACAGAGGTAAAGAAAACTCTTGAGGTCGGTCACCAGCTTCACGCCATTGTCTTCAAACACCTGGTCATTCGGCTGCGACTCATTGTCAAAGTCAAGTTTGTATGACAAACCTGAACAACCTCCTCCAACTACACTAACCCTAAGGAAATAATCCGCTCCCAGGCCAGCGTCGCGTTTTAACTGGTGTACTTTTTCCTTCGCCTTCTCACTAATATAGATCATACGCTACCTCCTGTCTTCTGCTCTGAAGTATTAATGGTTCTTGCCCTCAAGTTCAAGTGCAGGAAGTCCATTCTTCACACGATAATCATTGATGGCTGCTTTAATCGCATCCTCTGCCAGAACGGAACAGTGAATTTTCACCGGTGGCAGGTTGAGCTCCTCCACAATTTCCATATTGTCTATCTCCAAAGCCTGATCTACAGTTTTGCCCTTAAGCCACTCTGTAGCCAGTGAGGAAGAAGCGATTGCTGATCCACATCCGAAGGTCTTGAACTTTGCATCACGGATAACGCCGGATTGTTCATCAACTTCAATCTGCAGACGCATCACATCGCCGCATTCCGGTGCTCCGACAAGCCCGGTCCCAACGTTATTTTGGTTCTTATCCAGGGTCCCGACGTTCTTCGGATTCTGGTAGTGGTCGATTACTTTTTCTGAATATGCCATAGCGGTTGTCTTTTAATTTGCCCACCGGGGTGGGATGTGAATTTATTAATGGTGCGCCCACTCGATAGAGTTCAGATCTACACCCTCTTTGTACATCTCCCAAAGCGGGCTCATCTCACGCAGTTTATTTACAGTTGTGGTAATTGCATTAATGGTATAATCAATCTGCTCCTCTGTAGTAAATCGACCCAGTCCGAAACGCAGTGAACTATGGGCCAGATCATCTCCCAGTCCCAGGGCCTTCAATACATACGAAGGTTCCAGTGAGGCTGAAGTACAGGCAGACCCACTCGAAAGAGCAATGTCTTTATTGAAGCCCATCATTAACCCCTCACCCTCTACATATTTAAACGATATGTTGGACACATGCGGCAGGCGATGTTCCGGGTGACCGTTTACATAGGATTCTTCTATCTGTAATAGTGCCTGCTCCAGCTTGTCACGAAGTTTACTCAGACGAGCAGCCTCCGCTTCCATCTCATGCATCGCTATTTCACAGGCCTTTCCAAATCCTACAATTCCCGGCACATTCATGGTTCCACTACGCATACCACGCTCATGCCCCCCGCCATCCATCTGTGCTGTCACTTTAACCCTCGGGTTCTTACGACGCACATACAGCGCTCCTACACCTTTTGGTCCGTACATCTTGTGAGCAGAAAATGCCATCAGATCAATACCATCCGCATGAACGTCTACTGGAATCTTACCTACGGCCTGGGTGGCATCAGTAAAAAATAGAACACCGTGTTTGCGGGCAATGCTGCTGATCTCACGGACAGGCTGGACAACCCCTATTTCATTATTACCATACATGATAGCAATAAGGATAGTTTTGTCAGTAATAGCAGCCTCCAGCGCTTTCAGATCTATCAGCCCATCTTCCTTAACTTCAAGGTAGGTAACCTGGCCGCCCTGCTTCTCAATATGCTTGCAGGTGTCCAGCACCGCCTTGTGCTCTGTAGTGGCTGTTATGATATGATTTCCTTTTGAAGCATACATTTCAAATACTCCCTTCAGCGCAAGGTTGTCAGACTCTGTAGCTCCGGAAGTGAAAATGATCTCTTTAGGATCAGCATTCACAAGCCTGGCTACCTGCTCACGGGCATAATCAACAGCTTCTTCTGCCACCCATCCGAAGGAGTGGTTACGGCTGGCAGCATTTCCGAACTTCTCTGTGAAGTAAGGAAGCATGGCATCCAGCACCCTGGGATCCATCGGAGTAGTAGCGTTATTATCTAGGTAAATCGGAAGTTTAAGACTCATAATATCTGGTTGGGTCAAAATATGCTCCAAAGTTACGTCAATTGCACTACTTTGGACCTTCGATTGAGATTAGGGAACGTAATATTCCCATTTCTAAAAACTATTGCCAATGCTGAAAATAGAGCACCTCGGAATTGCTGTTAAAGCGTTAAAAGTTTCAATTCCATTATTCGAGCAGCTATTGAACACTCCCTGCTATAAAACAGAAGAGGTTGCCAGCGAAGGGGTAAGTACGGCTTTTTTTCAGATTGCTGATTCCAAAATAGAGCTCCTCGAGGCCACCCGCGAGGATTCTCCCATCGCAAAGTTTCTTGCTAAAAAGGGTGAAGGGATCCATCACATTGCATTCGAAGTGGAAGATATCGAGGCCGAGATGAAGCGTCTCTCAGCACTAGGCTTCGAACTCCTGCATTCTTCTCCCAGGCCCGGCGCCGATAATAAGCTCATCTGCTTCATGCATCCCCGCACAACAAATGGTGTCCTGGTCGAACTCTGTCAGGAACGGAAATAACGCACTGATCTCACGTAAATAGGATGAAATGAGGTCCCTGATCGCAATAGCTGCTATCGCGTTACTACTTCTCCTAAATCTTCTTATCGGGTGGGCGCTCTTCGACGCTACAGTAAAAGCCCTGGTATGGGCACTCGCTGTCTCGGCTGCAGGCTTCCTGGGACTGTTCTGGGGATATCGGAATAATGTCTTCAGAAAACCCTAAGGCTTCAGAACCCACCGCTCCTCATTCAGGTGTTTCACCGAAACAGGAATGTTATACCTGTTGCTCAGGTAAGCGGCCAATTGCTCTGCTGCGTAAACTGACCGGTGCTGGCCTCCGGTACAGCCAAAGGAAACGCTTAGATGCTCAAACCCTCTCGCCAGATAATCTTCCACATTGATTGATACCAGGCCGAAAACATGATTTAGGAATTCAGGCATCTTCGTCTGGGAATTAAGGAATTCCTGCACGGAAGCTTCTTGTCCTGTAAAGTGCTTATAGGCTGCATACCTGCCCGGATTTAATATTCCCCGGCAATCAAACACAAATCCACCACCATGCGTTGTCTTGTCTTTCGGAATGCCCTGCTTATAGGAAAAACTATTTATCGTCACCTTCAGCTTTGCAGAGGCCTCCGGCTCAGGCTGACGGTATTGTTGCTGCATCGTTTCGCTGCACAGACGCTCCAGCAGGGAACGCATTTCAGGATAGGCTGGCAACTGCGGATGTTGCGCAAGGAAGATCTCTAGGTTCTGAAGCGCAGGCGCAATACTGGCGATAAAATGTGGCTTCCGCTCCAGTAACCCCCGGTATCCATATGCCCCCAACACTTGTAACAGCCGGAGCAGCACCATTTGTGAATAGCCTTTCCGTAAGTGTATTTCATTGACTCTTGCGATCGGTAAAGCGTTCAACGATGCGATGTATTGGTTCAGAAGGTCCTCCTTCCAGGACTCCGGCAACTGAGCTCTTGCCTGCCACAACAGAGAGGCCAGGTCGTATTGAGGTGGCCCCTGCATCGCTCCCTGAAAATCGATCAGATAGGCCTCTCCTTTGTAAATCATGATATTCCGGCTCTGGAAATCACGATACATAAGTGTTTGCGGCTGCACTCTCCCCAATTCTCTGCTGAATTGTTCCATCTCTTCCATCAACAACCGCTTGTTGTAATGGATCTTTTGCAGGTCGGCAAAATAGTATTTGAAATAGTAAAGGTCCGCCAGTATCGCCTTCTCGTCAAACTGACTCGCCGCAAAGCACTGGTCGAAATTCGTTTCTCGCCCCGCAATCCATTGCAGCTTCACCAGCTGATCGATGGCTTTATGGAAGCTCGATCTAACGTCTTCAGTGAATCCTTTTTCTTTCAACTCATCGAATAATGAGGTGGATCCAAGGTCCTGTTGCAAATAGAGTCTCCGGTCCTTGCTGATTCTATAGATCTCCGGAATCTGGATCTCGTGTTTCCTGAACAGCTCCGTGAAATAGAAATAGGTATTGTTCTCCGCAATATTCTCGTTGTAGGTCCCGATAGCAGTCTGCTGCCCGTCACCAACTCTGTAATATCTGCGGTCCGACCCCGAAACGGGAAGCAGTTCGATGTTGATCGGTGCTGTACCGAAGTGCTCAGAAAACAGTTGCTCTACAGCGCTAATGGTTTGTGCTGAGGATTTACTTGATGACATGTGGATTTTTTGGATAGTCGAAGAAGATAATCTCCCGCTCTGATCTGCTGTAGTCCGCCCAGGAAGCAGCGCTGAAGCGAATTCCCACCATTCCGCAGGTGGGCACGTTGTCGATTCGGAAGCGATCACTCACCTCGTTGACAAATTCTGTAATGCCCGGATTATGGGCAATCAGGTAGACTATCTTATGGTTACTGCCGACTTTTGTTAATGTGTTTTCTATCTGTTCCGGACTTGCGAGGTATAACTCATGCTGGGTCTCAATATTGTCCTTTGAAATGCCCAGGGCTTCCGCCATCCGCTTCGCCGTCTGCCTCGTCCTTTTGGCATCACTGCATAATATAATGTCTGGTAGCAACCCTCGCTGCTTCAGTCGCGCGCCCATCACCGGAGCGTCTTCTCTGCCTCTGTCGTTCAAAGGTCGGTCGAAATCGTCCTGTCCGGGGTCTGCCCAACTGGATTTGGCATGTCGGATGATGATCAAGGTTCGTTCCATCTAATCTTCTTTGAAATACTGTAGTTTCAGATGCTGACCGTCAAATACTCCGTAACTGTTATAACGAATCCAGTCGCCGAGGTTCACGTAAGTGCTGTCTCCCGGCAGCGGATACTCTATCGCCAGATGACGATGCCCAAAGACAAAATAATCATAATGCTCCCGCTTTAGGGTTTCCAGACAAAACTGCACGAGGTACTCCTTCTCCGGTCCTAAAAACGGCTCCTCAGATACATTGTGCTTCGGTCCAAGCCGCGAAAACCATCCGGCCAGCCCCACACCCGTATCCGGATGCAGCCTTCTGTAGAGCCACTGTGAAACAGGACTTCTCAGCACTTTCTTCAGGATTTTATATCCTTGGTCCCCGGGACCAAGGCCATCACCGTGTCCAATCAGAAATCGCTTATTATTAAAGGTTCTGTCAATAGGCTGATGATGAACCGGAATATTCAGCTCCTCTTCAAAATATCCTCTCGTCCAGAGGTCATGATTTCCTGTAAATGCTTCAATCTTCAGACCGGCGTCTGTAAGCTCCGCCAGCTTGCCAAGGAAGCGGGTAAATCCCCTGGGAACTACATTCCTGTACTCAAACCAGGTATCGAACATATCACCCGCCAGATATACAAGCTGAGCATCTTCCCGGATGCTTTCCAGCCACCGGCAAATGCGCTTTTCTCTCTCGAGGCTGGTAGCTCTGTCAGGAATGCCCAAATGAAAATCTGAAGCGAAGTATATCTTTTTGCCTGCTGGTAAGTCCATGGCTGTGGATGGGGATGCAAGTTAGCGCAAAATGGGCACAAGGCTTCCCGGCTAATACCGCTCGCCCACTCCCATTCCAAAAAGTGCATAGTCGTATATAGCCGGATCCTC
Organism: Bacteroidota bacterium; assembly: GCA_023409975.1. Classification (GTDB taxonomy): domain Bacteria; phylum Bacteroidota; class Bacteroidia; order Chitinophagales; family Chitinophagaceae; genus JAFIGV01. The sequence goes on along the minus strand of JAEYQO010000056.1, from coordinate 66,603 downwards.
CGCATTCAATTCCCGCAGCCTGCCCGTTAAAAGAAGGGCGTTTTTCCAGTTCGCCTGTGGCTGAGGTATCAGTTCAAGTCTGTGTGCAACTCTCGCAACATGAACATCCAAAGGGCAGACAAGTTGGGAAGACCGGATTTTCTTCCATATCCCAAAATCTACCCCCGACGCATCCCTCCTGACCATCCAGCGCAGATACATGTTCAGCCGCTTACAGGCAGACCCTCTGGCTGGTGTGGCAATATGCTTACGGGTCCTTTCCGGATGCTCCAGCGAAAAAAAATAGTTATGGAAATGAATAAGCGCGGATCCTGTGTCCCCGGCTTTATATTCTGCACCCGGCACAAACGCATCTTCCAGTGTGGGATAGTGCTGGTAATGATGCTGCAGGACTTGTATAAAATACAACAGATCGGTTGCGTTAAAGGTCCGGTGGGCAAACTGTAAAAAGGGCTTCAGCTCATTCTCCGTGTGATGCTTCACAAATTCATAGGGCGAATGATCCATCCACTCCAGTAGTCTTATACAATTATTGATGATCGATTTTCGGTTGCCCCAGGCAAGTACCGCCGCAAAGAAGCCACTGATCTCTATATCCTCTGGTCGGCTAAATCGGTGCGGTATGGAAATGGGATCGTCTTTAATGAAAGAAGGCTGATTAAACAGCCTTACTTTTTCATCCAGCAATTGTTTAAGTCGTTCAGGCTTCATCCTCAGTCTTCGATCTTCACTTTCACCTTGTCCTTCTTACGTTTGAATTTGAATATTCCCTTCTTTTTGTTTTTTCCTTCCTCCAGAAGATAGACCCTGGTCATCCGGATGTCGGTATTCGGCCGGTCATACTGGTTCCTGGGCATGGCCGATATCTTGTCAACCACTTCCATCCCTTCCAGCACAATCCCATACACTGTATAATTGCCGTCAAGGGACGGGGTTCCGCCCTGTGTTTTATAGATCTCCCGCTGAGCCTCTGTGAAGTTCCTTCCTGTACGCTGTGACAACATATCAAGATCCTGATCAGTATAAGTCCTCCCGGTCACTATATAAAATTGACAGCCCGAAGAAGCTTTTTCCGGATTATTGTCTCTGGCCATTCCTAACGCACCCCGCTGATGGAAATTACTATCATTAATCTCCGCAGGTACCCGGTAACCCGTCTCTCCGTTACCAAGCATCATGCCTGGCAATGCATTCTTCGACTGCGGGTCACCACCCTGTATGACAAATGACGGTATCACCCGGTGAAACAGCAAACTGTCAAAGAATTTCTCCTCCACCAGTTTCACCATATTGTCCCGGTGCAACGGTGTATTGTCATATAACGCCAATACGATTCTTCCTGAATCAGTCTCAATGACGACTTTATGGGTCTGCGCCACCACCTGAATACTGAATATAACGGCTATTGATAGTAGGATGTATATTCTTTTCATCTTCTTCCGGGTTACTTTTTGGAAATTTGTTCAACGAATATAGACACATTTTCTGCTGATTCTATTTCTCTTTACCTCCCAGGACTCTGAAACACTACTCAGTTGCTTTGATTCGACCAAATTGCCAGATGGGTTTAGATGCGAGCTCAGAAAAAACCAGCACACCTGCAACCCGACACCAGCCCCAGACCTTCAAGGTTGCTTGTACCTCCCTTGTAGGTTCCTTAAAGGTTCCTTGTAGGTTCCTTGTAGGATCCAACTAAGTTGCATAAGACAAGGGGACGATGTCATACATACGTCGTACTGGTTTCCTATTGGTGTCATGTAAACCTTATTGTTTGAAAACAGCATTCCGGGTTGATTTTTCTCCGCGTACCAGTGAGTACAAGCCAACGGCCAACGGCCCAATGGCCCAAACCCAAAGCATTTTCCGTACACGAATAGCAGGCATACTCCCTATATACTCCCTATACACTCCCTATTAACTCCCTATAAACTCCCTAGTCCCTCCCTATTCCCTACTTGGTCCCTACTTGGTCCCCTGCTGTTCCCCTGCTGGTGAGTTACTGGTGAACCCCCGTTGACCATACCAGTTAAATACGGGTGTGCCTGAGGGGAATATCGCCTCCTTTATCTCCCATTCCTTACAGGAGTGTCTGTCATCTCCCCCAAACTATCTGCTTGATTTAACTATTTTTATCGACCTAATAGAAAGCATGAACAAGAATAATTACGTGGGAATCATGGCCGGCGGCATCGGCAGCCGGTTCTGGCCCGAAAGCAGAACGGCATATCCTAAGCAGTTTCTGGACATTCTCGGCACCGGAAAATCCCTGATTCAATGGACCTGGCACCGGTTCAGGAATATCTGCCCCCCTGAGAATATCTTCTTCATCACTAACCAGGCATACCTGGAGGTTCTGAAAGAACAACTTCCGGATGTACCCGAACAAAATATCATCGCCGAACCCTCAAGAAAAAACACAGCCCCCTGTGCCGCCTACTTCGCACACAAACTAATGGCTCTCAACCCGGATGCCAATATAGTCCTCTCTCCCGCCGACCACCTCATCATGGACGAGGCCAGTTTCGAAAAAACCACGCTGGAAGCCCTTCAGTTCGTAGCAAAACACGATGCCTTGCTGACAATGGGCATCAAACCCGGCCGGCCAGACACCGGCTACGGATATATCCAGTTCGATACCCGGGACGAAATAGATAACGTCTACCGTGTGAAAACTTTCACCGAAAAACCTTCCCTCGAACTGGCTCAGACGTTCATTCAAAGCGGTGACTTTCTCTGGAACTCCGGAATCTTCGTCTGGAATGTGAAAACCATCATGGCAGCGCTATCCCGGCACATGCCCGAACTGAACGAGATTTTCCAGCAGGCTCAGGGTGTCTATAATACGCCTCGCGAAACAGAGGTCATCAACCAGCTCTACGCTCATTGCACCAATATCTCCATCGACTACGGAATCATGGAAAAAGCCCGGAATGTCTATGTCATTCCAGCCAACTTCGGCTGGTGCGATCTGGGTACCTGGGAGTCCGCATATGAAAACTCCGATAAGGACTATCTCGGAAATGCTGTCTACGGAAAGAATGTAATGGTGATCGATGCCACAGAATGTATGATCAAAGCTCCCGCAGACAAGCTCGTCGTGCTACAAGGCCTCGAACGGTTCATCGTCATCGATACCCCCGACGTACTCCTGATCTGCGAACGGAGTCGTGAACAGCAAATCAAAGAATATGTTGCTGAAGTAAAACGCAATAAGGGTGAAAAATATCTCTGAATGAATATATCCCCAAGGCACAGCAAATCCGGCACAACCATCTTCTCGGTAATGTCCGGCCTCGCCGCTGAACATAAGGCCATAAATCTCTCACAGGGTTTTCCGGATTTTCCGATCGATGAACGTCTGGGGACTCTGCTGCAGGAAGCTACACAGGGCAATTTTAATCAGTACGCGCCGATGACCGGCCTCCCCCTGCTTAGAGAAGCGATCGCCGCAGATTTCAAATCCCGCTACAATCTCGCAATCGATCCGGATACCGAAATAACAGTAACACCCGGAGCCACCTATGGCATCTTCACAGCTTTCACGGCTATTCTGAATCCGGGCGATGAAGTAATCGTCCTCGAACCGGCCTACGATAGCTATATCCCAAATATTGAAACCAACGGCGCCCGCGCCATAACTGTCCCGCTGAAAGCGCCTGCCTTCACAGTGGATTGGAACCTCGTAGAAGCTGCAGTTTCTCCTAAGACCCGAGCTATTATTATCAATACGCCACACAACCCCACCGGCGCAGTCTGGAGCAATTCCGACTGGGATCATTTAGCTCAGTTAACCAGAAACACGGATATCCTGGTGCTCTCCGATGAGGTGTACGAGCAAATTGTATTTGATAAACACAAACATCAGAGTATACTGGAACATCCCGAACTCAGAGAACGCTGCTTCGCCCTTTTCTCCTTCGGAAAGGTCTTCCATAACACTGGTTGGAAACTCGGATACGTAATCGCCCCACCAACACTGACCCAGGCTTTCCGTCATATCCATCAATACCTCTCCTTCTCAGTAAATACCCCCGGTCAATACGCGGTTGCCCGCTATCTGCAGTTGCCCGACAAAGAATCGGTAGCCGACCTGATGCAGAAGAAAAGGGACGCTTTTCTGGACCTTTTCAGCCCTCTTCCTTTCACCATCCACCAGCCGGCCGCCGGAAGTTATTTCCAGACGCTGGGTTACGAACGTATCAGCCAACTGGGTGATTTCGATTTCGCCTGCTGGCTCATCAGGGAACTAGGGGTCGCAACCATACCGGTCAGCTCTTTCTACGCCTCTGGAAAGGACGACAAATTAATCAGGTTCTGCTTCGCCAAAAATGAAACTACCCTGCAGGAAGCTGCCTCAAGACTGTCAGTCCTCAAACTCCATAACCCCGCTTTCTTTTAACTACTCCGCTGCTGAAGCCTCTCCCAGGTGTTAAGTTCGCCACCAACGTTGGCTACAGGTAAGAAAAGTTTTGTTATTTTGTAGGGTGAACCCCCAAATCCTGACATTATTCGGTGAAGTGTATGAACCGCAGCCCAAACCGGCTGCAAAAACGCGGGCAAAGAGGAAGCCAGCTCAGGATACTGAATCTCCTAAAGCCTCTGGCGGAGAGGCTTCAGATTCAACGCTGAATACGCCTCCTAAGGAACCACTACCTGCCGTTCCACCAGCCCTTTTCGAGTCAGCGCCGCAGCCGGAAACAACGGTCCAGAACACCGAAGCTTCCTTAAGTGAAATCTCTCAGCCCATTCTGTCCACGGAAACAATAGCAAATGATCCCGCTGTTGAATATTCAACTTCCCTCGCTGCACAATCGCCTGCACCTCCGGCAGAAGATGGTCCGGTTATCGGTTCAGCGGTTAAGTCTTTCTTCGAAATTCCCGCTGCAGCTCCCCCTGAAATTAAACCCGCAGAAGAGAAAGCCCCAACAGCTTCGGCAACTGTAAAGAAGAGAGCCAAAAAGAAACCCTCTAAAAAAAGGATTATCGTCCACAACGAAAATATCCTCAAAGGCTGGGTCGCCGTCAAACAATACTATGCTATCGGCGAAGTTGCTGCGCTGTTTCAGGTCAATACATCCCATATTCGTTTCTGGACCAATGAATTCGCTCTCAAAGTGCGTACAACCCGCAAAGGCGACCGGTTATATACTCCGGATCAGATCCGGGAACTGAAAACCATTTACCACCTGGTAAAAGGGCTCGGCTATACCTTAGCAGGAGCGAAAGCAAAACTCAGGGAAGACAAAAAGGATGCAAACCAGAAAGCCAGAATGAAGCAGTCTCTTCTAAAACTTCGGCAACAACTGGTACATCTCCAAAAAAACCTGGCTTAACTCCTCATCATGAAAATTATTCTTCTCCTGATTTCTATGTCTATAAGCTTTTCCGCAATTGCCCAAAAAGACTTCGACCGGATAACTGACGAACAGGGAGAGCTGATTTACAAAGGCCATTTTCTGTTCGAAGATCTGTTAACAGAACCGCTTTTCCCATGGATGAAGGCCGGCATAGAAGAATACGCGCCAGACAGCAATGCCCTCAAATTCCTGAAAAAGAATTTACCCGGTTATGAGTTGGTCATTTTCCTGGGAACCTGGTGCTCCGACTCCCATACTATGATCCCCTCCCTGTACAAAACCCTCCAGGAAAGCGCCATGCCCGCGAAATATGCAATCTATGGGGTCGATATGGCTAAAGAGGAAAAATATGTGGCGCACAAACTCTATAAAGTAGAATATGTCCCAACCGTTATCCTGATCCGCAATAACATGGAAATAGGAAGGATCGTTGAAACGACCAGGGACGGAATCGAAACCGATCTGAAACACTTGATCGAAGCCGATCTGAAACAACAGCAATAGGCTGTTAAAACTGCGTCTGTCAAGCCTTTACACGGGTTCTGTTTCCTTGCTTATACCACTGAAAATCGTTATCTTTGTCAGGTTATTCAATCCCCCTTTTTAAGGGGTATCTGCCATAGATCCGGGGATGGCGACAGTAACTGATTCTCACAAAAAAACTCGCTCCGGATACCAAGATTTATGAGTACAGAACAAGTGATTGCGCAACCAGCGGCCCAGGGTTATGATGCCAGCAGTATTCAGGTGCTTGAAGGTCTTGAGGCGGTTCGCAAAAGACCCGCTATGTACATCGGCGACATAGGTGTCAAAGGACTGCATCACCTGGTTTATGAAGTTGTCGACAACTCCATAGATGAAGCCCTGGCAGGACATTGTAAAAATATAACTGTTACGATCCACACTAATAACGCTATCAGCGTTCAGGACGATGGTCGCGGCATCCCCACAGGTTTGCACCCCAAGGAAGGCCGTTCTGCGCTCGAAGTTGTAATGACGGTACTACACGCCGGTGGTAAGTTCGATAAGGACTCCTACAAGGTATCTGGCGGCCTCCACGGCGTCGGGGTTTCCTGTGTAAACGCCCTGAGTAAACTGATGCACACCACGGTCTTCCGTGAAGGCAAAATCTTCGAACAGGAATATTCCAAGGGTATCCCCCTTTATGCTGTCCGTGAAATCGGTACCACCGAAGACCGCGGTACCCGCCAATACTTCGAACCAGATGACACCATCTTCAAAGAAACTACCTACAACCGCGAAATACTTGCCGGCCGCCTAAGGGAACTTTCTTACCTGAATAGAGGCATCAGCATCACGCTCGTGGATGAAAGGGAACTGGATGAACAGGGTAACGTGCTCAGCGAAACGTTCTTCAGCGAAGGCGGCATCATCGAGTTCGTACAAATGCTCGACAAGAATGGCAAAAGGGATCCTCTGCTGGCCACACCAATTTATGTTGAAAGTCACGATGCGGATACCAATGTCGCTGTGGACGTAGCGCTCAGCTATAATACTTCCTATAACGAACATATCTTCTCTTACGTAAATAACATTAACACGATAGAAGGTGGGACCCACGTAGCCGGTTTCCGCCGCTCCATCACGCGCGTGTTCAAGGCATATGGCGATCGTAACAGACTCTTCGAAAAAGCCAAAGTAGAGATCACAGGCGATGACTTCCGCGAAGGCCTTAGCGCTATCATCTCTGTAAAGGTTCCCGAACCACAGTTCGAAGGCCAGACTAAAACCAAACTGGGAAATAACGAAGTAATGGGGGTCGTCGATGTCTGCGTCAGTCGCGTCCTCGAAGCCTATCTCGAAGAACACCCCAAAGAAGCCAAACTGATCATCGACAAGGTGATTATCGCAGCTCAGGCCCGTGCAGCAGCGCGGAAGGCCCGTGAACTGGTACAGCGCAAAAGCGTTCTTTCCGGAGGCGGTATGCCCGGCAAACTCGCCGACTGTTCCGATAAGGATCCTGAAAGGTGCGAACTGTATCTCGTCGAGGGCGACTCAGCCGGCGGTACAGCAAAACAGGGCCGCGACAGAAGCTTCCAGGCGATTCTTCCCCTCAGAGGTAAAATCCTCAACGTGGAAAAAGCTCAGGAGCATAAGATCTATGAAAACGAAGAGATCAAGAATATGTTTACAGCTTTGGGTGTAACGATCGGAACTCCCGACGATGCAAAAGCATTGAATCTCTCAAAGCTTCGCTACCATAAGATCATCATCATGACGGATGCCGATGTCGATGGTTCACACATCGCTACGCTGATTCTTACTTTCTTCTTCCGCTATATGAAAGAACTGGTCGAACAGGGTTACGTTTATCTCGCTCAGCCACCCCTCTATCTGGTGAAGAAGGGTAAAGAACAGGAATATGCCTGGAATGAAGAGGAACGCAAAGCTTTGATCGCAATGCTGGGTAACGGTAAAGAAGATAGTGTCAACGTTCAGCGATATAAGGGTCTGGGTGAAATGAATGCAGAACAGCTTTGGGATACAACTATGAATCCGGATACTCGTACGTTGAAACGTGTAACAATCGACAGCGCCGCAGAAGCCGACAGGGTATTCTCCATGCTGATGGGCGATGAAGTGGCTCCCCGCAGAGAGTTTATCGAGAGCCATGCAAAATATGCAAGGATAGATGTGTAAACTCGCAATCTACTGATCTTCTCTAATTACAAAGAGAAAGGCCCGGCGATTTCGCCGGGCCTTTCCAATGCTATATATCTGATACTATGCTTCCGCCTTCAACATCTTCTGATATTTCACCCGGTCATTCTCATCAAGCAGGATCTTTCTCAAACGAATGCTCTGTGGTGTCACCTCAATACACTCATCCTGCTGAATGTACTCCATACACTCTTCAAGCGACATCTGAATCTTCGGCGCAATATTGGTAGCAGCATCAGAACCTGAAGCTCGCATGTTGGTGAGCTTTTTCCCCTCAACCACGTTAACGTTCAAATCCCCTGGCTTGATATGCTCTGCCACGATCATCCCCGCATAAACCTCCTCTCCCGGATCAATAAAGAATCTTCCACGATCCTGAAGCTTATCCAGAGAATACCCGGTAGAGGTCCCCGCTTGCTTCGCTATCAGAACGCCATTATTCCTTCCGGGAATAGGTCCTTTCCAGGGCTTATATTCTTTAAACCGGTGAGCCATCACAGCTTCTCCTGCTGTAGCCGTCAGCATCTGAGAACGTAACCCTATCATGCCGCGAGAGGGGATCTCAAATTCCAGGTGTTGCATCTCACCCTTAGTCTCCATGATCAACATCTCACCCTTACGCTGCGTGACGAGATCGATCACTTTCCCACTGAACTCCTGCGGTACATCTACCACAAGGCTTTCAAATGGCTCAGACTTTCTTCCGTCTATTTCTTTCACGATTACCTGCGGCTGACCGACAGTAAGTTCATATCCTTCACGACGCATGGTTTCAACGAGTACAGACAGGTGCAGAATGCCCCTTCCATAAACAAGAAACTTATCCGCATCATCTGTATCCTTCACCCTAAGGGCCAGATTCTTCTCCAGCTCTTTATAAAGCCTGTCACGGATATTCCTACTGGTCACAAACTTTCCTTCCCGTCCAAAGAATGGCGAGTTGTTGATGGAAAACTGCATGTTCATCGTAGGCTCATCGATCGCTATGACCTCAAGCGCCTCCGGTTTCTCAAAATCAGCTATCGTCTCACCTATCTGAAATCCTTCAATGCCAACTACCGCACAAAGGTCTCCTGCCTGCACCTCAGCCACTCGCTTCTTACCCATTCCCTCAAATATGTAAAGCTCCTTCACTCTGCTTCTTTCAAAGCTTCCGTCGGCTTTACACAGCATAACAGGCTGGTTTTCCCTGATAGTTCCTCGTGTCACTTTTCCAATCGCAATTCGTCCCAGGAATGTGGAATAATCCAGCGACGTAATCTGCATCTGCAAGGTACCTTCAGAAATATTAGGTGGCGGCACCTTCTCCAGAATTATGTCCAACAGCGGGTTTATATCTTCTGTAGGTGTAAGGGAGGTGTTGAACCATCCCTGCTTGGAAGAACCATACAGGGTTGGGAAATTCAACTGTTCCTCTGTCGCGTCCAATTGAAAGAACAGCTCAAAAACGGCGTCATGAACCTCATCAGGTCGGCAATTCGGCTTGTCTACTTTGTTGATGACAACAATAGGATGCAGCCCCAGCGCTAAAGCTTTTTGCAGTACAAATCGGGTCTGAGGCATGGGCCCTTCAAATGCATCCACCAGCAGCAGAACACCGTCCGCCATCTTCAGCACTCTTTCTACTTCTCCTCCGAAATCGGCGTGACCAGGGGTATCAATTACATTGATCTTAACGTCATTATACGTAACCGCGGCGTTCTTCGAAAAAATGGTAATCCCTCTTTCTCTCTCAAGATCATTATTGTCCATGATCAGCTCCCCGGTCTCCTGATTGTCCCGGAAAGTCTTAGTAGCATGCAGGATCTTATCAACGAGGGTAGTTTTGCCATGGTCGACGTGCGCGATTATGGCGATGTTTCTTATTTGCATATAACAGTTTACTCATCAAAAAAGCCCCTCCTTCCTGGAAGGGCCTCAATTGGCGCTGCAAAGGTAAAGAGTGGCGGCGTTAAATGAATATTTTTTTCGTTAAAGATTGCGCTGACTGGAAACTTTTTTCGCCGCTCCGAACAAGTCTAAGGTAATACCCATAAGGGCTAACTGAGAATCAGTTCAACTCATATGCGTCTAATTACCTAAGTTTCAGCTTTCCTATTCAGATAGCAGGAAAGGAACGGGGCCCTTACTTAAAGTCTTATTAGTTTGCCAGGATTGATTGACGGCAGGTTCTGACGTGGTCTTGGGGCTTTATTTGTCTGGGCCTTCGCTGGTATTACCTTGATGTTTGACTGGTTCAGCTATTGCCTTGGCTTGGCCTTTCGCTTTGGCCGTTTAACTATTGGACTTCTTTTGTCTTGTCCAAGCCTAGTTGAGTTTGAAAGGCGCAACCATGTGAAATTCAGGAATGGTGACCGTAAGGAGCCTTTTATTGTACAGATTCTCCATATGATAAAACCCATACATCTTACCCATCTCGCTCCTCAGGTTAGCAGCGGATACGTATTGATAACTTCCTCCAGGCTCGATTACAGGCTGCTGACCCACAACACCCTCTCCTTCGACTTCCCGATACGATCCATTACTGTCCAGTATATGCCAATGACGACGGAGTAGTTTAACTGGGTTATCGCTAAGATTCTCTATGGTGACTCTATAGGCAAACAGGAAATCTGAGCTCAGTGGATTTGACTGGGCAGGCTGATAGAATGTTTCCACCGTGATACTTACTCCCTCCGTTACCTGTTGCACCATAGTAGCAGCGTTTATGTAAATATACTGATTTCTCAGTCAGAAACCTGTGAAGGGTCCTGAATTATTTCAAGCAATGCCTCAGTGATCAGGCTGGTTTCAAATCCTCTCTGTAGCAGATACCGAAAGGTTTTCTGCTTTTTCAAGCCTTTGTGCGACGCGCCGCTCAACTCCTCGTATTTCCTTCTGGCCAGGCTCATTAATCGCTGATAGTATTCCTCCTGGTCGATCTCCTTCAACCCGCTCGTAATACAGTATGCTGAGATCTCCTGCTGCTTCAGGTGATGAATGATTTTAATTCGCCCCCAGCCCTTAATCCGAAACTTCCCTCTGGCGTATGCCCGGGCATAGCGCTCTTCATTCACCAGATCCTGCTCAATCAAATTTGTTATGTGCTGCTCGACCTCTGTTTGATTACATCCCAATTCATACAGTTTATTCCGCACCTCCTTATGGGATCGCTCCTGATAATTACAAAATCTCTGAATCGCGGACTCTATAGTCAAATGAAGGCTTATTTATCTGAAAAGCAATTAGTTATACGGTTTCGTACTGAGCTGGGTTCTATCTCATCTCCCCATGAAAACCATAAGTATCTGAACATCGCTGGGATTAACGCCACTGATACGACTGGCCTGACCTAAGGTTCGGGGTCGTACTTTCTCCAGTTTCTGCCTCGCCTCTGTACTCAAAGCCGTAAGCTTCTGATAATTGAAAGCATCTGGTATCACAAGATCTTCCAGGGTAGCCATTTTCCTGACAAGTTCCCTTTCCTTCTCAATGTATACCTCGTACTTAGTCTGGATCTCTACCTGCTCCAAAACCAGATTATCAACCGTTCCGATCACCGCTTTCAACCTGGAGGATGCATCTACCAGGTCTTTCAGTCCAACTCCAGGCCTTAATAACAGCTTAGCAGCTTTTGTCCGCTCTGTCATCAGTGCAGATCCAATCTCTGCCAATCGTCCATTGATCTCATCTGGTTCCACCGCTATAGTGCTCAAAGCCTGTTTAATGCTATCCACACGCTTCTTTTTCTCGGTCATAAGTTCATAGCGCTCCTCTGATGCAAGACCCAAGTTGTATCCAAGGCCAGTCAACCTCAGGTCGGCATTATCCTGACGTAGCAGGGTCCTGTATTCCGCCCTGGATGTAAACATTCGGTAGGGCTCGTCCGTTCCCTTATTTATCAGGTCATCTACAAGCACTCCTATATACGCATCATTCCTTTTCAGTACAAAGGGCGCCTTCTCATGGGCGTTCTGATGGGCATTAATGCCAGCAATTAATCCCTGACAGGCGGCCTCCTCATAGCCGGTTGTACCATTTATCTGGCCCGCAAAGAACAAATTGCGAATCAGCTTCGTTTCTAAAGTGAAATTCAATTGTGTTGGAGGGAAATAGTCATACTCTATCGCATAGCCAGGCCTGAATAGCTTACAGTTCTCAAATCCTGGTACCATCCTCAAAGCTTTGTATTGTACGTCCTCAGGCAATGAAGTACTAAATCCATTGACGTAGATCTCTACGGTATTCCATCCCTCCGGCTCTACAAATAGCTGATGTCTTTCTCTTTCAGCAAATCTGTTTATCTTATCTTCTATACTCGGACAGTACCTCGGTCCACTCCCTTTTATTCGTCCCTGATACATCGGGGATTGCTCAAATCCCGTTCTCAATATATCATGCACCTCGGGAGAAGTATAGGTTATCCAGCAACACCTCTGGCGCTCCGGTTGAACCTTTTCTATTGGCAGATAGGAAAAACCGGACACCTCGTCGTCGCCCTCCTGGATTTCCATCTTAGAATAGTCCAGACTCCTTCCATCTACCCTGGGTGGCGTACCAGTTTTAAGTCTTGCAGTTTCAAAACCTAACTCCACTAGCTGTTCTGTAATTCCTGAAGCGCCCTTCTCCCCCATTCTTCCCCCGCCAAACTGCTTCTCCCCAACATGGATCACACCATTAAGGAATGTCCCATTGGTCAGAACTACGGTTTTCCCTGGTATTTCTTGGCCCATTCCAGTAACTACTCCCCTGATTGTTCCACGTGAAACAATCAAGCCTTTAACCATATCCTGCCAAAAATCAATATTATCAGTCTGCTCTAGAAGTTCTCTCCAGGTACTGGCAAACAACATGCGGTCATTCTGCGTTCTTGGACTCCACATTCCAGGTCCCTTCGAGCGATTCAGCATACGGAACTGAATCATGCTTTTATCAGATACTATACCACTGTATCCACCCAATGCATCAATTTCTCTAACGATCTGACCCTTTGCTATTCCTCCCATAGCAGGGTTACAGCTCATCTGCGCTATCGTCTGCATATTCATCGTGATGAGCAATACGCTCGAGCCCATGTTCGCAGCAGCAGCAGCAGCTTCACATCCCGCATGCCCAGCCCCAACAACGATGACGTCGTAACTCTTAAACATTCTGCAAAAATATAGAATAGGCGTGGAACCTACTCAGACAATCGGTCGAGACAGCAAATCCGAAATCATAAAGGATTGTTACGATGTTCCACGTGGAACAAAAAAAGGCCGCATCGCTGCGGCCCTTTAGGATTTCAATTTTATTGAATGACTACTTAGTTATAGAAAACTGACGAGTCAGCCTCTTTCCATCTATATCTACGAACATGAGGTAAACTCCATTTGGCAGATGCTGTACTGGTACCTGAACAGAACCATTCATTGTTCCAGCAAACTGATGAGTACCAAGCCTCTTTCCTGTCATGTCCAGCAATGTAACACCAACACTAGAAGGAGTCTGATCAAGGTTTAAGGCAATATTTACAACATCTTTCGCAGGATTTGGATACAAATCAACTTTAAACGCTGTCTCTGTAACATTCGATACAGACGTGGGCCAAAGTGATGTCCTCAACGAAATGGCAGGAATGTATCCATTCTTCTGCTGGGAGAATCTTACACCGGTATCACTAGCCAGAATACCATGGGCAGTAATTGCGCCACCATCAAACAGGAAGTGCTGAGGCACAAGGTTAGAAGCTGTCTGCATAGTACCTGCATCAAAATTTATAGCTACAGAAGGGAATTCATTGTATGGTGTACTTGCATGGTGCCTGATAAAGCTTCTTGGATAGTAGCTCGCAACACCATCAAAACCTACAAATGCATCCATCGGAACGTCCATTGCTACCCAATACCAGGTATCTGCTTCCAGAGGAACTACCTGTTGAGTGATAGGATCTTCCCACTCCATCTCAAAGAAGTGTCCTCCAGAATCAGCAGCAGAGAATGCTTTTTGTCCCTGACCAACTAACTCCATTTCACCCAGAACAACGATACTATCGCCGTTCGCATCATTCCACTTAAAGATGAAACCGTTTACGATCGTATTCTCCAGAGTAGGAAAATCTGCACCTTTCGAAATACTAAACTGAGAAGACGTAGCATGATAACCTCCTACAGCGTTATAATAGAGGTTTCCATAAAGAGCACTCGGCTCTCCATTTGGTGTTCCCGCATAACGGGTATAAATCGTAGCAATTGGTTGGTTCCTCTCGAAATCAAATCGACTCTTAGAAAACAGATTGTCAGTGACGTGAACACTATAGGTTGCTGAGTTATCACCGGTGAACTGATCCGGAACACTTGATTTTACCGAGTAGGTAAGATCATATCTACCAGTTCCTCCTGGATGAAGATCATATGGATTATCAATCGCAATCGCATAAACAGAATCCTGAGGTGGGAAAACAGGAATCGAAACAGAATCCTCCCTAACCAGCGTTGAAGTCTGACCAGTAGGAGTAAAAGTTAACTCTGAACGCAGTGTTACGTTTACCTGTGGAGCTGATCCAAAATTTGCAACAAAAGCTCCATCATACCCCTTATAGGCTAAAGGATTACCGTTAGATGAAGCTAATTGGTGATGTGGTACAGCAAAGGAATGCCAGATTCCCATTCCACCGTGAAGAATCCCAAGGTCACTAGTATGTCCAAAACCCCAGGTTTTGAAAGAAACTTTCACTGTCTCACTCTGACCCACTAACCGATCCCAGATCCGCTGTCCGTCTTCTTTAGAAATCATAATAACCGGAATAGTAACATTAGCCCCCTGAGCTCCAGCACCCATTCCAACCGGACCGCCCGCTGTGTGATTCACAATGACAACGGCATCAGCACCAGCGTTCTCAGCATTCAAAGCCTTATGCCCAAATTCACAGTCACCTCTCCAGATCAAGGCTATCTTGCCCGTCATTGTACCAGCGGCTATAGCCTGACAGCCAAGTGAGTCACCTGGCGCCATCATAAGCTCCTTATTGAAAATAGGACTCGTAATCGCGCCACCCCATTCTCCCTGAGCGCCACTACCATCATTCGTGATGGTATACACCATGGGACCTGCAATAACAGCTGGCTCCGACACCACAAACTGTACACCGACATAGTCTTTGTACCAATTATCGCCACTGGTAGCCGGAAAAGCTGGTGGCTGAATCTGTGCTGTTGCGCCCAACGTTAAGGCAGCTAGCCCTAGTGTTAAACAACCTTTTAAGTGAATTTTTTTCATAATATGTATTCTGGTTTAGAAAACCAAAATACAACATTTCGTTAAACTAATAAAAAAATCCCCTTTTTCGGGGGATTCGTTTCTGCAACAAGGTGAATCAAGAAAATGTATCTACACAAATTATAGTCCGAATTGAGCACTCAAAGAAAGCATCCTGTCTATCGGCTTCAATGCCGCCACTCTTACCTCTTCTTCCATTGTAATTTCCGGAACCTCATACTTCATGCACAGATATAGCTTCTCCAGTGTATTCAACTTCATATGAGGACAATCATTGCAGGCGCAGGCATTATCAGGTGGAGCCGGAATGAATGTCTTCCCCGGAGCTCTTTGCTTCATCTGATGCAATATCCCGGTCTCTGTAGCAACTATAAAGGATCTAGCCTGATCCTCCTGCGTGTATTTCAAAAGCTGGGAAGTAGAGCCTATAAAATCAGCTATCCTCAAAACAGCTTCTTCACACTCCGGATGTGCAATCAGTTTCGCTTCAGGATGCCGAACTTTCAAGCGAGAGATCTTTTCAAGTGAAAATATCTCATGTACCATACAGGCACCATTCCAAAGTAACATATCCCTTCCCGTTACCTTATTAATCCATGCACCAAGATTCTTGTCAGGAGCAAAAATGATCTTCTGATCCTCTGGCAGACTTTCCACGATCTGTCTTGCATTTGACGAGGTGCATATAATATCACTCAAAGCTTTTATTCCCGCAGAGCAGTTTATATACGAAATGACCAGATGATCGGGATGCTTCTCTTTAAATTTCTTGAAAACCGGTGGTGGACAGCTATCACTCAATGAACAACCAGCATTAAGATCTGGTAATAGCACTTTCTTCTTTGGATTCAGGATCTTAGCTGTTTCCGCCATAAAATGAACTCCAGCGAATACAATTATATCAGCTTCCGTTCTGGCCGCCTGCTGAGCGAGCCCCAAACTATCCCCTATGAAATCAGCCACATCCTGTATGTCCGGCTCCTGGTAATAATGCGCTAGCAATACAGCATTCTTTTCTTTTTTGATTCTTTGAATCTCCTCAAACAAATCTATAGTGGGATCCACCTCAATATCCAGGAACCCCTTCTTCTCAATATTTTCCAAAGCGGCTTCGATTTGCACATTCATAAATAATAGAAATAAAAAAAGCTTTTAAAAAAGGTTATTACAGATTAGGGTTGTGAATTTGGGGAAACAATCTAGTAATCCACCTTGCAAAATTAGAGTAGTATTCTCATACCACTTGTTAATCGATCAGTCCACAAATGAAAACCGCTCCAGTAGGGGTTATCCACAAAAAAAGTGGATAAGTGAATAAGTATCACGGGTATAAAATGTCCAAATGGGAATTCAGGAAACTGTGTTGAGAAATGAGGTTATTAACAGGGAAATTTATTGCGGCAACCGGCTAAACTGCTGCCGCTGAGGATAAAGCCAAGATAATCAATAGCCTTTCCACAGCAATTCACATAGTGCGTGGATATCGAACCAGGTCGGTATATCAACTATACCGGACCTATAATACTATTTAAAAACTGTACCATCACCTCTCGTCTCTCAGTTACAGAAGAGTTATACCTCCTTTATACCAGCGATACTACTGGACCCACCCTCCACCGTCTCTCCACCGCGTCTTTACCGTTCACACGAACTTATTTATCATATAAACCGATAAAAAAGGATACTGGAAAATCCTTTCTCTACATTCCGAAATTTCCTGAATGTTAAGGGTGGTACTTAGATGATAGTTTCCGCTGAATTACTTAAACAACAAGGCTTTCAGCCAGAATAGGCTTTATTATCTCCTTTTTTCTTATAAATTTGCCATCCTTTAAGATACTTAACACACACATCCTATTATGGCTGTAATTCAGAAAATCAGGGACAAATACGCAAAGCTCGCAGGTTTCGTTATTGCATTAGCACTAGTGGGCTTCTTATTAATGGACGCAGGGGATAATCTGAGAAGGGTTTTCACTGGTGGAGAATACATAGCCAAAGTAGACGGCGATAAGATCGAACCGCAAGAGTATGCCGCCCGGATAGACGAATATGTCTCCCTGTACGAATTGATGGGTAATACTATTGATGATAATACCCGCGCTCAAATCCATGACCAGGTGCTCAGGGAAATGGTTTTCGAAAAAATAGCCCAGGAAGATATTGATGAACTAGGTATCACCATAACTCCTGATGAGGAAAGAGAAATGGTCAGAGGTGCAAATCCAAATCCAATGATCAGAAACTTCCCCCATTTCCGGAACCCCGAAACTGGTCAGTTTGATCCTCAGTTCCTGATGGCTTTCGAAAATAATCAATTGGGAACTTCTCCTGAAGCCCAGAAGGCAATGGTACAGTGGCAACAATTCAAAAGCTATGTGAAAAGGCAGGCCTTGATGCAGAAGTATACCAATCTGTTTACTCATGCTGTTCACACCCCTAAGTTCTTAATTGAACGTCAGGAGAAAGACCAGAACTATGTTGCCGGTATTCAGTTCGTAAAAGTTCCTTTTGCAACAATTCCCGACGCAGATGTCCAGGTAAGCGAAGCTGACTTGCAATCCTATATTAAAAACCACGCTGCGCAATACACCATTGATGATCCGACAAGGAGTATTGAATATGTATCTTTCGAAGTGCAGCCCTCTCCAGCCGATTCACTCCAGGCGGTTCAGTCGCTGCAGCAAATCAAGGATCAGTTCGAGTCCTCTTCCGAGGTGGAAAATTTTGTGAACAGAAATTCTGAGGAACCCTACCAGGGAGCTTATGTCGCAAGAAAGAATTTCATGTCTTTTCATGCCGACTCCATTTTTAGTCTTCCTACTGGCGCGGTATACGGACCGTACTTCGAAAACGGTTCTTATAAACTTACCAAAGTAGTTGAAAAAACAAGTCTTCCCGACTCCACAAAGGTTCGCCATATCCTGGTCAAGTTTGAAGACCGTGGCATGCCAACAATATCCGATAGCCTGGCTAAGGCCCGCATCGATAGTGTAGTGAACGCCATCCGAAGCGGAGCAGACTTCAATCAAATGGTACAAACCTATTCCGACGATCCGGGAAGCAAAGCAACAGCCGGTGAGTATACTTTCACACTTCAACAGCGTTCACAACTGTCAAAGGAGTTTGCGGACTTTGCTTTCGACGGAAAGGCGGGTGAGAAAAAAACAGTAAAAGTTGATAATGAGGCTTACGCTGGTTACCACTATATTGAGATTATCAGCCAACAGGGTTTTTCTCCAGCAGTGAAATTGGCCCATGTCGTGAAAACACTTTATCCGGGAGAAGATACAGAGACGGGTGTATTCGCAACGGCTAACCAGTTCGCAGGTACAAATACAGATGCCAAAAGCTTCGATGAAGCTGTTCGGAAGCAAGGTCTCAACAAACTGCAGGCACAGAATATCAAGATCAATGATTTTGTGATTCCCGGGATCGGCAACTCAAGAGAGGTGATTCGCTGGATGTATCAGGCAGAGGTTGGTGACGTATCTAATGTGTTCACGCTCGATGGAAGGTATATTGTTGCAAAGCTGACCAATATTCAGGATAAAGGATTGGTAAGGATTGACGAATCTAACAAATCAACAATAGAAGGGCTTGTAAGAAATGAAAAGAAAGCTGAAATGATTGCTGCTAAACACAAATCGGCTCAGTCGATCAATGCTGTAGCACAGGCTTCAGGTCAGCCGATCCAGATTGCAGACTCGTTCAATGCCGCTAGCGGTTATGTCATGAATTTAGGTTTCGAACCTAAGGTAGTGGGCTATTCTTTTTTCGAGGGTTTTAAACCGAACACGACTTCACCAGCAATAAAAGGAACAGACGGGGTTTTCTTTGTTTTGTTGACAAACAGAGAACAACAGCCTGCCACAGCTTCTGATCCCGCAGCCACCCAACAAATGGTAAGAGCTCAGCAACAACAGCTTGCTAATAGCATCGGTGGCATGTTAATGGAAGTAATCCGCAAAAAGGCTGATGTAAAATACCACCCTGAATACCTTTATTAAATTATAGTAGTTGAAATTGAACAGATGGCAATCGTGCCATCTGTTTTTGTTTTAAGTCATCCACAGAATCGCCAAACACGTGTGTTAAACTCTCTGGGGATGACAAACTGATAACGCTACTCCATCAGTTCCTATAGGTTTGATCTATGTTGAGTTTACTGAACACCAGAGATCGGGGAAAAACTTGTTCGTAATTTTGCAGGTAAAGTATGGCCCGACTATGGACACGATCGTAAATAAAGTTGCAGAGAGTGGAATTATCACACTGGATCTCACAGAGTATCAGCCAAAAGAAAATCTATTGGTAGCGTTTGATCTGAAGCCATTTCTATTCCGTGAGATGATCCTGAGAGAAAAGGATTTCAGAGCAGCGCTCCAGACCCATGACTGGGAACAATACAGGGACAAACACGTTGGTATTACCTGTAGCACGGATGCGATCATACCCATGTGGGCAAATATGCTGGCTGCTGCTTATCTGCAGCCTGTAGCAAAAACCGTTATCTTCGGAAATGTCGATGAACTGAAGAAAACATTGCTTTCGAAGAATATCGAAGCGATCAACGCCCAGGAATACACAGACAAAAGGGTGGTGATAAAAGGTTGTGGTGATGTTTCAATTCCAGAACTGGCCTATGTCACTGTTACTGCCAAATTACGGCCTGTTGTAAAATCCCTGATGTATGGCGAACCATGTTCTACAGTGCCAATCTATAAGAAGAAGCCGGTAACACAATAGGAAAATCCTGATCATCCTTCCTGAAGACTCACTAGCAGATTGGAGGCAATCATTTCAGAAAGGAAGATTGGTTCTTGACCATTAATGCTGACCAGCACACTTTTATCAAAAGGGAGGCGCTCCAATAGCTTTATTTTCGTACCGATGTTAAGTCCCATTCGTTCCAATTGCTGAAGGAAGGGTTTCGAAGCATCTTTTACCGCTACAATCAATAACCAGCGATCCAGTTCAGCCTCATTCATTGATTGAGTGATTGCTTCTGGAATCTGACCAGTCGCACTGGGAATAGGATCACCATGGGGATCAAACTCAGGATGTCCAAGGTAGGCATCCAACCGCTCAATCAGTTTATTGGATTTTATATGTTCCAGTTGCTCAGCTACCTCATGTACCTCATCCCAGCTAAACTGTAGCTTATCGTGAAGAAAGGTTTCCCAAAGACGGTGTTTCCGGACAATTTGCAAAGCCATCGACAGCCCTAGCTTCGATAGCCTCATTTTCTTGTATTTCTCGTAATGAATCAACTCTTTCTCAGAAAGCTTTCTGAGCATATCCGTTACGGTAGCCGGCTTAGTACTCATTCTTTCTGCTATCTCATTAACAGATACTTCTGAGGATTTGCTGTGAAGCTCTATGCTATAGATAGCTTTCAGGTAGTTTTCTTCTGTAAAAGTCAATTGCATTCCCTGCAAAAATACTGGTTTTCAGAAAGCTGTTCAGCCACAGGAAAACCATAAAAAGCTACGCCGAAACACATATTCATCCATGAAAAGCATAAATTTATTAGTTTCGTAAACATCCCTCAAAGCTACTTTGGTCATGATGAATTGTAAACGCTGTGTAATCGGTGGCTTCTTCCTTGTACTTTTCTTGTTTGCCGTAAACCTTGCGTCTGGTCAGGTTGTATATGAACCCACGACGAAAAAGAAAGAGGCACCACCTCCCAGAAATCTAAAAGTATTGAATGAAGAACCGGATGGTAAAGGAAATATTGTGAGAATCATCCAATATGACCAGGGCTCCATGCGGGTTACGGAAACCATCATCATGCCGAAAAGACCCCCGGCATATGTGGTGAACAAAATCAAGTTGAATCCTGATACCATCAACAAGGATTCTATGTTGATAGTTGTTGACAAGTCTAAATATTCCGTCAACGTTTTTTACAAGAAGAAAATGATCCGGGCCTATAAAGCTACTTTTGGGCCGAAACCTTTACAGGATAAATGCATGGAAGGTGACCGATGTACACCCGAAGGCTGGTTCAGAATTTCAAGATTGAATCCCAATTCAAAATACCATAAGTTCCTGCAGATAGATTATCCCACAACGGAGACCAGAGAACGGTTTAACCGGTTGAAAAAGGAAGGTATTATACCAGCTTCGGCAAGAATCGGCGGTGATATAGGGATACATGGTATCTGGAAAGGTGGGGATGATATGATCGAACTTGGAGTCGGATGGACAGACGGGTGCGTTGCCCTCAAGAATACCGATATTGAAGATCTGTTTTCAATAGTTGGAGTCGGGACTAGGGTCTATATCAGAAAATAACGGGTCATTTCTTACGGATATTTATCTGCCGCTTTCTTTGTTTGATCTCGAAATAGATCGTCTTCGATTCATTGTTCAGTAAATCTGCTGTCTGAGCAAACTGCAGGGGGCGGAATTGTTCTCCGAATGCCGCCTCATTTAAACTCACCACATATTCACCGGCAGGAAGATTTAAGTGAAAATTACCATCCTGGTCAGTGATGGTAGTAAAGATTTCACCCCCGGGACCAGTTGCCGTTACTTTAATGTTTGATGGGTTGAAATCGGTATTCGACAACTCATCTTTATCAACAATCAGACTGCCCATCAGGATCTTACTCTTCTTGAAGGGCACCTCGACTGTTCTATTGCCGCTCAAAGTGTAATGCTGGATAATTCCCTCGCTCGGGATCCATCCTTTTAACCGGCTTCTGTATCCAAAATCTGCCTTTACAGAGCCCTTCTCCATGTTCCTCAACGCGATACGGCCGTTTTCATCGCTTACGAGAATATCCTGGTTAAGGGATACCGTCTGCCCAGCAACCGGTTCCTCTCCGTTATCGCGGATATTGTTCCCATTCTCGTCCATAAACAAATGAAACCTGATCGTATAGTATTTCCGTATAGGAACGAACGGAGCGGCCAGACGCATTCTGACTGCCGCACTTATGAAAGTAGTGGTAGGTTCCTGCCCGATAGGAATAATACCCGTAAGATTGAAGTCAAATCCTTTAGGGTGCATGTAGTTGATATTGGTGAGCACATTGGTTGTCGAGACTTCGGATGGTAACGAGTGAGCATAGTTGGCCTGTATTCTACCCATCAGCGTATTGTTCCAGAGATTCAACTGGGCGAATGGGCTGAACATCACCCGGGAATACTCGGCGGGCTTTGTTAGCCAGCTGGCAAACTCCTGGTAATAATAGGGCCCATTATCATAGCGAAATGTAGCACCCACGGCTTTGTATTGCATGGTTCCCTGTGAGGTAGACGCGAATACTTTGTCGCTTCCTTCTTTATTCAGTGCAGATTGAACGCCTGCGAAGCTGACCAGGTTGATATATAGTTTCTTGGCGACCAGGGTAGAAAAGTTGAGGTTCAGGTAATTAAAATTCGACTTCAATTCTGTTCCCTGTTCCTGCTGTTGTCTTTGATTTCCCGCGCCCAGAAGTATGTTTCCCCCTTTAAAGTTAACTCCGGTCCGGATACCATAGTTTGTAGAACGAAGGTTGAAGACATCGGACAGCAGCAAGGTGTCAAGGAAAAGATTCTGCTTCCGGAAGTTATACTCATAATAACCCCCCAGGGTATAACGGTTCAAATTTACATTCGCCTGGTGCATTTGAAGGCGTTGACCTCTGAAGATTCCAGGATAACTATTACTGTTGTAAAGTACGTTCGAGGTGATATTCACTTTAGGGGTTTCATATAGTAAATTATATCCCAGAGAAGACCCGATAATAACTTTATCCGTTCCCTCAGCTAACGGCCCACGGTTTTGTTCGCCACCAACTCCCGTGATTAATGAAATTCGTCCATAGGTAAAGAGATATTCGGAAACGAGATTAACGATTGCATTGTCACGCAGGGCTTCGCTATCGATGCTCAGAGAGGTTAGATTGCTGAAACGAAGATTATCCTTCGGTGCAAGTTGCAGTGCACCGCCGATAATTTTTGTATCACCAACCCGGCTTTTAAAAGTGCCGAATAATTCCGCCTTATTCCAATCCTTCCATTTATAAGCCGCCCGGGCACCATAGCCGTCAACAATGAAGTCGCCAAGGCCCTGGACATTTCCCGCACTAATCTGAAGATTGGAGGACTGATAGTCCAGCCGTACAATACTATTGTCATTTGTTTGGCCCTTTGCGAAGGTATTCGAGCGAAGGGACAAAGCAAATCTCTGATTTTCATCGATCTGTAAAGCGCCATTCATCGCTCCGTAATAACGGATGGGCGATTCCAGACCCTGCATGATGGTCCCCACCTCCAGTTGCAAGGGCATTTCGAGATAGGCGGAACTATGTTCTGTTAAGACCGATCCGATTTTAGAGATCACCTGTATCATACTGATAGTCTCATCTTTTTCATTGGTCACAGAGATCCTGACCTCTTCTTTGCGGAGCATCGCGTACTGCGCTTCAGAAAGCCGACCCTGAAGATGAATAACCGTGTCTTCGCCGGAGGGGACTTGAATTTCCAGGGATTCCGCAAGTTTTAGTAGGGGATTGGAAACGTTTATCCGATAGACTCCAGTCACGTTTCCGGAGTTACGGATATGAACCGGGATCCTCAGTTCCTTCTGATAGCTGTTAAGGACTAAGTTGGCGTTCGGAAGACTGGCTCTGAAACCAGAAAACTCCTGCACCCTCATCTTGAATGCAGCCTTACGGGTGTCTATCACATTGTTTACCCGAAATTCAATCCTGACCTGCTGCCAGAAAGCAGTATTGGTGGCAGAAGGGGTAAAACGCATGGGTATAATTGAACTGGCATAGGGTTCAAGGACAACATTTACTAGATTGGAGGTCACCATCTGCCATCCTGCGGGACTCGCTATCATTACCTGCAGGGCAATTGGTTCCGCCGTGGTGTTGATTAAGTTAAGCGTATTATATGAAAAATCTTTATTGCTGTTAATTGTTATGGAATCATAAAGCAGTTTGAAAGTGAAGGCAGCACGCATCTGATCGTTAATCTGAGACTGAGTTTCAGATGTGAAATAGTTACTGCCGGTCTTATCCACAACTTTTTCGGGTTCAGAGATATCTGAAACGATCGTATCGCCGGTGTTGACCACGAGACCGGGATCCGGGCTGAGCGTAAGCTCAAGAATTTCTGTACCGGCCTCTATTTCAGGAAGTTGTATTCGGCTGAGCGGGGGAATTGAATCACCGGCTGTGAGCGGTGTGAGCGGTATGGTATCATAAAAGCGCGGCTGTGAAACCTGCGAAACCGCCGGTCGCTGGGCGACAGTATCAGGTTGAGAAGGAGGAATCATGGCTAAACTATCCTTTGTGGCGCCGGTCGGAGAAGCCACAACCGGGGTGTCGATGCCAGAGGCCGGTTGGCGTACATCTTCTCTTGGCTCGGGAGTAACCTGGAGTTGCCGGACCGTCTTACAGGACTTACCAGTGAAAAGCAGATAGGTTAACAGCAACAATGAAGTCAGTCCCCATATTTTCAATGTATATAGCTGTTGCTTCTTCATTTATCAATCTGCCAGAAAATACAGGCCCCTTCCAGTGAGACATTAAGCCGGAAAAGAAATTCCGTCACGCTTCAAACTGCTCTGAGATTCTCCGGGCGGACGTACCTTTTTTGCAAGTTAGAGATATGTATGAGAAGCGCAAAACTATAGGTAACGCTGTAGAATAGCCAGATGTTTGCATACTCCGATTTAAATTGATTAATTTGTTCGTCAATTGTTCGAAAAGATATGAGATCAATAATACTGATTGCACTCGGCTGTTTGATTACCGGAGCTGCTTCGGGACAACGGTTTGAGCTAGGCCTGAATGCTGGTATGAGTACTACCACTCAACCCAACAATAGCTACTACAAGGGGGATGAGCACGTGTGGACACCTGCGTATGGCCTGAGTTTCCTTTATAACTTTAATGATCGCTGGCAAATAGGTCTGAGTGCGGGGCTCACAAGCTGGAAGCGTAAGTCCGAATGGAAAATCACGGGCACAGAGGGCGACAGCCTCAGCACAGAGGAGGTAAATTTCGTCCTGGCCGAACGAGCTGTGAACATCGGGGTCCAGTTTAACCATGTCGTACCCTTTTATCAGCGATACGAAGATTTCGTAAAGTCCAGCCTGTATTTTGGGGTATCCGCAGGAGCTCTGTTTACTGGTAATAGCGGCAATGTGGTATACAGCAGGGTGAATCCAAACACACCGGTTGAATTCACGTATGTTTCAACGTATCATTTCGATCGTGGCTATGGTTTCAGTGTGGGAGCGCAGATTGGTTATAACTACTATTTCGGACAAAAAGTAGGTCTTAATGTAGAATTTGCACCTAAATATGCTAATGTGCAAACGATCGACAGTCGCCGCGACAAGATCAACGAGTCTTTCGATCTGTTCTATTTTCCGGTTACTGCAGGAGTTCGAATCAGGATTGGCGAATAGTCTCTGCGCGTCCAGGCATCGAGGGCTAAATTCTGCTATCCAAAAGCAGTCGCACCATAAGTTTTTCATTATAGCTAAGCGCGATATTTATCGCCTTCTGGTCCTCGACACCATAGAGACGACTGATGACTAGTTTATCTGCAGATGGATTCTTTCTCAGAAGTTCCAGACCTTTCTGGAGCATCTGAAAAAACTCGACCTCGGTCATCGTCTCAGAATAGTCCTTCGCAAATACTTCTAAAGCGGCATTTCGATCCATAAGTACATCGGCTGGAGTACTAAACTAGATAAATTCTCTGCTTCAGAATGGGTAGGGTTTCTGAAAGTTTTCCCCAGTTCTGACAGTTTATTGACGCTCAGGTTTTAGCGAGTTTAAGAATTTGGATTACTCTGTTCCCAGAGCGCAAATGGAGCACGTAGTACCCCTGATTCAGGAACCCGACGTCAAAACTGAGAAGGTTTGAGCCCGGGGAAAATGTAAAAGAACCTTTTACATTTCCATTGTAGTCGATAACGTCCATATAGATCCTTTCCCGTGGGATGAAGTTCAACATGATGTTCGCTACATTAACTGCCGGGTTCGGAAACACCATTTCGGCAGGATCCTGTCGCGCAACCTGATTGGCTAATCGATTCTCCTCCCAGACATCCTGGGCAATTGCGGTACTTAAACTAATCCCAAATAAATATGTTAGAAGTATAATCCTTTTCATACTGTTCCTTTTCTGAAAAGGAAAAAACAGTTATACCATAAGCCCATTACAGTTTGCTAAAATCTGTTGACACCCGACTAATTCCGGTTCATCCCAACTAATTCCTGCTCTGTCGGGTTTGAAAAGGTGGTGATGTAAATGGTGTCGTATCTTCATTATCTCCAGGCATAGGAGTAGACCTAATAGGTAAAAACGGCAACGCGGTAAGCTTTTCAGCCTACCGCGTTATTTTATTAGTTCCAGTGGAATGCTTAGTCGCTTGTTCTGCCACCACCCCTCACGATTGCTACAAGCAAAAGTATGAATATCGCCGCACCAACTATCCAGACCCACGGATTAGCATACCATCCACCTCCTCGATTAACATTCACATTCACGTCCATTCCCGCCTCCTGCGCCATGGCCATCACATTCATCAACATCGCAGCAATAAACAGGGAAATTCTATTTACTGCATTCATCAGGCTCTTTTTCATAGTTTAATGAGTTTACAATTTCTTAATAGTTTTCGGTATATATTTAAAAAGAGTGCCAACGCCCCAAAAGCTATCCATATTCATGTAATTTGCTGCAAAAACCCATAAGAAATGAAGATTATCCCCGGAGAGATTAAGACTTCCCTGCTTCACGCCTACCTTCTTGGTTCGGTAGCGCCACGCCCCATCTGTTTTGCCAGTACTATTGATAATGAAGGCAGGCCGAATCTTTCACCTTTCAGTTTTTTTAACGTCTTCGGTAGTAAGCCGCCAATCCTCATTTTTTCTCCCGCAAGACGGGTGAGGGACAATACCACCAAACATACGCTCCAGAATGCTGAACAGACAAAGGAGGTCGTCATAAATATTGTCAATTACGATATTGTTCAACAGATGAACCTAGCCAGTTGTGAGTTTCCCGGAGGGGTAAACGAATTCCACAAGTCCGGTTTAACACCTATTCCCTCGGATATGGTAAAGCCCTTCCGGGTAAAGGAGTCTCCTGTACAGCTCGAGTGCAGGGTTAAACAGATTATAGAAACGGGGAAAGAAGGAGGCGCAGCGAATCTGATAATTTGCGAGGTACTATGCATGCACATCAATGATGAGGTGTTGGACGATGACGGACGGATCAATCCTCACAAGATTGATCTGGTGGCAAGAATGGGCGGTGATTTCTATTGCCGGGCATCGGGGGGGGCTGTTTTTGAGGTTCCGAAGCCGAATGTTCACCTTGGGATTGGTGTCGATGCGCTTCCTGAAAGAATCAGAACCAGCAAGGTCTTAACAGGGAATAACCTTGGCATATTAGGGAATAGTTCTTCAGTACCCGTGGTTGATGAACTTATTTATGATGACAGGCTCAGTCAGATCCTGAAGGAATTCGAATCAGATGGTACAGCGCGGGAAAATGCACTGCACACCTATGCGAAGGAACTCATAGAGAAAGGAGAAACAGCGAAGGCCTGGCAGGTGCTTCTGGTTGAGGCTTAAACACCCTTCCTAGCGCTACCTTTTCATAACTACAGTACTGTCCGGCGTCTGTCTGAAGAAAAGCATTTCGGCCATGTTTTTGTCATGGTTATAAATGTCTTCCCTGAAGTTTAGGAGCCCACTCTGGTCTACCCAGGCTGTGAAGTAGAAAATGTAGACTGGTATTTTTTTGTCGAGGCTCACCCACTTTTCCTCTCCGGCGAACATCGCCCTGCGAATTTTTTCGGGTGACCAGTCCGCGTCATCTTTCAAGAGGTACTGAGCAAAGCGTTCGGCATCTGCGAGGCGCATACACCCATGACTGAACGCTCGCTTTTCGCGATTGAATAGACTTTTCTGAGGTGTGTCGTGGAAGTAAATATTGTGGTTGTTTGGGAACAGGAATTTCACCCGCCCGAGTGCATTTCCACCTCCAGGCTTCTGACGAATAACGGGAACACCATCCCGGGTCCCGGTCTGTTCCATATTTTGTCCGTTAAGATAATCGGGATTGCGGTTCATTGCCGGCAGGATTTCTTCCTGAACAATACTCGCCGGTACGTTCCAATAGGGACTGAAAACGATATACTTCAGCGAGTCATTGAAAATCACGGTATTATATCCCTGCTTGCCTACGACGATATTCATCTCCAGCGCCTGCTGGTTATTCTCGTAAATGTGGACTTTGAATTCTGGAATGTTGGCGACGATCCGATGGGCAGGCTGTTCTTTCGGTAGCCAGCGCATTCTTTCCATATTTATTAAAATCTGTTCGATTCGATCTTTTACAGGAACATTCAACGCCGTTGCCAGTGCTTTGTCAACAACGCCATCTTCATGGAATCCAAATCGCTTTTGTGCTCTTTTTACAGCGGTGACTAATGGTTCATTGAATTTCGCGGATGAGTCGAATTCTTTCAGGTCACCACCCACGTAAAGCCTTCGTTTAAGTGTTAATACGGTTTCACTGGAGTCGCCGGCTTTGAGGCTCTTTTTATTCAGTTTAATTTCTGGCCAGCCACCACTCCTGGCTATGTTATTGAATCGGATAAGTTGTGTTTTAAGAGCCTGATACTGTTCGTTGACCGGTTCCCATTCATTTACCCTCTCACCATTGGTTTTTACCAGCGAATCAAGGAGGGCAAGTGCATCGATCTTTTTACGGGGAATGAACCATTCCAGCTCTTCTGGATCAATAGTTCCTTCGTAAGCAACTGAGGCATAGATGAAGAACTGTTTTGTTAGTTTCAGTTCTGTCTGATCCAGGGCAGCCTTGTTCTTTTTACGGATTTCGTCGCCGTCAATAAAAAATTGGAGCTGGTGAGCTAGGTCGCGATCAAATAAAGCGCTGTCTCTCGAATGTTGAATATGACCTGTGAGCAGATTCCAGAAGGCCAGCCCAGGCTCATTGAGTCCCTTTTTGGAAAACCACGCATACTGGTAGTTTCTGCTGTTGTAGAAACTCCGGAACTGGTCTGCAGTGGTCGAATCAAGATCTTCAGAAACGATAAACTGTTCCAAAGTAGAACTATCAACAAATACATCTGAAAAAGAGTTGAATGGGTTGATGCTGACATTTCTGAGTGTGATCTTTCGACCCCTGATCTTGAGTGCCCCATCGTCGCAGCTCGTTAAAAGAAATCCAAATGCTAAGACTAAGCCAATTAATCTGCTGATCATAAACGCTTCTATTTATCTAAACTCGTAATAGTTACCTTGATAAGCAGAGCTAATAATTATGCCAGGCTGACGACAAGTTGATAATCTGTACCATCGGTATATTCCAGAGGTTGAACAAGAGGATCATTGAGTAATAGTTGAGTCAGCAAGGGTGTCTTCCTCTGGGACTCCTCTGAAGTTCCCTCTGTAGGTCTGGAAAAGTTTCGTTTATTAGAGTTCGATGCAGACGTTCTTCGGCTCGGTGAAGAATCGAAGCGCCTCCCAGCCCCCTTCCCTGCCAACTCCGGAGTTTTTCATACCGCCGAAAGGTGTCCGAAGGTCGCGCAGAAGCCAGCAGTTTACCCAGATAATGCCGCTTTCTACCTTGGCGGCCATTCTATGTGCTCTGGTGAGGTTACTCGTCCATAGCGTGGCGGAGAGACCATAATCGGAAGTGTTTGCAAGTTCGAGGGCCTCATCTTCTGTTTGGAAAGGTTGAAGTGTTACCACTGGGCCAAAAATCTCCTCCATATTTGTTTTACAGCCAGCTCCCAGCCCTTCAATCACCGTCGGTTGAATAAAGTAACCATCTGAACAACGACCTCCCGGTTTGATGCTTTGTCCCCCCAACAATATGGAGCCACCTTCCTTTTTTGCATTAGTGATGCATTCCATGACCTTATCGAAATGCATTTTACTCACCACCGCTCCCTGCTTTGTATCTGCTTCTAGCGGATCACCAGGCAGAAGTTTCGCAGCTCTTGAAAGAAACTCTTCCTTAAACCGGTCATAAACCGTAGCCTCGATGAGAATTCTGCTTCCACATAGACAAATCTGTCCCTGATTGGCGAAGGAACTTTGTAGTGTGGTGCGCATCATCTTTTCCCAGTCGCAATCAGCAAAGATGATATTTGGGTTTTTCCCCCCCAGCTCCAGCGAGAGTTTCTTGAACATGGGTGCAGCCGTTGCAGCTATATCTCTACCAGCTCTGGTGCTTCCGGTAAATGAAATGGCTTTTATCAGTGGATGTTTGACGATCGCGGCACCACAGGAGGGACCTGTACCATGAACTATATTAAGAACTCCATCTGGCAGGCCAGCCTCTCTGCAAATAATACTCAGCAGATAGGCGGTCATAGGTGTTACCTCACTGGGTTTTGCTATAACACAGTTCCCGGCAGCAAGTGCAGGGGCTATCTTCCAGCTAAACAAATAAAGGGGAAGGTTCCATGGTGAAATACAACCCACAATACCAACTGGCTGCCGCAAAGTATAATTGATTGCTTTATTTTCCATGCTGTGGCTTTCGGTGCTGGAATGCATAATAGCCGTTGCAAAGAATCTGAAGTTGCTCGAAGCACGTGGTATATCAACTTTCTTGCTTAACCACAGCGGTTTGCCGTTATCGTTGGTTTCGGCCAGCGCAAGGGCATCAAGATGTTCATCAATCAGATCTGCAATCCTGTTGAGTATCCTGAATCTTTCTTCAGCTGGTGTATTGCTCCAGTTTTTTAATGCAATTGATGCTGCCCCGACAGCCAGATTCACATCCGCCTCGTCACTATCCGGCGTCCGGCTATAAATCTTTCCGGTAGCAGGATTAATATTTTCCAGGAATCTACCCTGGGCGGGTTCGGTGAAATTTCCACCAAT
Source organism: Bacteroidota bacterium (assembly GCA_023409975.1). Taxonomy (GTDB): domain Bacteria; phylum Bacteroidota; class Bacteroidia; order Chitinophagales; family Chitinophagaceae; genus JAFIGV01. The sequence continues at coordinate 35,432 of JAEYQO010000056.1, read as the reverse complement.
ATAGTTACTGATCTTCTCGGGTGCCTGGAGATTCATCTGGCAAAAATAAGCGGAAGTAACTAAAAGAGCTGCCAGTACGGGCAGCTCTGCATTTGAATTTGTTCTGTTTGACGAAGCTTAAGAACTATTTTGCTGAAGCACGGAAATTCGCTTCGAGCACATCCAGTTCCTTGATTTTGGCATCAAATTCACGACCATAGGTGTCTTTGTAGATCTGTGAAGTCAATGAAACCGGGGCAAGATTCTGCGCGGAGGCTACAACCGCAGCCATTTCATCTGCCACAGCCTTTCTGGTTAATGCAATTTCCTCCGCGGCTTTCATAGTATTATAATGTTGAACGAAGTCTGCTTCCTGAGCGGCCTTATTCTGCATGCCCATCACCATTTGCTCCTGCGGTTTATGAAGCATCATGATTACAAGGAAAGTAAGTACCGAAATATTGATAGCTACAAACTGCCAGAAGCCCTTAACATAACTTTGCTTTACATTCTTGTAGAACCTTGTGTGCCAGCCTGGCTGGGCATTAAACCCGTGCGGCTCTGACTGTTCCGCCTGATAGGCTGGCCGTTCCTGTGCATCGAGGATACTGTTATGGTTACTCCTTTTGAATGGATCGATAAGCGTCCTGTAAGCATCTTGAATCAAAAGAAATTGAAGACGGGCTTCTGAACTATCCTGGTTTCTGTCCGGATGCCAGCGTAGCGCTGAAAGCCGATATGCCTTTTTGATTTCGGAGGCGGACGCTGTCCTGTTTACCCCTAATATGGAATAATAGTTCTCCATTATATACAGTTTTTTCTCCACCTTAAAAATAAGTAAAAACGATCGTCATTTACAACTCGTTAACAAAAAATATTTTTCTGTACAGAAAAAAAACCCTTGCCTTGAAGCGTTAAATATGGTTAAATTATTGATTTATTAATCCTTTTGGAGATCTATGCTAACGGAAGCTTTCTCAGTAGCAGCTTCCAGCTCCTGAGCATCAAGTTCAGGGTTGTCCTGACAGGGCGCCAGGTTTGGTATCAGAGCAAGTTTTGTGAGGGTGGGAAAGTGATCGGATCCATTCGCAGACAATCGCTCCATTGAAACCAACCTGAATTCGCTGGAACAAAAGATATAGTCGAGAGGGAAACGGATAAGGGGATTCTTTGCATGAAACGTTGAGTAGAACCCTCTGCCTCTTCTAGGATCCAGCAGTCGGCTGGTTTTTCGAAATAATTCCGTTGTGTAGCTCCAGGCTACATCATTTAAGTCTCCTACAACCAAACAGGGTAGTTGTTCATCGCGAACTTTAAAGGCAACCTTCAATAATTCTTTATCCTTGGCAGTAGAGTAAAGATTTTCGCCAGGTACAGGCGGCTCCGGGTGAAGTCCCCACAATCGAAATTTATCTCCTGATGGTAGCAAGACAACCGTATCTACAGATGGTATATCCTTTTTTACCAGGAACCTGATTTGCCCATCCAATGGGAATCTGCTGAACAAAAGTAGTCCGTAAGTGTTGTCTGAAGGACACTGTAAAGTGAAAGGGTGTGACTCGCAAAGAATAGCAGCGGCCGCCTGCCATTTATGATCGGTTTCTACGAGAAAGATGATGTCTGGCCTGGATTTCTTAATCTGGTTGAGGAGATGTTGATAATTGCGGTTAAACTGATAAACATTCGCTGCAAAGACGGTACACACTACGTCCACATCGGCCGGAGCGTTCTTCATTTCAACGGCACTTAATGGTGTGTAAGGAAAGATTTTATAAATAAGGTAAACGACAGCTGCGGTTAATAATCCCGTACTGATCCATTCCTTTGTTGATCCGGGCAGGTATATAAAGCACAGACCTAATACCAGCAGGCAAAGGAAAAGTTTCTGTAGCCTTGGATATTCCAGAATCTTGAATATCCAGTAGTCATTCCGGATCAGTGGGAGAAAAACCGAAACTGTGAGCAGTAAACTGATCCAGAAAACAGGCTGTGGCATAAGAAACCACTTACTAAAACTTTGCCATGTTACTGATCTGCTAGCCCGGGGCTTTGAGAGTAGGGCCCAGGCCTTCCGAGACAAGTACTTCCAACTCCGACAGAATCATCGCCGTTGCACCCCAGATAATTGTTCCGTCCTGTAGCTGGTAGGCGCGAACATCTTTGATGAAGCTTTTGTCTGCCGGAGAGGTTACAGCGGTGATCACCTTAGAATTCGTTCCCAACAAATGCGGTAGGGGTACTTCGATAATCGCAGCCACTTCACGGTGATTGGGCTGGTAGGCGGGATGGTGATCTACCATTCCGATAAAAGGGTACACCAGAAAATTGCTAACGGGAATGTACAGCCGGGACAGTTGTCCGATCATCCTTATGTTTCCTGAACTGATGCCCACCTCTTCCTGTGTCTCACGAAGTGCAGTTGCCCGGAGATCCGCATCGTGTTGCTCCATTCTTCCACCGGGGAAACTTATTTGGCCGCTGTGAGCACGACCATCTTCAGTTCTTTTGATCAGTAACAGATTAATAGTATCGTCTTTGGGAAACAATAGTCCTAAAACAGCACTGGCTCGGGCGTGCTCGGGCACTTTTTCGGGCATTGCCCTAACCCGGGCAAGCATCCGTTGGTGCGCGCTCTCACCGGGAAGATCCCTCTTTAAACGTTCTTCCAGCCAATCACAAGTATCAGAAAAATTCACAGAACCCGAAGTTAATTCAGGTTTGTTGATTCCAAAAATCGGAAGAGGACAGTTAAATATCGGGGTGGATACAGTAAAAATCTTCAAAAACCATAAATTGGCAGCTGGTAGAAAATACCTTTGAAATGAAAAGCAGATTTTGTTTTCTGATGGCCGTTGTATTTACGGGATCTGTGTCTGATATACAGGCGCAGTCGTTAGACACCGTTCGTAGAAAAGATGCAAATGGTGTGGATTTTGTTCAGGTCAAGAGGGGTGATGTGGTGGTATCGGAAGGGTACCTTGCAAATGGAGTACCAGAAGGCACCTGGATTTACTACTGGGATAGCGGTTATCCGCAGCTGATATCCAATTTCAGGAATGGCAAAAAAAATGGTGTCCAGGTACAAATGACAGTTCAAGGCAATGCAGAACTTCTTGAAAATTATAATGACGATCAGTTGGAAGGACCAAGAAGGGTCTACCAGCCAGGGTCTCTATTCATTATGGAAGAAGCCTATTATTCTGAAGGGCGCAAACACGGCCTATACAACAAGCGCTATCCCACGGGCAAACCTCAGGAAGAAGCCAATTTCAATATGGACCAGCGGGATGGAAAAACGACCTGGTTTTATGAAACTGGAGAAAAGGCAGCAGAGTATAATTACCGAAACGGCCTGATCGAAGGTGAGGTAGCCGCATATTTCAAGAACGGTAGGGTCAGCGAGTATGGTGTATATAAAAACAATGAACGGGCTGGTGACTGGAAGGAATTCTATGAAAACGGCAATGTGAAAGCTGAGGGAACCTATATAAATGGTAAGAAGGAGGGTAATTGGAAAGAGTATGATGAAAGCGGCAAACTGGTAAAGACTGTTAAGTATAAAAATGGTGAGGAGAGAAAGTAAAAACACGACACAGGTGGTGCGGCCGGTGTTAAAAAGCTTGTTTCATGAGTAAGAAAAATGATTCTCAGACAATTCTGATTATTGACGACGAGAAGGCAATCCGAAAATCTTTATCAGAAATTCTTTCTTTCGAGGGATTTCAGATAGACGAAGCTGCTGATGGGCAGGAAGGACTAAAGAAGATTGAGTCGCAGACCTACGATTGCATTCTCTGCGATATCAAAATGCCGAAGTTGGATGGAATTGAGGTGTTGCAGAAAGCACAGGAGATAAATCCTGATGTTCCGTTCATAGTGATCTCGGGTCATGGAAACATCGAGACAGCGGTTGAGGCAGTCAAGAAGGGGGCATTCGACTATATTTCAAAACCGCCAGACCTGAACAGGCTCCTGATTACGATCAGGAATGCAATGGATAAAAAGAACCTGGTTGCAGAAACGAAGATCCTGCGGAAGAAAGTGACTAAAGCTAATGAAATGATAGGCTCTTCTGAGCCGATGCTTCAGATCAGGGAGACTATTGAGAAAGTGGCGCCGACGGATGCGCGTGTATTGATAACTGGCGAGAATGGTTCGGGGAAAGAGCTGGTGGCACGCAGGATTCATGAACTTAGTAACAGAAGCAATTCTCCTTTGATTGAGGTGAACTGTGCGGCTATTCCGGGTGAGCTGATAGAAAGTGAGTTGTTTGGTCACGAAAAGGGATCATTTACCTCGGCGATCAAGCAACGGATCGGTAAATTTGAACAGGCACATGGCGGAACACTTTTCCTGGATGAAATAGGCGACATGAGTCTGGAAGCACAGGCTAAAGTGCTTCGGGCTTTGCAGGAAGGAAAAATTACAAGGGTTGGAGGTGAAAAGGAAATTAAGGTTGATGTAAGAGTGCTTGCTGCTACCAACAAAAATTTACTGGAAGAGGTAGAAGCAAAAAAGTTCCGCCTTGATCTGTACCACCGTTTAGGTGTCATCCTGATTCATGTTCCTTCGTTGAATGATCGGAAGGATGACATACCGGCTCTGGTTGAACATTTCCTCAGGGAGATAGGCGAAGAGTATAAGCAAGCCCCGAAAGAAATGGAATCAGACGCGGTAAAAGCCCTCCAATCACATAATTGGACCGGTAACATCCGGGAGCTCCGGAATGTAGTGGAGCGTCTTATAATCCTTTCCGGGAATAGAATAACAAAGAGCGATGTCGAACGGTATATCATCGTGGGGTAAAGGAAGAAAGACTTTTTCCTGGTAGCCTTTTATTACGGTTGCATGGAAATACTTCTTATAGTATTTTTATGTCAAATTCATCTAATGCGAACCCCTCTCGCCTTTTTGGCTCTTTGTTTATGCTTTACGCTTCAAGGCATAAGTCAGACGATCATTAATAAATATGCCGCAGTTTTAAACCGTCCAGCTTGTAGCAACGATTTTGAGGTCGATGATGCGATGGATTTCAACATAGGTGACACCGTACTTCTTATCCAAATGAAGGGAGCGACTATTGATAGCTCTAACACAACAACATTTGGTACAATACTAAATTATAATGGCGCAGGTAACTATGAATACAACATCATAAAGGCGAAAGCAGGAAACATACTAACCCTTCTAAATGAGGTGACGCGTCAGTTTGATATTCCCTGGGGGAAGGTCCAGCTAGTAAAGGTCCCATATTTTCAAAATTATACGGTAACTCAGTCTCATTCGTGTGCCCCCTGGGATGGTTCCAAAGGAGGAGTATTTGCTATTACGGTGGGAGGAACACTCACGCTGAATGATGCAATTGATGTTACAGGCAAAGGATTTCGTGCGGGAGATCTGGTTTATTACACTAATACTCCGTGTTCCGAATCGAGTTTCAAGTTAAGCAGCGACCCTTCCACTACTGGGGCACTAAAGGGTGAAGGTATTTTTGTGAATACCTATACAACTACCCATGGTCGAGGTGCAAATGCCAACGGCGGCGGCGGCGGAAACACGCACAACGGCGGCGGTGGCGGCGGCGCAAATGGTGGTGCAGGTGGAAATGGTGGTAATGAAAGCCAGATATGCGTGCCGCCTATAGTAAATGGAGGTATTGGAGGGTTTGCGCTAAACTATTCCACGTCTGCAAACAAGATCTTTTTAGGAGGTGGTGCAGGAGCTGGCCATGCCAATAATGCACAAGGTGGAGTAGGTGGAGACGGTGGAGGGCTGGTGCTGATCAAATCTGGCAGCATCGAAGGAAATAATAATTTGATCATCGCGGATGGCATCACAGCCATCCCATGTTTGGGAGAGTGTTGGGACGGTCAGGCAGGTGGTGGAGCAGGAGGTACAGTTCTCATTGAAGCAGGTTCTGTTTCATCCTGGTTCAACGTTTCTGCCAAGGGCGGGAAAGGCGCAGATTTACATATCACCAATCCCACCGTAGGAAGGGCAGGGCCTGGTGGAGGTGGTGGGGGCGGTGTATTTTGGTACAATAGCGGGATTAATCCACCAGCGTCTTCAATTAATGTGACAGGAGGAGAGCGGGGAGTCTGTGCTGATCTCAATAATGATCCATGGGGATCAACGCATGGTCAGAATGGCGTTGTTCAGAATGGTCTGATCTTGCCGCCGTTTACAGATTCCTTCGACCTGGATCCTCTGGTGGTAAATTTCAGCCAGACCGCTGATACCAGCTGCCTTTCGTTGAATTTTATAGATGCTACTTTATCCAATGCAGGAATTACATCCTGGGAATGGTTTATGAATGGGACTGTATTTGGCACAACTTCCAGCTCATCATATACGTTTCCTTCACCGGGTGTTTATCAAGTGAAACTAATAGTTGTTGATCTCAATGGTTGTACGGATAGTATTACTAAGACTGTCAATATAACAACTCCAAATTTTGCTTTTGTCAGCAACGATACTACAACCTGCGCTGGTCAGGCAGTTACTCTGGTGGCTGGCGGCGGAATACACTACTCCTGGTCTCCGGCTAATACTCTTTCCAATCCAAATTCGTCAAGCACAATAGCGACCCCCTTTGTGACGACAGTGTATACAGTTGCAGTTTCAGATAGCAACGGATGTATTGATTACGATTCAGTTGTCGTAACAGTCTTGGCGGGACCTTCTCTGGATGCAGGGAACGATACAACAGTTTGTGAAGGAGCAACTTTAAATTTACAGGGAACTGCCTCAGGCAGCTTTGTTTGGAAACCTGGAACATTCGTTAGTGATAGCACCATTCTTAATCCACAGATTACTGTTGTAACAAGAACTGTACTTCGTCTTGAGGGCGTTGCACCCAATGGATGTTCTGGGTCAGATAGCATCATTATTGATGTGCACCCACCGAGAACCATGGGTGTCGATCCTCCAAACTATTCGTTATGTATGGGCGACAGCTTGCAGCTTCAGGCCTCTGGAGGCGATCTTTATACCTGGGCGCCTTCGAGTTCAATTAGTCAGGGGTCAGGTCCGGTCGTTACAGTATTTCCAACTCACGATGAGACGTTTTATGTGACAATTATGGATACCACTTGTGGTGACACTCAGACGGTCGCTGTAGACATATTTATTGAAGTCGCGCCAGAATTAGTTGTTACAAAATCCAACGATATCAATTGTGAAGAAGGATCAGCGCAATTAGCAGCGATAGGAGCTTATAAATACACCTGGTCGCCACCAACCTTTTTGAACGATATATCTATCCCTAATCCAATAACAAGCACAAGGGTACCTATGTGGTACCATGTTGTCGGTGAGACTCTAAACGGGTGTAAATCTAGAGATAGTGTTTTTGTTGACGTAGATTTTACAGCAGGTAATGTACTGTTTGTTCCAACTGCATTTACACCCAACAACGATGGAATAAACGACTGTTTCAGGATTGTATTTGGTGCGATACCCAAATCGTTTTACCTGGCCATTTATAATCGTTTTGGCGAAATAGTACACGAGTCCCATGACATCAAAGATTGCTGGAATGGCTCATTCAAAGGAATGCATCAACCAGTAGGCACTTTCTTCTATTATTATAGAATTACGACTGAGAGCTGTGGAGAATTGTTCAATAAGGGCGATGTACATTTGCTGAGATAGCAACGCTAAAAAATTTGAAAATTTATCCTTTATTAACGCTCAAGCGATACATTGAGCAGGTGATCATGTATCCTTTTGTCCTAGCTGGAAAGATAGTGGCTGCAATAAAGCCTCTTAAACAGGAGTATGATTTTTTTCTTTTTCTTCCAACTTACGGTATAGGTGGAGCCGAAAGAGCAAATGGTGCTATAGTCGAAGCGATTCGAGATCAAAAAGTATTGATTTTTTTCACCAGAAAGTCTCCAAATGACAAATTGCTGCATCTTTTCAAAAGACCGCACACACATTGTATAGACATCAGTAAATACACAGATAATAAATGGATTTATTTCGCCAATCTTTACTTCAGAGGTGTCTGTGCTGGTTACATTAACGCTCAAAAGAGGAAACCCGGTGTATTCAATGGTCAGTGCAACTTTGCATATAAACTATTCCCGCATCTGCATAATGACATCAATAAGGTAGAATTGATTCATACCTCCGAAAGGAGATTCTCCTGGGTTACCTTCCCCTACGTACCCTTTATTAATGCTAGGATTATGGTAGCTGATGATATCATTCAACAACATATTTCCTACTACGAAGAGTTGGGAATCCCTAGGCGCTATCAGGAGCGTATAAAAAAGATATTCTATACCATTCATGTGCCCGATCAACTTCCACAAAGGGAATATCATAAACCACTTAAAGTATATTATGCCGGTAGAGGGGGGTATCAGAAACGTTTGGAAGTTCTGTTTGAAATCGTGAGAAGAGTTCAAAAAGAGGGACTTGAAATAGAATTTCATTTTGCGGGAAGCTTCGAAGATGAGGTGCCTTCTGAATTAAAAAAGAATATCACCTGGCACGGGCAAATCAGTTCGACTGAAGAAATGTATCGACTTCACAGCTCAATGGATGTTTACCTGTTGACTTCTAGATTCGAAGGATTTCCCTTGGCCATAATGGAAGCGATGAGTTGTGGTGTCTCTATCGTGGCGACGGCGGTCAACGGCATTCCTGAGCATATTGTGGACGACCAAAATGGCTTGCTGATACAATCAACAGACGATTCTGAAATCATAGAAGAAGGTGTTGACCATTTAAGAAAGCTGATGGGAAATCCTGATTTGAGGATACACATTGCTAAAACGAATCATCAGTATGCTCTGAAAAATTTCAGTAAAGAAATATTCGAACGGGCGTATAGGGAAGTTTTCAAGTTAAAGGCTGAATAGCCCATGGGCATCGTTTTCCGTCAATCAATAAAAACATCGATCGTCACTTTCACGGGTGCTTTGCTGGGTGCAATAACAATGTACCTGGGTATGAGGCTAATCCCAGAGCAGGAGTGGGGTTTCAGGAACAATCTGAATAATCAGGCGGTAGTGGCTGGCCAGGTCTTCCTGCTGGGCTTGCACAACACGCTTAGTGTCTACATCCATAAATACAATTACCAGGACGCAAGAAGACCGGCACTGATTACAATTTCATTTCTGATGCCCTTTCTGGCAATAGCCGCGGTATCTGTGTTGTTTTTTCTTTTTAAAGAGCCGGTAATCGGGTTGTTTAGAGAGCATGACGAGCCTTTTATCAGGAAGTTCTATTACCTGGTTCCCTTAAATACGTTCTTCCTTTCTCTGGTTTATCTGTTTGAGCAGTATCTGATCTCCGAACTCAAAGTTGCCAAAGCGACATTCAATAGGGAAATAGTCCTGAGGGTGTTGAATCTCTTATTGATTCTAATGTTCGCCGCGGGATATATCGGATTTGATGGGTTCATTGTCGGTACAGTATTAGCTTTCCTGATACCAATCGCGATTGCCTGGCGGTTTTCAACACAAACTGAAGGTTTTCAGCTGTCTTTAAATTGGAAAGTATTTAGTAAAGAGGAGCGACGTAAGCTTGTCGATTTCTCATGGTACCACTCCCTTATAAATATCCAGGGTAATCTTATGGGATTTTTGGATGCTCTGATGTTGCCCGTACTGGCACCACAGGGACTGGCAACTGTTGCCGTTTATATGGGAGCGGTCCTCATAGCTTCGTTCCTGCAGATTCCATACCGCGCGATGCAGAATGCTACATTTCCAATTCTGGCACAGGCCTTCAGGGACGAAAACAAAGAGAAAATAAGCGATGTCTTCCGGCGTTCCTCAATGAATATTCTTGTAGCCTCCCTTGGCGTGTTTGTTCTGATTGCCTGTAATATTGAAAAGTTGACCTTATCCCTGCCACCATCCTACGAGGCGCTCACGGGATTGTTTTTTATACTTTCTATCGGCCGATTGTTTGATATGGCGACAGGAATGAACGACCATGTATTAAGCATTTCTAACCTGTACCGATACAATTTTTACTTTTCACTTTTCTTGCTCTTGATGCTTTTTGGTCTTAACTGGTTCCTCATTCCTTTATATGGTGTCTACGGTGCCGCCTGGGGAAGCTCAATAGCCGCTTTACTGTTCAATGGCCTGAAATATTTTATTGTAAAAAAGAAGCTTCAGTTGGAACCGTTCTCCGCTAATAGCCTGAAAGTACTTTTGGCGGCAGTTGTGGCTTTCATCCCGGGATATTGGATGCCGACCATTGTCAACCTGTATCTGGACCTTATTATTCGAAGTCTCATTATCTCCGGAATCTACCTTTCACTGCTTTTATTATTCCGTCCTTCGCCAGACCTCAACACTTTTGTGAGAACGGCGATTAGGAATCGTAGGTTGTTTTAATAGGCAGCTAAGTGGGGTGTACTGAGAAAAAATGCCCATTATGAACACTGAAAACCAATTAGTTACAAAAACAGGCCAAAAATTTTTAATAATTTTTTTGGCTGCTACACAACAGCAATCTACCTTTGCAGTCCTTTGAAAATTCTGGCCGCATATGGTTGTACCTCACTCAACTACTGCAGCTAACAAGTTAAGTGTAAAATTATTTAATAGGAAATGAGACACCTTAGTTTTAAAACTCAATCGGCTAACGAAAAGATTGTAAAGCGCGATTGGTATGTGGTAGATGCTACCAACCAGACACTGGGTAGAATGACTTCGAAGATCGCTACAGTGCTCCGTGGAAAGCATAAAGCCTACTATACTCCACATTTTGATTGTGGGGATTATGTAATTGTAGTCAATTCCAATAAAGTTGTTCTCACAGGCAATAAAATGGAAGACAAGGAATATTTGACCTACTCCGGTTATCCTGGAGGTCAGAAAACAGCTACGGCCCGTATCCTGATCAACCGTCGTCCAAACGTTATTATTGAGCGTGCCGTTAAGGGTATGTTACCTAAGAATCGCCTGGGACGTGCTATGTATAAGAAGCTCTTTGTTTATGAAGGTCCTGAGCATCCTCACAAGGCACAGCAACCTAAAGAATTCAAGTTCTAATTTCTTTAAATCGAAAACACCATTATAATATAAATGGAAAAGCAGAAAAACGCCGTTGGTCGCCGTAAAGAAGCTGTTGCTCGTGTTTATCTGAGCAAAGGTGCCGGCAATATCACGGTTAATGGAAAAGAATACAAAAACTATTTCACGCTCATGTACCTGCAGAATCAGGTTGAGCTTCCTCTAAAGACGATCGAAGCAGTTGCTGCATATGACGTAGTAGTGAATGTTACAGGGGGTGGACCTAAAGGTCAGGCGGAAGCGATCAAGCTGGGAATAGCACGTGCCCTTTGTGATGTAAATCCCGAATTCCGTCCGATGCTGAAGAAGGAAGGTATTATGACCCGTGATCCACGTTCCGTAGAGCGTAAGAAATTCGGTAAGCGCAAAGCCCGTCGTAGCTTCCAGTTCTCTAAACGTTAATCGCTGGGTAGTAACCTTTATATTCTTAACCAACAAGAAAAAATTACAATGGAAGAAAATAAAAGCCTGCACCAGCAACTATTGGAAGCTGGTGTGCACTTCGGCCACTTGAAGAAGAAGTGGAATCCAAAAATGCTCCCGTACATCTTTGCTGAAAAGAACGGAATACACATTATAGATCTGAACAAGACGATAGACGGTCTTGATGAGGCAGCTTCTGCACTGAAATCGATCGCAAAGAGCGGTAAGAAGATCATGTTTGTAGCTACTAAAAAACAAGCAAAAGATATCGTTGCCGAGGCAGCTGCTAAAGTGAACATGCCCTTTGTTACTGAACGTTGGCTGGGTGGTATGCTTACTAACTTTCAAACTATCCGTAAAAGCGTTAAAAAGATGCAGACCATCGAGAAGATGCTTGGTGACGGAACTATGGACAGCGTGACAAAGAAAGAGCGTCTGACTTTGAGCCGTAGCAAGGAAAAAATGGAAAAAGTTTTGGGTGGTATCGCAAATATGAGTCGTACCCCTGCTGCTTTGTTCATTGTTGATATCACACACGAGCACATCGCACTGGCAGAAGCAAAACGACTTGGTATCACAACTTTTGCTATGGTGGATACAAACAGCGATCCTTCGAAAGTTGATTTTGCAATTCCATCTAATGATGATGCAACAAAGTCAATTGCAATTATCACGAACTATCTTACTGCTTCGATCATGGAAGGTCTGCAGGAGCGTAGCGAAGTGAAAGAAGAAGATACAGCTGAAGAGGCTACCGAAAGAATGCGCGGCCTGGATATCGACGAAGAAGGTGACAAGGATAAAGGGGAGCGTCGTGGACGTGGTACCCGTGGAGCCGGTGCTGGTCGTCAGGGCGGCGGTGCTGGTCGCAGCCGTCAGGGTGCAGGTACAGCCAAACGCTAAGTTCTCCCAGAATCCAATTCATATACTGTTAAAGCCCCTTATTGGGGCTTTAACATAGATATCAAATCAATAGAATCGCAAAAAAGGTTTATATACAATGAGTGTAACAATATCTGCAGCTGACATTAATAAGCTGCGTCAGCAAACAGGTGCGGGAATGATGGATTGCCGCAAAGCATTGACAGAAACTCAGGGTGATTTCGAAGCTGCTATTGACTGGCTTCGCAAACAAGGTCAGAAAGTTGCTGCTAAACGCAGTGATCGTGAAGCAAAAGAGGGCGTGGTAATAGCGAAAACTTCAACGGACAACAAAGCCGGTTTCATCGTTTGTGTAAGCTGTGAAACAGACTTCGTCTCAAAGAACGCAGATTTCGTAGCATTTACTCAATCAATAGCGGATGCTGCTGTTGAAAATAATGTAAAGTCTGTTGATGAACTTAATGAGGTTACCATCAACGGAGCAAAAGTGGCAGATCTGATCAACGACAAGCTTGCTGCAATAGGTGAAAAGATCGGTATTGTTGCTTTCGAAAGAGTTGATGCGCCATATGTATCAGCATATATACACGGCGCTAACCGTATTGGCGTACTGGTTGGTATGAACAAAGAAGCTGCTGATGCTGGTAAAGACGTCGCTATGCAGATTGCTGCAATGAATCCGGTTGCACTTGATGCGAATAGCGTACCCGGTGAGGTTGTTGAACGAGAGCGCTCTATAGTCATAGAGACTATGCAGAATGATCCGAAAATGGCTGGTAAACCGCAGGATATGGTAGCCAAAATAGCAGAGGGTAAATTAAACGCGTTCTTCAAGGAAAACACGCTTTTAGCTCAGCCTTTTGTGAAAGATGCTGGTAAGTCTGTTGCAGATTACCTGAAATCCCAGGGCGAGGTAACAGTTACTGAATTTAAGCGTGTAGCTGTAGGATAATCAATTCAGGAAATGACAAATGTAAAAGGCTGCCTTTGGCAGCCTTTTACATTTTAGATCAATTAAAGGAAGAGACCTCGTGCATTGAATAAAAGTTTTTGTTTAGTGTTTGTATTTGTAAGATGAATCGTTTACATTGTCAAAAAAAACCTGTGAAGAAGTTATTGATTACCATTACTCTTGCAATCCTAGGAACCCTTACTTACAGTTCAGCGTCCGCACAATTCAACTTAGGCGGAGGACTTGCATTCAACAGATTTGGCGGTGACTATGGCAAAATGCACCCGGCTATCAATCCCAGAATTGGTTACATGTTTTCGGCAGCCAAAATCTTCGTAGAAATCGGATATAATTACAGTCCTGTCGCCGGCAAAAAGCTATATCCTATTTACGCTGTGAATAACGAAGGTTTCGAGATGAAAGCTTCTATTACTCAGAAAGTTGGCATCAATAATTTATACGCCCACTGGGGAAGAATACTCGGAAACCCGGAGAATGATTTCTACTTCCGGCTTTTTACCGGTATTAGTCTCGACTATTTATCTCTTAAATATTCCGCTTCGGCTCCTCAAGGTTATGAAGTACCGGAACTTGAAGATGAAAAGCTCGAAGGCATTAAAATTGACTTAGGTTTCGGGACCGAGTATAAGCTAAATGAAAAAGGCTATGTGTATGCTGAGTTAGTTCTCGGATTGCCAGCTACGCATGTGAATGAGATAGCGGTGCCTAATCCCACCGTCATGCACTACGGTGTTTCCATCGGCTACAAGATCTATATTGGTGGAAGAGACAATATCGATTTTGGAGGACCAGGAGCTTCTCCATGGAGCGGAAGAAGAGGGTTTTTCTAGACTGACCTTGTTCAGGTATCGCTAGCATTGTATTCTCCCTGTCGGGGACCTGAAAAATCATTTTTCAATCCTGGAGCACCTGCCCCCGCATCGTACCCGTCTACCATTTTTCTCCGGTACTCCTGCATATAGGATCGAAGCTCCAGTCTTTTCCACTCCGGCAAACCGGAGTTATCGGCAATTTTATTCTCCAGGGCCACAAGTTCCTGATTGAGGTTGGTAACATTCCTGTCTTTCAATTTGTTCGCTTCCACTATAAACCGATCAAAATGAGATGTTATTTCAGACATACGACTTTTGTGTCTAACGGTCTAAAAATTGCGCCAGAACAATGCCTGAATCCTGATATGCAGTGCGTTGCGTCCCGGACGCGCACATTATTGACTACCTTTATACAGCGAGCATTCCTTCTATGAAATTTTACGAGACGGCCTTTCAAAGCCGATATGATAAGCTGAATGAACATCAGCGTAAAGCGGTTGATACTATATATGGACCTGTCATGGTCATCGCAGGACCTGGAACGGGGAAGACCGAAGTATTGGCCATGAGGATAGCCAATCTGCTCCGTAGTGACGCACAGGTAAAGCCCTGGGAGATTCTTTGTCTAACCTTTACTGATGAAGGTTCTGTAGCTATGCGACGCCGTTTACTTCAGATAGTTGGAGAAGATGCTCACAAGGTGAACATTTTTACCTTCCATGCTTTCTGTAATCAGGTTATCCTTAACAACCAGCAATACTTTGGCACCAGGGAGCTCATGCCTATTTCAGAGCTGGAAAGGATGGAACTCCTCTATGAAATTATCGAAGAACTTCCTGAAGGGCATCCTCTGAGACGTTTGAAGGGCGACCTGTATTACGACGCCCGAAACCTATGTAACCTGTTCGATTTAATGAAATCTGAAAGCTGGAGCCCTGAAAAAGTAAGTGCTTCAATTGATGATTACATTACCTCCTTACCCGAGCGGGAGCAATATGTCTATAAAAAGGCAAATTCAAAGAAGGGTATCAAAGTCGGTGATCCAAAGACAGAACTGATCGGAAAAGAAACCGAGCGTATGGAACGTACGCGGGCAGCGGCGATGTTGTTTCCAAAATATCAGCGGATGATGGAGCAGATGGGAAGGTACGACTTTAGCGATATGATCCTTTGGGTTCTAAAAGCCTTCAAAGAACATCCCGATTTCCTCCAGATTCAGCAAGAGAAGTATCAGTATTTTCTCGTTGATGAATTTCAGGATACTAGTGGTGCCCAGAATGAGCTTTTGATGCTTCTGGCAGACTATTGGGAAGATCCCAACTTATTTATAGTTGGAGATGATGATCAGTCGATATTTGAGTTTCAGGGTGCCAGACTCCAAAACATTATTGATTTTTATGAAAGGTTCAGGTCATCGATAAAGGTCATTGTCCTCAAGTACAATTATCGGTCCTCACAACATATTATCGACCGCTCCACCGCAACGATTGAGTACAACAAGCAACGACTGATATATCAGTTAACAAATCTTAATCTGGATAAGAAGATTATCGCTGCTAATGAGCGTTTTGTATCAGAAGAGACGGGAGAACCAATATTCGTCTCGTATTTTAATCAATTGCATGAAGAGGTCCACATCGTATCCCAGATTGAGGAGCTGCAGAAAAAAGGTGTTCCCCTTCAAGAAGTTGCGGTTTTATACGCTCAGCACAAACAGGCTGACAACATTATCACTCTGCTGGAAAGGAAGGGAATTCCTTATTGGGTAAGGAAGCCGGTGAACATTCTGGAATTGCCACTGATCAGACAACTTCTTAATGTATTTGTCTATCTGGACAAAGAAATCAGTAGTTCTTTTAGTGGAGAAGAAACACTTTTCAAATTATTGCACTCGCCATTTTTTGGAGCTGCACCGTCAGATATCGCCAATTTGAGCCTATACCTACAACAGAAGGCAGGGCGTTATAAGTACTGGCGACACCTGATACAGGACGGTCTGCTTCTTCAAACACTCGAACTGAAAGAACCTGGTGCATTGATGAAGCTGGGACAGGCAATTGATTCATGGCTTAGGGACGTGCAGGCATTAACGCTACCAATGCTGCTGGAACGCATCGTCTACGACGGAGGGATTCTAGCTTATATTCTCCAAAGTAACGACCAGGTTTGGCAGATGCAGGTAATCCACACTTTTTTCGACTTTCTGAAACAAGAGTGTAATAAACAACCCCGGCTGTCCATCGCTCAATTCCTGAGCATGATCGATAAGATGGATCGTGAAAGGATTCCTGTGCCGTTGATCAAAGCAGTTCACAAGCCAAACGGAGTAAGATTTTACACTGCTTTCAGTGCAAAGGGTCATGAATTTGAACATGTATTTCTTATCGGAATGACTAAAAACTTCTGGGAGAAAAAACAGGGTGGCAACAGGGGATTTTGTCTCCCGGATACACTCACCCGTGCAGTAGTATCCGAAGAGGAAAATGCAAATAGTGAGGAGGTTGCCAGGAGGTTATTTTACGTTGCGATGACCAGAGCCAAAAAGCATCTTTATATTTCTTTCTCTCAACGGCAAAATGATGAGAAGGAGTTGGAACCAAGCAGTTTTATCGATGCAATCTCTAAACCAGAAGAGCAGAAAAAGGTTGCATTGGAGGATAACCTGATCATTGAAAATCTGGCTGATTCCATGAAACCGGAACGAATGGTAGATGTGGAGCTAGCGAAAGCTGAACTAATCGAGAAGAGGCTGGAGCAATTCGTACTCAGCGTATCAGCTATGAACCGGTATCTGGATTGCCCGCTCTCATTTTATTACGAATACATCCTGAGAGTACCTGCAGCCAAGTCAGATTCATTGGCATTTGGGTCAGCCATACACTATGCACTGGAACAGCTCTACCGAAAAATGAACGAAAATGAAGAGAAAAGTTTCCCTGCGATAGGAGAGGTAATACAACTTTTCCGCTGGATGATGAGAAGAGAAGAGAGCGCATTCACAAAGGTGCAGTTCGAGCGGCGGCTGGAGCTTGGTGAGCAGTTACTGAAAGAATATTATGAAGAATACATACCGGGAGCCAACAAGGTGGTCCTTACGGAATTCAATATTAATCAAGTAACGGTGGGTAGCGTGCCAATTAAAGGAAAGCTGGACAAAATAGAGTTTGATGGTAAAAATTGTGTGGTTGTCGACTATAAAACGGGGAACCCCGAGTATTCATCGAGAAAAGAACTCCTCGGACCTTCAGAAGCTAATCCTCACGGTGGGAACTATTGGCGGCAGATGGTATTCTATAAAATTTTATTAGAGAACTATCCGGCAGCAAAAGGGTGGACGATGAGTTCAGGAATTTTCGATTTTATAGAAAAGAATAAGAAAGGTGAATACGTGAGATATTCTATACCAATCAACACAGAAGATGTGCTGGCTGTAAAGAGTCAAATAACAAAAGTTTACGAGTCCATACGTAACCATGAATTCAATAAGGGATGCGGTTCCGACGACTGTCATTGGTGCAATTTTGTTGAAACCTACGAATTGGATAGGAAAAAGCGGGTTGTTGAGGAGGAAGCGAGCATTACTGATATATAAAAATAATTCTATTAACCTTGAGTTAAAAGTTTCATTTTAAATAAAAAAATATTACTTTTGGCCAAAATTGAACCTCCCCCTGTCTACCCCCCATTGAAAAAACAGAGAGTATGTCTGAAAGATTAAAAACGTTGCCGCGATGGCTGATCTTCGCGCTTGATCTGCTGTGTGTGGTAGTGGCAGTGCTGATTGCCAAGACAATACGGCATAATTTCAACTTTGCATCGGCGCTAAAGAACCTTGATTTTGTTCTGGCTGTAGTAGTTGCGATCAATGCAAGTCTGTTCTATATCTTTAAGACATTTGCGGGAATTGTACGGTATACCACCATGAGGGACACGTTCCGATTGGTGACTATTACGGCGTTGGCTTCAGCGCTTTATGTAGTAATTGGATTCGTATACTATCAGAAAGGTGTATTTTTTCTCTCACGAGCTACGATTTTTATCAACTTCTTCATTTCGGCATTCGGACTTGTTGGTTATAGAATGCTGGTCCGTCACTGCTACAGAGTGTTCTTCGTCGACCAGTTGATGAAGCATAGAAAGAAGGCAGTCATATTTGATACTTCGGAGCATGGTCTTCATTTGAAAAGGGTCATCACAGACCACCCCCAAAGCCACCTGCAGATATGCGCATTCCTTGATGATCAATTGAATAAGAAGGGAAAGAAGCTTGAAGGGCTCCCAATTTATGCACTTACGGATCAGACTTTTGAAAGCCTCAGGAAGGATGGAGTGAAGTTGGTGATTCTCGCCAATAAGGAAGTGCCTTTGGACAAGCTCAACTTGTTGGTTGATAAAGCTTTACAATATGGTCTGAGGGTGCAGCAGGTACCTCCTATCCAGCAGTGGCTCGATGGTAAACTGGCTACAGAGCAATTAAAGGATGTCAATATTGAGGATCTTCTGGAGAGAGATGTGATCACTATTCACAATCAGCAGATTATACATGAATTGAAAGGCCGGAAGATTTTAGTCACAGGTGCTGCAGGTTCTATAGGATCTGAATTGGTTCGGCAGCTTACCAGGTTTAAGCCTTCGTTGATCATACTTTGTGACAAAGCAGAGACTCCTCTTCATGAGATCTGCCTGGAAATGCAGGAACGATTCCCTAGTGTGGCGATCAAAGGGTACATCGGCGATATCTGTGACCCGGTCCGGATGGAACACCTGTTTGAAATCTATAGTCCTGAGTTTCTTTTCCATGCAGCGGCCTACAAGCATGTTCCGTTAATGGAAGATAATCCCTCAGTCGCAGTTTTAAATAATGTTTTGGGTACAAGAGTACTGGCTGAACTGGCAATTGCAAATGGTGTTGAAAAGTTTGTGATGGTGTCCACGGACAAAGCTGTGAATCCCACAAACGTTATGGGTGCTTCAAAACGAATTGCTGAGATCTTCACTCAAAGCCTTTTCAGGAATCTCACCCGAAATACAAAACATAGGGCAACAAAGTTTATTACCACACGTTTTGGTAACGTTTTGGGATCGAATGGGTCCGTGATTCCAAGATTCCGTCAACAGATTGAAAAAGGAGGGCCCATCACAGTGACCCACCCCGACATCACCCGATACTTTATGACAATCCCTGAGGCATGCCAGTTAGTCATCGAAGCAGGCGTGATGGGTCAGGGAGGTGAGATCTTCGTATTCGATATGGGAGAACCCGTCAGGATCGTGGACCTGGCCAATAAAATGATCCGCCTTTCCGGCCGTCAGCCAGGGGTAGACATCCAAATCGTTTATTCTGGCCTGCGCCCAGGTGAGAAGCTCTATGAAGAGGTCCTAAACACAGCCGAAAATACGCTACCGACCTACCACCAGAAGATAACAATAGCACAGGTGCGGGAGTATGATTTTAGTGATGTCACTGAAAAGGTAGACCGACTCATTGAATGCGCTAAAATGCATTACACCTTTGAAACAGTTGCTTTAATGAAAGGACTTGTGCCTGAGTTCATTTCAAATAACTCAGCATTCGAGAGCCTTGATATGAAAGTTAAAGACTAGAATTCAGCGCCTTCGTCATCAGAGGCAGTTAGGTTGGCAAGGGGAATTTCGGCCATTACGTTCCAGCCTAAAGAGCGTAACTGAAGAATCGCCCTGGAACCCCGTAATTCAATAAGCTTACCACTTTTGTCTTTAAGAGGACCGCTGGTGATTTTTAGATCATCGCCCGGTTGAAAGGTCACTTCGATCCTGCTCCCGCGAAACCTGTTCAGAAAATCCTGAATTGCCTGAATTTCTTCATCCCGGACAACTCCCGGCTTTCCGAGCCACCAAAGAAATCTAACCGCTCCAGGGGTGGTCAGAACAGCGACCTGCTCCTTTTCATATTCGCTGAGCTTTACAAAGATGTAAGAACGGAAGAGCGGTTCAGTCACTTTCTTCTTACGATCGCTCCATTGCCTGATGGTTTCGTGTAAGGGGCAATAGACTTCAATGCTTTTAGCCTCAAGCAATTGAGCCGTTTTCTTTTCATTCCTGGGCTTGGTGTACAGGACGTACCAGGGCATACAGCTATATTTTGGTTACGAATACTTATGAAATCAATCCTCTGATCTGATCAATAACAGTCAGTAATTGGCTGGCATCCTGACCGCCCGCAGTGGCAAAAGTCTTCTGTCCACCTCCGCCTCCTTTGATCAAAGGAGCTACCTGCTCTTTAATGATTTTTCCCGCGTCAAGTCCCTTCGCGGCAGCTACAGTTTCAGCAACACCCACTGCAACAGAGGGTTTTCCACCAATATTAGCGCACAACACTATGACATGGTCATTCAAATGGTGTTTGATATCCATACATAGCTTTTTTAGTGCATCTGCAGACCCTACTTCTACAATATCACCCACAAAAGTGACCTGATTGATTATTTCGTCCTTCGTCAAAAGCTCGTTTCGGATTCCAACCAGAAGACGTGCTTCCATCATCTCGAGGTGCTTCTCAAGTTTAGATTTTTCTTCCGCTAATTTCTCGATAGCCTTCAATGGCTCTTTGGGGTTTTTCAACGCCTGTTTGACTTCCTGCAGTTGTCTTAGATGGTCATTGATATACTCTTCTGCTGAATGTCCGCTTACTGCTTCGATACGTCTCACACCTGCGGCAACTGCAGTTTCCTGTCTAATCTTGAACAGCCCCAGCTGTCCGGTTGAACCGACATGGGTTCCGCCGCAGAGTTCAACGGAATATTCGGGATCGATGATCACCACTCTTACTCTATCACCGTACTTCTCACCAAAGAGCGCCATCGCACCCATCTCCAGCGCCTCATCCTTGCTCATCTCCCGGATGACTACTTCAACATTTTCCCGGATTTTGGAGTTAACCAGGGTTTCAATCCTATGTATTTCCTCCTCAGAAACTTTTGCAAAATGTGCAAAGTCGAATCGCAGGTATTCCTCGTTCACCAAAGATCCTTTCTGGACCACATGTGTTCCCAGTACTGTTCGCAGTGCTGCATGTAGCAGATGGGTCGCACTATGATGCACAGCAGTATGAAGGCGTTTTTGCCTGTCGACTTTCGCCAGTACCGGTGCCTTCGCATCCACGGGTAGAATCTCTGTGAAATGAATGATTAAATCGTTTTCCCGTTTAGTATCCACGACCTGAACGCTTTCAGTGGGAAAGATCAGCTCACCTGTATCGCCAACTTGTCCGCCACTTTCAGCATAAAATGGCGTGAGGTCCAATACTATCTGATAGGCTTCCTTTCCTTTAGCCTTGACACGCCGATACTTCAGAATATTCGCTTGTGCTTCAAGGGAGTCATAACCTATAAATCTATTACTCCCCTCCTGAATGATAACCCAATCATCCGTATCCAGGGCAGTTGCAGCCCGGCTTCTTTCCTTTTGCTGCCGCATTTCTGTTTCAAAGGCCTTTTCATCAACACTGAAGCCCTGTTCGGAGGCAATGAGCCGGGTGAGATCAATCGGAAATCCAAAAGTATCATACAGTTCGAATGCTGCACGGCCATCGATGATTTCTGTTTTCCGGGAACGCGTATCCTGAATGATATCTTCAATTTTCTTCAACCCCTTATCCAGGGTTCTGAGAAATGCCTCTTCCTCTTCGCGGACTACTTTCACTACCAGCTCAAGCTGCTTTCTCAATTCTGGAAACACACCGGCAAATTGCTCACTTAATACCGGCATTAGCTGATGCAGCAACGGCTGTTTATAATCCAGGTAAGTGAAATAATACCGTACGGCCCTGCGCAGAATCCTGCGAATGACGTACCCGGCACCTGTATTGGAAGGAAGCTGACCATCGGCTATCGTAAAGCCTATGGCCCGGATATGATCTGAAAGCACGCGGAAGGCGACATCAGCCTTTTGATCAGAGAATCCATATGACTTACCGGTTACCTCTTCTATCCTGGCAATTGTACCAGTAAACAGGTCGGTATCGTAATTACTCTGTTTGCCCTGTAGCACTCTGACCAATCGCTCCAGCCCCATCCCAGTATCCACATGTTTGGCAGGAAGGGGCTCTAGACTCCCATCCTTTAGGCGATTAAACTGCATGAATACATTGTTCCATATCTCAATGACCTGAGGATGATCCGCATTGACGAGTGTTCTGCCATCAACCAAAGCCCGCTCATCATGGCTCCTGCAGTCTACATGAATTTCCGAGCACGGACCACAGGGCCCGGTATCACCCATTTCCCAGAAATTGTCTTTCTTATTTCCCAAAAGGATCCTGTCTTCTGAGATCCACTGCTTCCAATAATTCAAGGCTTCTTCATCCTTTGGAAGCTGCTCTTTTTCATCACCTTCGAAAACAGTCACATACAGTCGATCCTTTGGGATCTTATATACCTCTGTAAGAAGCTCCCAACTCCAGGCTATGGCTTCCTGCTTAAAATAGTCGCCAAAGCTCCAGTTTCCCAGCATTTCAAACATCGTGTGATGATAGGTATCAACACCAACTTCTTCCAGATCGTTATGCTTTCCGCTAACCCGAAGACACTTTTGTGTATCTGCAATCCTGGTATGAACCGCATTTCGTTCACCAAGAAAGTACTCTTTGAACTGGTTCATGCCGGCATTAGTGAATAGTAGGGTAGGATCGTTTTTGACTACGATCGGTGAAGAAGGAACTATCTGATGACCTTTATTCTTGAAGAAATCCAGAAACTGCTGGCGGATCTCGTGGGCTGTTAACATATTAGCTGATGAAATAAGTGGAGGCAAAGATAATCAGCACTGACGAGGTTTGAGGCCGGCTTCCGTTACCACTCCCGTGTATATTCTGACAGATCTATGATTCTTCCCTACAACCCCATGACAATCCCCGCTATCTGCTGTAGTATCTTGCATTTGCTGATTATAGCTAATCAGGGTATAGATAAAATCTCGAGGGCTGGTTTTTACCAGCCCTTCGTTGTTCCATGACCAGGATCATCCAAATTTATGATCTATATTATAGAACAGTCGACTTTCCATGGAGAGATTTGTACTGCATTCCATTCAAAATGAAAATGCACATAGTGGGTCAAAAACCGCAGGTCCTTTCCAGGTTCTGCGGTTATGCATTTTAAGACCCATTTAAGACCCTTTGGGCTATATTTGTATATATGTCATGGAGAGGGATTTACATACTTTTTTTACTGTCTGTTGTATTACTGGTTTCTGCACAAAGTGTTAAAACTGATAATGAATTAACTGCCGCTCAAAAAGCTAAAAGCCGGTGGGTCGATAGTGTTTACAATCAACTTTCAACTAGTGAGAAGATTGGCCAGTTATTTATGGTTGCTGCCTATTCCGGCGGTCCCAAATACAATGAGGCTGAAATTACCGGGCTGGTCAATAACGGTCAGATAGGTGGTATTATATATATGCAGGGCGACCCCGTAAGCCAGGCTCAGCAAACCAATAAGTTGCAGCAACTGGCAAAAGTGCCGCTGTTAATCGCAATGGATGCTGAATGGGGTCTGGGTATGCGGTTGACCGGTGTGAAGGATCTGCCACGTCAGATGATGATCGGTGCTACAGGTGACTCTATGTTGGCCTATAAGCTCGGTAAAGCAGTCGCGGACCAAAGTAAACGGCTTGGAGTGCACGTGGATTTTGCGCCTGTTGTAGATGTGAATAACAACCCAAATAACCCTGTCATAAACGCCCGTTCTTTTGGAGAGGACAAAATGCTCGTCGCAAGGCTGGGAATTGCCTATATGAACGGCCTGCAGAAGAATGGTGTAATGGCATCCGCAAAGCATTTTCCAGGTCATGGAGATACTGATGTAGATTCGCATAAGGATCTTCCAATTATAAGAAAGCCCCTGGCCGGTCTGGACAGCGTCGAGTTTTTTCCATTCAAGGCGCTCATCAAAGCAGGTGTCCAGAGTGTGATGATTGCACACCTTGAAGTACCAGCCCTCGAACCTCGGCCAAAGGTACCGACTACCTTATCGAAGAATACGATCACCAATATCCTGAAAGGTAAACTGGGCTTTAAGGGCCTTATCTATACCGATGCGCTCAATATGCAGGGTGTAGCGAAATATTACCAGCCCGGTGAGGTGGATCTGCTGGCTTTCGAAGCAGGCAATGATGTGCTTCTTTTTTCACAAGATGTTCCTGCTGCTATAGCTAAGATCAAACTAGCCTACGATCAGGGCCAGATCGATGAAGCGCGCCTCAGCCATAGCGTCAGGAAAATACTTGCTGCCAAATACGAAGCTGGTCTTAAGCAGTTTAAGCCTATTAATACCACCAATCTGGTTGCTGATTTGAACAAGGATATAGCGGCCATAAAAGAGGAAGCTGCTGCTAAATCGGTAACCCTGGTTCGTGATCTTGATGGTGTGCTTGGCAGAATCAACAAGGGAGATGCTAAGGTGGGTTACATCGGAGTGAATGCCACCCAAAGCGAACTCTTTACAGAACTCCGGACAGCAATCCCGGATCTTCGGTTCAACTGGCTTCCGAAAGGAACGACATCGTCTACGCTTCAGAAAGTGAAGGAAGGAATGTCGAATAATGATGTGAATCTTGTTGTAGTTCACAACATGGGTTTCTATCCGGGTAGCAGCGGTAATTATGGCCTGGATGCCCAGCAGATGAAATTTATCAGGGATGCAGAGTCTTTACCAAACGTGGTCTACGTGATCATGGGTAATCCTTACCTGCTCAAAAACGTGTGCGACGCAAGGGGAGCAATCGTTGCTTATGAGGACGATCCTACGACTCAACTGGCAGTTGCTAAGGTACTATTGAGAGAAGCACTTCCTCAAGGTCGTTTACCAGTGACACCATGTCCCGGTATGATTATGCGACCTTTGGAACCTGAAACTCCAGCAGAACAATTAGTCGCAGGCAAGGCCTCCACCTTGCGAAAAGTGGATTTTGTAGAGGACGCCGGGGTCGTTAACAGCCACTCACTGGTTGAATTGAGTGAGTTTATGCAACGGAGTATCGCTAACAAAGCGTTTCCTGGTGCGAGAATCATCGCAGCCAAAGACGGTAGAATATTCTATGATGAAGCCTTCGGTTATCATGACTTTGGGAAGGATAAGCGTGTTGATCTGAATACGATTTACGATGTTGCATCTATGACCAAAGTCATGTCAACCACCATCGCAGTGATGAAGCTTTACGACGAGGGCCGTTTGAAACTCGAGAATACCCTGGGCGATTATCTACCGTGGACTAAAGGCACTAATAAATCTTCTATAACTATCAAAGACCTGTTGCTGCATCAGGCTGGACTGAAAGCGTGGATCCCATTTTATAAGTCAACACTGGACGCACACGGACAACCGTCGGCATCGTTGTACAGTAAGACGCTTAAGGCAGGTTACACCGTACCAGTAGCAAACGACCTGTTTCTCCGGGATGATTATCCACAGCAAGTCTGGAAGGAAATTCTGGAGAGCCCCGTGGACAGTCGTAAACGTTATGTCTACAGCGATCTTGACTTCTACTTTCTGGCCGCAGTTGTGGAAGCCATAACGAAAAAGCCAATAGATCAATATGTAGATCAGACGTTTTACAAACCAATGGGTTTAAAAAGGATCAGCTATAATGCCTGGAAGAAGTACTCCGCCGCAGATATTGCACCCACAGAACAGGATGTAGTATTCCGGAAGCAATTAGTAAAGGGTTATGTTCATGATCCGGGAGCAGCACTTTTTGGTGGCGTGGCAGGGCATGCCGGTTTGTTCTCAACGGCACAGGATGCAGCGGCCGTTTTTCAAATGTTACTCAACGGAGGTTCCTATAACGGAAAGCGCTTTTTCAAAGAATCTACCGTCCGGAAGTTCACCGCATACGGATCTTCCATCAGTCGCAGAGGCCTGGGCTTCGATAAGCCTTCCAACAATAGCAGCGATGGCGGTCCCGCTGGTAATAAGGTCAGTGGTCACGCTTTCGGACATCAGGGTTTCACCGGCACAGCCGGATGGGCTGATCCTGCTACAGGTGTGGTATTCATCATTCTCACTAACCGGGTAAATCCCAGTGCGGAGAATAACCAGATTAATCGTCTGAGTGTCCGGACTGTTGCGCAGGATTATATTTATGAAGCCCTGGGGCTCGATGATAATACCTCGCGCGTCGCCCTGCATCGCCAGCAAACGCGTTAGTTTGAAAGTATCAACAGAAACGCCGGGCAAGAGCCCGGCGTTTCTGTTAGTAAGGGGTAAAAAAAGGGGTATTCTGTTGTCACTTGTGCTCCAGGGGAATATTTTAACATCTGAAAGCTAGGTGATCTACGGAAATATTTCAACTTTTGGACTGCGTTTACCAATCCTGAAAAATGAGTCCGATCCTCCGCCTCCTGATAATCCTGCTGTCCATAGCACCCTTGACTATGAGCGCCCAACCATTTAAGATCACGGGTCGGGTTCTAGACACCCTCAATAATAACCACCTACAGATGGCATCCGTTACCTTGATCCGCGCTGCGGACTCCATCCTCGAAACGTTTACGAGAAGTGGTGGTGATGGGTCTTTCGAATTGCAAACAAACCGTGAGGGCGATTTTCAGATTATGATCACATTTCCGGGTTTTGCCGATTATGTCGATCGTGTTTCAGTAAACAAAGATCAGCCGACAGTGAACCTCGGCGATATCCCCCTCGTAACCAGAAGCTATCTTTTGAGTGAATTTGTTCTCAAGCAGAATATCGGAGCAATAAAGATCAAAGGTGACACCATCGAATACGTTGCAGATAGCTTTCTGGTAAGAGAAAATGCGACTGTCGAGGAACTCCTGAAAAAGTTACCGGGGATGCAGGTCAATAAGAATGGCGAAGTGGTAGCTCAGGGTGAGAAAGTGAATCGGATATTGGTCGATGGGGAGGAATTCTTTACCGATGACCCTGCAGTAGTAACAAAAAGCCTGCAGGCCAAAGCCGTTGATAAGGTTCAGGTCTTCGATAAGAAGAGTGAACAGGCGGAGTTCACAGGCATAGATGATGGCGTGCGGGAGAAGACGATCAATCTTCAACTGAAGGACAACATGAAAAAGGGTTTCTTCGGGAAGGCGGTAGCGTCCGGTGGTACAGATGGTTTTTACGAAAACCAGGGAATGCTTAATGCCTTCAGAGGCAAACGGAAACTTTCCGTTTTTGGTATAGCTGCCAATACCGGAAAGCTCGGCATGGGTTGGAGAGAACAACAACAGTATACAGGCGGAAGCAGCAACACAGATTTTACAGAGGAGGGAATGATGATAACCTATAGTTCCGGAGGCGACGGAGAATTCGTGGGTTGGGATGGAGACTACCGGGGTAAAGGACTTCCCCAGGCATGGACAGGCGGAATTCACTATTCCAATAAGTGGTTCGAAGACAAGTTGCATATGAGCAGCAACTATCGATACGGGAAGAATAATGTCGAAACCGTTGGGAATACACTAACTCAATACAACCTGGATTCGGCTCAATACTACACCGACGAACGTAACACGGCCTTTAATACTGGCGAACGTCATCGGGTGGATGGCTTAATGGAATGGAAATACGATTCCCTTTCGCAGCTAAGAATTACAGCCAACGCCGGATATTCCAACACGCTAACGGCTACAGACTACAGTACTGTGTCAATCGATACCAGCGGAAATCTGTTTAATACCAACAAGAGGAGCGTCAACACAGCTGTAATCAACAGGACGATCAATAGCACCCTTTCCTACCGCACGAAGTTCAACAGAAAGGGTCGCACGCTGAGTCTTACGATGAATCAAAACTTCCGGGAATCGACCGGAGAGAGTTGGCTGAAGTCAGAAAGTACTCTTTATACTGATTTCATCGATAGTGTTAGCCTTAACCAGTTTAAGACAAATGATTCAAGGAACTTTCAGTTAACAGGGAATGCATCTTATACGGAACCACTATCCGAAATTATTTTCCTGGAAGTGAATTATGGACTTTCAATCAACAACAGTTTTGCCAATAGGATTTCCTACAATCAGAATCAGAATGACGGTGCCTACGATGTGCCTGATAGCCTATTCAGCAGCAAGTATGATTTCAATGTCCTGACAAATACGGGGGGGACAAATCTGAGGTTTGTTTACAAGAAACTGAATTTTTCATTTGGCGGATCGGTATCTGCTACGCAATTCCGTCAGATCGATCAGTTTGGTGGCACAGGAACCAGAACGCGGAATTATACTAATTTCTTCCCAAGGATGTCACTTGTGTATCGACCGGCACAACAAAAGTCGATGTCGATCAACTACAACGGATCCACCCGTCAGCCTACACTGGAACAAATACAGCCGCTCAGACAGAATACCGATCCACTGAATATTGCTATAGGTAATGCAGAACTCGATCAGGAGTTCGGTCATAATATATTCTTCAGGTATCACGATTATAAGGTGTTCTCCGGCACTTATTCCTATCTCGGCGGGGGCGTCAATTTCACTTCAAACGATATCAGCCGGGCAGAAACGATCGATGCTGCGCGTGTTCGATACTACCAGTATATAAATGTCAATGGCAATTACAACGGATGGGCGTATGGTGGCTGGGGCAAGCAAATCAGAAAGCTGGACCTGAGGGCTGGCTTCTGGGGAAATATCAATACGGGCAGGTATATCAATTACATTAATGGCCTGCGAAATGAAAGCTATAATAATACCTATTCCTTAAGCCTCGATTTTAATCACGACAAGGAGAAAAAATATAATCTCAGCCTGCGTCCCGGTATATCCTATAGCCAGAACACCGCAAGTGTCAACGCTTCCAAAACAAATTTCTTCACCTACGATCTTAGTTTCGACGCTACTGTTCAACTTCCGTTTAAGTTCGAAATAGGAACCAATTTTGAATGGAACATACGAGAAAAAGTTGCAGCCTTCGACAATAACAACAATGTGTTTCTTTGGAATGCCTATATCAGCAGGAAATTTCTTAAAGGGGATAATCTGGAACTAAGGGCTTACGTGAATGATATCCTGGATCAGAATATCGGATTCAGCAGAAATGGGTTTGGAAACATGGTCACTCAAGATCAGTACAATACCATCAGACGTTACGGCATGTTAAGTCTTATCTGGAATTTCAGCAAAACTGCAGCAGGTGAAGTAAAACCTGATGAAGATGCGTCGATCATCATTTCTCAATAAATGCTATGAAACTTTTTAGTCGTAAAATACTTATTGTTGCTGGAGTTCTTTTGAGCCATCCGGATGCTGTTGGACAGTTTACTACTTATGGTAAGATCGAATACGAAAGGAAGGTGAACCTTATCCGTCAGATCGAAGACATGACAACCGAGGAGAACAAGATATGGATGGATAAAATGAAATCCAGCGCCCCCAAATTTACTACCAGCTATTTCGATCTACAGTTCAATGGGGATGCCAGTATCTACAAACCCGGACGTGAATCCGAACAGACGACAAAGATGATGTGGATGAATCCACCAGCGGCTGAGAATGTGGTGTTCACCGATCTGAAGAACAACCATGTAGCAGCAGCCAAGCTCATATTTGAAGAGCGTTTTCTCGTCGAAGACAGTCTTCGTAAGCTGGAGTGGAAAATTATGGATGAAATCCGCGTGATTGCTGACTATAAATGCAGAAAGGCAGTAAGCAGGATCTGTGATTCAGTATATGTTGTTGCGTTCTATACGGAAGATATTCCAGCCAGCGGAGGACCTGAAATGTTCGGGGGCTTACCAGGAATGATCATGCAGATTGCAGTACCCCGACTGCACACAACCTGGATAGCAACTAAAGTAGATATCATTCCACCGCGCCCCGAGGATCTGAAGAAACCTTCAAAAGGGAAAAAAGTAAATCAGGAAGAACTATATACCAATCTGAATAAAAGTATCTCAAAATGGGGTAATTGGGCGCACCGCACTATATGGTGGAGCATGTTGTAAGCAGCCTTGTTCTTTTAAGCTTACCAGATGTTCACCTCTCGCTCCAGAGTAATGCCAAACTTGTCCAGGATCGAATTAAGTATCTTCTCTGAAAGCCGGTAAACGTCCAGCCCTGTTGCTTTCCCATAGTTTACCAGCACAAGTGCCTGTTTGGGGTGAACTCCGGCGTCTCCCTCCCGGTATCCTTTCCAGCCAGCCTGCTCGATCAACCAGCCAGCCGGTACTTTTACACTAGTTTCTGACACAGGGAAACTCGGGATTTCTGGATAATGCGCTTTCAACCTTTCAAATAGCTCAGGGGCGATAGCAGGGTTTTTAAAAAAGCTTCCTGCGTTCCCTATATGTTTGGGATCAGGTAGCTTACTACTACGTATCGTTATCACTGCGTCCGCAATGTTCTTAACGGAAGGACTCTGAACTCCCATTTTATCCAGCTCTTGTTGCAGTGCACCATAGCTTGTGTTAAGGGTAGGCACTTTGTTGAGTTTGAATATGACTGAGCTGATCAGTACCTTATCCTTTAGCTCTTGCTTAAATATACTGTCACGGTATCCAAAGCGACACTCCTCCTTCTTCAGTCTGATAAATGCCTGTTCCTCCCAATGCCAGGCGACAACCTCTTCAATTGTATCCCGTACCTCAACTCCATAGGCCCCAATATTCTGCATGGGGGCTGCTCCTACGCAGCCAGGAATCAGGGCGAGGTTTTCTAATCCGCCCAGATTACGCTCTATAGCGTAAAGTACCAGTTCATGCCAAACTTCTCCCGCTTTCACTTCCAACCACACGTGTTGGTCATTTTCCTCCAGCACTGCGATCCCTTTGAGCGAATTTTTCACGAGAAGACCTTTAACTGGCTTTGTTAACAGAATATTACTGCCACCCCCCAATACGCGTTTCTCAGCAGGCCACTGCCGCTCCGTCGTCAGGGGCAACAACTGCTGTTCATCGGTCAGTTCGGTAAAGAACGCTGCTGCAACATCAAGGCCGAAGGTGTTATACGACTTTAGTGAGACATCCTGTTGAATCTTCATCCGTTCAAATATAGTAGGTCAATTTGATCTCTTCTCCCCAAAGAAAACTATGCCCAGTCCCGGACTATCCGATACAGACACTCTTTCACGGTCGAATCGCAGTCCGTCAGCCACATCTTCTTTCAACAGTAAAGGACCATCGGCATCCAGTTCGTCAACAAGCGGCGATAGATGTGCCAGAGCAGCTGTACCTATCGTACTCTCGTTCATCGATCCTAGCATGATTCTAAGGTTTAGCTTTCGGGCCTCGGTGATCATCCGCAAGGCTGGAGTGATACCCCCGCATTTTGTGAGTTTGATATTGATGCCGTGAAAAGCTTCAGCACACCTGGCAACATCCTGTTCTTCCACACAGCTTTCATCAGCGTATAATGGCAGCGGACTGATTTCCTTCAGTTCCTTCATGGCTTCCCAATCATTTTTATTCAGGGGCTGTTCCACCAGTATCACACCCAGCTTCACCAACTCGGGCAGAATCGCCCTGAAGCCATCAAAGTCAAATCCCTCATTTGCATCTATCCTGAAAGGGCTGCCGGTATGTGTTCTCAGATAACGCAGCAGGTCGATATCCGCAGTGTTCACCATTTTGACCTTGTATACTGCCGCTGGATGGGCCCTCATTTTTGCTGCCATCTCTTCCAACTTTGCATGACCCAGAGTATAGTCATTCAATGGACGTACTGCTGTTGAAAGGCCCAGTGTTCTGTAAAGTGGTTGTCTTCTCATCCTCGAAAACAAATCCCATCCGGCTATATCGAGGGCAGCCATCAGAAAATTGTTACCCGGAAGCAGGTGATGCAAAAAATGCCAGAAACGTTGAGGATCTGTCAGTGCATACCGCTCTATCAGGCTGCGTTTCTGTTCCAGCATAGCGATCATATCACTTACAGAAACTCCATAATAGTTAATGGCCGGTGCCTCCCCGAGTCCCATCAGCTGACCGAGCCCCAGTCCCACGACCAGGGTCGGCTGGTGAGTTTTGGTTCCCTTGGATATGGTGAAAGGATATTCAAATTCAAGTTCAAAAGCGCGGTGTCTGAGCTGCAGCATGAGATAAAATTAAGGATAGACTGCCAACTGGATCCAGCCAGTCAATTAGAATTATATTTGACCTGTTACAACAGGAATTCTTTTGTGATGGCAGCAGATCAATTACATGTTACGCTTATCCAGGCAGATCTCATCTGGGAGGACAAACAGGCTAACCTGATACGTCTGGAGGAGCTTATCGGACAGGCCGAGGGGCCACTGGAAGTGGTGGTGCTCCCT
Source organism: Bacteroidota bacterium (assembly GCA_023409975.1). Lineage (GTDB taxonomy): Bacteria > Bacteroidota > Bacteroidia > Chitinophagales > Chitinophagaceae > JAFIGV01. The sequence continues at coordinate 3,079 of JAEYQO010000056.1, read as the reverse complement.
GAAATGTTCAGTACAGGTTTCAGCATGAACCCGGAAACACTTGCCGAGCCAATGGAGGGAACTGCCGTAAACTGGATGATTAATGTGGCGAAAAAATTCAGATGCATTCTCACCGGTAGCCTCATCATCAGAGAGAACGATAAGTTTTATAACCGACTGGTATGGGTCCAGCCCGATGGCCGGATCGGTTGCTATGACAAGAAACATTTATTTGGCTTTGCGAGGGAGAACGACCACTACGAAGCAGGAAATAAGCGACTGATCGTCAGCGTCAATGGGTGGAAAATATGTCCCCTGATCTGTTATGATCTGCGGTTCCCTGTCTGGTCCAGAAACAACGCCGGATGGAGAACAGATGAGGAAAGCGCTGCTGTACCCTCTATACAGTACGATGTACTGATCTATGTTGCCAATTGGCCCGAACGTCGCTCACTGGCCTGGAAAACGCTGTTACAGGCTCGATCGATTGAAAATCAATCCTTTGTTGTGGGTGTCAACAGAGTGGGAGTCGATGGAAAGGAGATCAGCTACAGCGGCGATTCAGCAGTCTATGATCCTCTGGGAGAAGTGCTCTGGCAGCAGTCAGGATATGAAATAGTGAAAACTGTCCGTCTAAGCAGGCAAAGGCTGGAAGAAACACGCACAAATCTTCCATTTTTAAAGGATGCCGACAGGTTTTTACTCCTCTAGCGCTGCCGAATATGTTCAATTAACATTTTCGGGGAAGTTCGGTATGTTTTTTGAACTCTGAAACTTCGTAAATTCACACAAACAACTGGAAATGAGGGTATTGAATACAAGCTTCGGGTTTACCATTAAGTTAGGAGGAGAACATTTCGGCGGTTTTTTCAATTATCACCACAAAGGCATCGAACTGGTGAAAATGAGCTTTCGCAGGCTCCCCCGGAAACCCGGCAAAGGATTCGTGTATGAGCAGGTGTATTATTTCCGTTGCATGAACGACCGATGGATCCTTTGGGATTTAGACAGGAAGGCACCAAGGCAACGTGTCAAAGGAGACAGTGCTGCCTACGCAGTCTTCCGTGAGGCTTTTGGCTTAGCACAACTTGCTGAGGCCTGAACGAAAATCGCTGTGGGGTTTAACTGAAATAAGGGAGTCGCTCGAAAGCGTTCGTAGGCGGAAAAAGCTTAAGTCACCTCGTTTTTATACTTTTGCGCCCTATTCTTTTGTAAATGTGGCACCGCTTAGCTGCCTTCATCATCAAGTTCCGGGTATACCTGCTCGTGTTACTCCTGGTGATGACAGGCGTGATGGGTTACTTCGCTTCGAAGGTGGAACTGAGTTATGAGTTCACCAGCGCAATACCTACAGACAATCCAAAATACAAAGCTTATCAGGAGTTCCGCAGCCAGTTTGGTGAGGACGGTAACCTGATGGTCGTGGGCGTTCAAACGGAACGTTTCTTTGAACCAGATTTTTTCAATGATTATACAGCACTGGTCCGGCAGCTTGAACAAATAAAAGCTGTGGAAAACGTACTGAGCATTCCCGGAGCTATTAATCTGGTGAAGGATACAAGTACCAGTAAACTACAGGTTGTTCAGATGCTGCCGCAGGCGCCGCTTCAACACACGGATAGTTTCCGGAAAATCTTTTTAAACCTTCCATTCTACAGGGGTTTTCTTTACAATCCAGAATCCAATGCTTACTTACTGGCTATAAGAATTGATAAAAATGTCCTGAACAGTAAGAATCGTACGGCTGTCGTCCGGCAGATTCTCGATCACAGTGAGGCATTCGCAGAGAAACACGAGGTAAAGCTCCACTACTCTGGCCTGCCATTGATCCGCACCATGATGGCTACTCAGGTGCAGGATGAAATGAAGCTTTTCATCTTGTTATCCTTCGTCCTTACCGCTGTTATCCTCGCTCTTTTCTTTCGTTCCTTCATGGCTGTTCTTGCCTCTATGCTTGTTGTGGCCGCAGGCGTCGTCTGGAGTCAGGGCACCATCGTGTTATTGGGTTATAAGATCACGCTCCTAACCGCTTTGATCCCCCCACTAATCGTCGTGATCGGGATTCCAAACTGCGTATATCTGCTCAACAAATACCACTCTGAATACAATAAGAACCAGAATAAGCTCCGGTCCTTGCTCCGGATGGTTGACAGGATGGGGATTGTTACATTGTTTACCAATCTTACTGCTGCCATCGGTTTCGGCGTCTTCTTCTTCACAAGAAGTACACTGCTAAAAGAGTTCGGATTAGTAGCAGGTATCAACATCATGGCGATCTTTCTGATCTCGCTTATTTTCATTCCCGCCCTGTTTAGCTTCCTGCCTCCTCCAAAGGGTCGTCACACCAATTATCTTGAAAGCCGGTGGATAAACAACCTGCTCACTACCATAACGAACTGGGTTTTCCGTCATCGCCCCTGGATCTATGGATTTACAGTATTGATTTGTCTGTTGTCCGTAGTGGGCATGATGCGACTGAATACTGTAGGACATGTGGTTGATGATCTGCCAAAGGATGATGTAGTGTACCAGGATCTCAAGTTCTTTGAAAAACATTTTAAAGGCGTAATGCCACTGGAAATCGTAATCGATACCCGCCGTAAGAACGGCGCTGTCTCTCTACCCGTTCTTCAAAAGATGGACGAGCTAACGCAGTACCTGGCGCAGTTCCCGGAAATCGGCCACAGCTTGTCTATCGTGGAGGGGGTCAAGTTTGCCCGCCAGGCATATTATGATGGTGATAGCACCAGTTATGGTGTTCCCAATATGTTCGATGGAGCTTTCATACAACCTTATCTCCGGTCGAGGGGCGACAAAAATTCCATGTTCAGTAAACTGACCAGTGCTTTTGTGGATAGCAACAAGCAATTGTCCCGCCTGAGTATAAGCATGGCAGATGTCGGTAGCCAACGCCTTCCGGTGCTGCTTGATAGCATAAGACCGAAAACCCTGGAACTGTTTGATACGGCTCATTATGATGTTTCTTTTACAGGAACAAGTATTGTCTTCCTCGAGGGCAGCCGCTTTATTATCAACAGTCTGAAGGAAAGTCTCTTGCTGGCATTCATCATGATCTTCGGGTGCATGATCTTCCTGTTCA